>JAESUH010000103.1 GCA_016763155.1 Rhizobiaceae bacterium
AGGGCAATGATTGCAGAGCCTGTGAGCGAGGTGAAAGTATGGAGCGCTGCCAGCGCAATTGGGTGATTATGCTGCTTTAGACGCGCACCGAAAACCGCCAGTGCTTCCTTTGGCTGGACGGTATGAAGCACACCTTCCGCAAGTTCAAAATTCGCACCCACATCTTCACTGACCCAATCGACAATCGGGTCCCAGAGTTTAATCTGGTTTTCCACGAGGCCTTCAGGATTATCAGCGCGGTAACATATGAGATCGCTGCCGGCAAACTTTACGATATCTTCCATGATTGCCTGCGGATCAGAGGTAATTCCGTCAATCGCTGTATTGACCAGACGGGTTGCGGGCATGGTCATGGGGTCGATTTCTTTTTCCTGTGCTGCCCATTCGCTGGCGAGAATTTCTGCCAGTTTTAGAGTGGGGAGTTCGAGGGTGACTTTTCCCGGTGTTTTGATATTCCGGCCATCGAGTTGCACAAGAAAATGATCATTGTTTTGAATCGCTTCGACGGCTTTATAGAAGCGTTTTGGAAGCTGGGGCCGCACACCTTTTTGGGCGCTTTTTAGCGGGTTCAAAATGCTATCGTCTTCGCTGCCTTTTTCGACGTTTTCCAAAAACTCACGCATGGACGCTATCCCTGTTTATATCCAGTAGCCCATGCACCTCATGGGCCTCATTAATTATTGTATCGGCACCGGAGGCGCGCAGGAGATCAACCGTGTGATATCCCCACGACACACCAATGGCACTGGCTCCGGCAGTTTTTGCCATTTCCATATCAAAACTGGTGTCGCCAATGACCCATGTTTGTTCTGGTGCAATACCCACCTCATCACAACATTCCAGCACCATGGCCGGGTGTGGTTTTGACGGGCAATCATCTGCACATCGGCTGGTCACAAAGTGGGGACGAAAGCTTTTTGCGTCTAATAGCTGGTTAACGCCCTTGCGCGATTTTCCTGTGACCATGCCAATTAGCAATTCGTCATGCTCGGCTAATCCTTCAACCAATTCCCGGATGCCGGGAAACAACTTCAAATCATATTCAGGCAAATGCATTATATCGTTGTAATTGCTTTTATATTTCTCTGTCATTGCTGCTGTCTGGCTATCGGTTTCTCGCTGCAGCATGGTTGCAATAGCGATATTCAGCGATAGCCCGACAATTGCTTTTGTTGCTTCGAGAACGGGTGCGTCATAGCCAAAATCCAGAAAGGTCTGGACCATGCTGTCATGAATAATGGTCTGGCTATCCACCAAGGTTCCATCCGCATCAAATAGTACTAACTTCAACGGAAATCTTCCTCGCTCAATTCCCCATCAGCTTCGTTCAGGGCGAGCAGGTTGAAGGTCTGGGTCATATGCTGGGGCAATGGTGCGCTGATATCGATTTTGCCACCATCCGGGTGCGGAATGCGAATATTACGCGCGTGCAAATGCAGGCGTTTTTGAATGCCGCCCGGCAGTTCCCAGTTTTGAATGTCGAAATATTTTGGGTCTCCGATGATCGGATTACCGAGATGGGCTGCGTGTACGCGCAATTGGTGGGTTCTGCCAGTAATCGGTTTAAACTCAATCCAACTCACGGAGCCTGAAGTTTCGATTACCCGGTAATTGGTGACGGCGTGATCAGCACCTCGTTCTCCATGTTGACCGACTCGCATTTTATCACCCTCTTCAAGCCGTTCCTTGACCAGATAGGTAGAGATGCGACCCTCGCGCTTGCGCGGTGTGCCTTTGCAGATTGCCCAATATGTTTTTTCCGTAGTCCTGTTACGAAAAGCCTTGGTCAGGGATGCAGCTGCACCTCGGGTGCGTGCGACAACCAAAACTCCTGAGGTCTCCCGATCCAGACGGTGAACAAGGCGTGGTTTCTCACCCTTTTGGCTGCGCATGGATTCCAGCATTTTATCCACATGCCGGTTGAGGCCAGAGCCCCCCTGCACTGCTAATCCTGCCGGTTTATTGAACACAAAGACTTTCTTGTCTTCGTATAACAACATGGCTTTAAGCACATCTATATCGTGTTGGTCACGAATCGTATTGGAAGTGAGCGGCTTTTTAAGCTTGGCCTGCTCTCCACCCTGGCTCTCCAAATTAGTGATTTGAGGTGGGATACGCACGGTTTGACCGGGGGTAACGCGGCTATCGGATTTAGCCCGCCCACCATTAAGTCGTATTTGGCCTGAGCGCAGCAATTTCTGCAACATGCCAAACCCAAGTCCTGGATAATGCAGCTTAAACCAACGGTCCAGGCGCATGCCGGTTTCATCACCGTCAACTGTTTTATTCTCCACACCACGCATGGTTCTAAGCCTTCATAAAATTTTTAAGGAACACAAGATGCCTATAGCATCACGCCAATATTCACAACACCGCCCGTGAAATGGTCAGCCCGATAAATACCGCTATTATTGATAGTAATACGCTACCAAGGATATAGGAAAGGGCTGCGAGATTTGCACCCCTTTCAATCAAATTTGCTGCATCAAGGGAAAAGGCTGAAAACGTGGTAAAACCACCCAGAACTCCAGTTGCAAAGAACAGCCTGATTTCCTGACTGCTTCCTCCGGTTCGTTTAACCAACCAGCCGATAAACAGCCCCATGGTGAGAGAGCCCACCACATTGACGAAAAATGTGCCCCATGGAAAACTTGGCCCCATGATGCGCAAGGCAGCTGTTGCGGATAAATGACGCAACCCTGCCCCGATACCGCCGCCAAGGGCCACAATCAATAGATGGTTCATTTGGCGCGTTCCTTCCGCAAATTCGACCAGTATTCGAGCCTTTTCTTCAGGTCTCGCTCGAACCCGCGCTCTGGCGGATCATAATACTTTTGACGCCCCATGGCTTCAGGGAAATAATCCTGACCTGAAAAGGCGTCCGGTTGGTCGTGATCATATTGATAGCCTACACCATAGCCCTCAGCTCCCATTAGTTTGGTGGGAGCATTCAAGATATGTTTGGGCGGCATGAGTGAGCCATTACTTTTTGCTGATGCCATTGCCTGTTTGTAGGCTTTATAAACCGCATTTGATTTAGGTGCTGTTGCCAGATAGACGCAAGCCTGTGCCAGCGCCAATTCTCCCTCTGGCGAACCCAGAAAATCATATGTGTCTTTGGCAGCGTTACAAATCACCAGTGCCTGCGGATCAGCGTTGCCGATATCTTCACTGGCCATTCGCACCAAGCGACGGCCGATAAAACGGCGGTCTTCGCCAGCGTCCATCATTCGGCAGAGATAATAAAGTGATGCATCAGGATCAGAGCCACGCACGGCCTTATGCAATGCGCTAATGAGATTATAATGTCCGTCCTGCCCTTTGTCATAAATGGGGGCACGGCGTTGCAGAACATTTTGCAGGGTTTCAGCGTCAAACACCTCATCGTCACGGACCGTGCGCCAAACCTCTTCAGCCAGAGAGAGGATCGCCCGGCCATCTCCATCTGCCATGCGAATGAGTGAGGCACGCGCCTCTTCATCCAACGGCAATGGATTGCCCACTAAATCTTCCGCACGAGCGAGCAAGGCTTTGAGGCTAGCTTCATTATGGGGTTTAAAGGTCAACACATTGGCTCGCGAAAGCAAAGCTGCGTTGAGTTCGAAAGATGGATTTTCAGTTGTGGCACCAATCAATACGATCGTGCCATCTTCCATTACGGGTAAAAAACTATCCAGCTGAGCCCTGTTGAAGCGATGAATTTCATCAACAAAAAGCAGGGTTGCAGTACCATTTGAACGTCGGTGACGAGCGGATTCAAACACCTTCTTCAGATCAGCAACGCCGGAAAATATTGCTGAGATCTGTTCAAATGCCAGATCTGTTTCACCGGCAATCAGACGTGCAACAGTTGTCTTGCCCGTACCCGGCGGGCCCCAGAAAATCAAACTGCCAATGTTGCCTGAAGCAATCATTCGTGTCAGCGCACCCTCATCCCCCACGAGGTGGTCCTGACCGACAACTTCACCGAGCACCTTTGGCCGCAATTGGTCGGCTAGAGGCCGGTGCTGCATTGCTGCATCATTCTCATTTTTTTCTGATGCGAACAAATCCGACATATCAAAATCTCTATAACGCCGCGATCATTTGTTGATTCACTTAAGCGCTCTAACCTTTTGTTCTAGCGAAGAAATTGGCGGAAAAATCCACCTTGTCTGGCAAATACCAGTTCGCGACCTTTTCGATCAACCATGATTTCCCAATGGTCTGAAAGTGATTCAGCAATCTCCAGCAAGTGTTTGCTGGACTTGATTTTTTCGCCATTTATCTCGCGAACGATGTCAAAGGGGCGCAAGCCGTTTTGCGCGGCCGGAGAGCGGCGAGCAACGCGCATAACCACGACGCCTTTCTTATTACCCGGCATGCCGATTTCCTGGGAAATAGCCGGGGAAAGATTGGCCACAACAGAGCCGCCCAGCGCGCTTTCATCAGGCATCGACAATACTTCACGAGGCACAGTCTCAGGGGCTGCCGTCAACTTCATGCTAACTGTTTTTTCCTTGCCCTTGGAAAGCACTTTAAAGCTGGCAAGGCCGCCAATGCCGATAGTGGTGAGGCGATATCCCATGGCATCGAGATGCTGCAAGGGCTGCTCATTTACGGCGATAATAACATCGCCTGCTGACATGCCTGCATTATGCGCCGGTCCGCCAGTTACCACACCGACAACCAGTGCGCCGCGTGGACGTGCCATTCCCAGACTGTCTGCAATTTCAGAAGTTACTGCCTGAAAACTTGCGCCAATCCATGGGCGCTTTACCTTGCTTCCGGTTTCGGAAGAACTAACCACAACCCGAACCATGTTGGATGGAATGGCAAAACCAATGCCGTTGGAGCCACCGGATTTACTGAAAATAGCTGTGTTGATGCCGATCAAATGACCGTTCATATCCACCAGTGCACCACCGGAGTTTCCGGGGTTGATGGATGCATCCGTTTGTAGGAAAAACCCAAAATCATTAATGCCGCGTCTGGAACGCGCAACTGCTGATACAATGCCGCTGGTTACTGTTTGGCCAACTCCAAAAGGGTTACCGATTGCAAGAACCAGATCGCCAACTTCTACGGCTTCAGAATCCCCCATGGTGATGGCTGGGAAATTCTGTATTTCTTTGGTCTTCAGAATCGCCAGATCAGACTTTTCATCTTTTAGAATAATTTCGCACTCAAACTCTCTGCCGTCTGAAAGCGATATTTTTACACTATCGGCCCCTTTGATGACGTGATTATTGGTAACGATGATGCCGCTTGCATCAACAATAACACCGGACCCCAAAGATGATTGATGGCGCTTTTGGAGACGGCCTTTTCCGCGGCCTCCAAAAAACCTTTCAAAGAATGGGTCGCCAGCAAAGGGGGAGCGCTGGACTATCTTACGTGAGGCATAAACATTGACAACAGAAGGTGCCACTTGCTTCACCAATGGGGCAAAAGATAACTGAATTTGTCCCATGCTAACCGGAACTTTTACCTGCTGAACATTTTCGTTCTTCGCTGGAAGTAGTTTTCCGATAGCGTCTTTAAACAGGTTTTCAAATTTTTGATCTGCACCTGCAACCGGCATGCTAGTGCTCAGAAATAAAAGTGCAAAAATTGAAACGAGTGGAGTAAATACGCGCATGGGGGCTCTCACATAAAATTATCGGTTCTATCAGAGGCAGGTGTAACCGAATATATTTCAGGGTAAATGATAACATCATTTTGATTTCGTCTCATCAAAATGGCGAAAACAAGCCATATGACATATATCGTGACAATAACACCCTTTTTTTTCGTTGCTTTGAGATGAAAGCGGCCCTAGGATTTCGCCAATCTGGTACTGACTCGTACAGGATTGAAGGCGGGGCTCATATTCGGAATAAATGCCCGGTGAGGCATGTTTCCTGAACAACAGTATTGACGGAGAATCAATTGACCAGACTAACAAAACTGACCCGAGTTTTGCTGTGTAGCGCTGTTTTAATCGGCGGCGCAGATATTATCGGCAGCACAAATTCTTTCAATTTTGTTTCCCAGGCGGAAGCCCGGCAGAAAACGCTTTTTGAGGTGTTGTTTCCGCGCGCTGCTGCACGCAAGCGCGCAAAAGAACTAGCGCTACAAAAAGCAAATCAACCGGAAATCAAAAAGATCTCGGCTCCGAGATACTATCATTATAAGGCGGAAGCTCTGAAACTTATTAGTTTTGCAGCCCTTTCCGCGAAACTGGCTCCGGTCACACCGGAAGTGGAAGAAATGCACACGGGTGCAATCGCACCTTCCAGCCCTGACGTGACGCAAACGGTTGTAGAGGGCGAAACAGCCCCTCAGGTCGAGACAACGGATACACAAACACTGGATACACAAATTGTAGAAAACAACGTTTCAGAAGAAGTTTCTGATTTCTTGGAGAATACTGCCTTGTCGAGGAGCGAGACTATTGTTTCTTCCTCCGAGCCTCTCCCTGCCCCGACGATGGAGCAAACGGAACAAAACAATTTTGAACCAGAAACTGTCGCCACCAGGACGAATTTTGTGGATCATCTGGAAGCCCTATCCAAGATAAAAGTCAAAGCTGGTGCTGGCGTTCGTAAAGCGTTGCTCCAGCATTATGAGAATTCACCGGAATTCTTATGGTTGAATGCTAATATGTCGCCCAATGAAAATGCTCAATCAGTTCTGAAAGTGTTGCGCAACGCGGCGCAAGAAGGGCTCGATCCGTTGAATTATGCGGTTTCAATTCCTGACACCACAAGTGGTGAAGAGGGAATTGAACAGGCATTGGCATTTGAAATTGCTCTAACAGCCCGCGCCATGCGCTATGCAGCAGATTCTGACCATGGGGCCGTCAATCCGAATAAACTCAGCGGTTATCATGATTTTCCGAACAACAAACCTGATTTTGCAAAAATTGTGAAGGCGTTGAGCGCAAGCCCGTCACCTTCAAACCACCTCGCCACCTATCAGCCAAGGATTGTTGCTTATAACCAATTGAAGCAGGAACTTGCAGAATTGAGTGGAGAAAACGATCCGGGCGAACGAATTGTAATTGCCGCGGGTACTTTGCTGAAACCTGGAAATTCCAGTGATCAAGTTCCAATTGTGGTTGCCGCTATCAAAAAGCGCGGGTCGAGGAACTTATTGACCATGCATGAGGCCACTCTGGCTGGTTTCGAGGGTGAAATTTACACGCCTGAACTGGTTGATTTGGTAAAAGCCTTTCAGCGCGAAAACAAATTGGGCGCAGACGGAATTATCGGACGCGCAACCATTGCAAAACTCGTCGGAATTTCTTCTCAGGGCAAAATTAACCGCGTGAAATATGCCATGGAGCGGTTGCGTTGGCATCCGGCTGAATTTGGTGCACGTCACGTGTTTATCAACCAGCCTTCATATCGGGCAACCTATATGGTGAATGGCAAGCCTGGTCTTTCAATGCGTGCAATTGTTGGCAAAGCTAGCAATCAAACGTCATTTTTCCACGATACGATTGAGTCAGTGGTTTACAATCCTTATTGGGGTGTTCCTCGCTCAATTCTGGTCAATGAAATGTTGCCGAAACTGCGTGCAAACCCATCTTATCTGGATGAGCGTGGCTATGAAGTTACCAATGGCAAGGGCCAGCAAGTGGCCTCTTCCAGCATTGACTGGACACAGGTTGGCTCGCGTCCAAAATATGGTGTGCGACAAACTCCAGGACCTCGAAATGCGCTGGGTGAACTAAAAATCCTGTTCCCAAACAAGCATGCAATTTATATGCATGACACCCCTTCCCGCGGACTGTTCAAACGAGATTTTCGTGCTCTGAGCCACGGCTGTGTGCGCTTACAGAATCCAAGAGGCATGGCGGCGGCGGTACTTGGAACGAGCGTTTCAAGAGTTACATCCATGCTGGCAAAAGGACACTCAAAACAGAGATTGTCTGAGCAAATGCCGGTATATGTAGCCTATTTCACTGCCTGGCCAACGCAAGATGGCAAGATCCAGTATTTCAGGGATATCTACAAACGTGATAGAGCTCTGTCTAAGGCAATTGTTGCAACTGCCAATAGTCGTCAGGCCGAAATTTGATTTGCACATAGACTAACCGTTGGTTTTGATATTTCAGAGCCAACGGATTAAATGCAATATTCCCGGTCTGATAGGAGTTCGCTAGTTCTATGAGCGCTGATACTATCGAATTTTGGTATGACTTTGCTTCAACATATTCATACCTATCAGCGGGACGCATAGAAGCGCTCGCCAAGGCCAAGAATGTAGATATTACCTGGCATCCATTCTTGCTTGGCCCCATATTTCAGGCACAGGGCTGGAACAATTCACCTTTCAATATCTACAAAGCAAAAGGTGATTATATGTGGTGCGACATGGCACGTTGCGCTGATAAATACGGCCTACCATTTGTCGGCCGTAAAGAAGCTTTCCCCATGAATGGATTATTGGCTGCGCGAATTACGCTGTGTTTTGATGGAGAACCCGCAAGGGCCGAATTCACAAAGCATGTCTTTCATGCAGAATTTGGACAGGGGAAGGACATTGCAAATGCCGATGTCATTTCTGAAATACTGATCCAAT
Source organism: Rhizobiaceae bacterium (assembly GCA_016763155.1). Lineage (GTDB taxonomy): Bacteria > Pseudomonadota > Alphaproteobacteria > Rhizobiales > Rhizobiaceae. The sequence goes on from JAESUH010000103.1 coordinate 8,551, forward strand.
GCGGGCGTGAATGTGATGAAATATTCGCACTGGCCAAAACTCCAAAGATAAAACAGAAGCTCTTCGCCAATACCGAAGAGGCGAAAGCCAAAGGCATATTTGGTGCCCCCAGTTTTGTCACATCAGATAGAGAGCTTTTTTGGGGAGATGACCGGCTGGAACAAGCATTGGACTGGTGTTTGAAATAGGGCGAGGTGATCGCTACCCTACCCGCTTGACCGGCATAAAAAAACCGGAGCAATAAGCCCCGGTTTCAAAATTTTTTAGCATTGGAAGGTCTGGACTAAGCGTCGACGTTGTCGCCTTCATTAGTCTCCATAGCTTCCAAACGAGCGCGATCTTTTGCGCCTTTGGCATCGACATCGCGGTCAACCAGCTCAATTACAGCCATTGGCGCATTATCGCCATAACGGTAACCAGCTTTAAGCACACGAGTATAGCCGCCATTGCGGTCTTTATAGCGAGGGCCAAGCACATCAAATAATTTCTTTGACTGTTCAACGTCGCGTGTGCGGGCAATCGCCTGACGACGGGCATGAAGGGTGCCCTTTTTGCCCAATGTGATCAACTTATCGACTATTGCGCGCAATTCCTTGGCTTTCGGCAAGGTGGTTACGATCTGCTCATGTTCAATCAATGCGGCTGCCATATTGGCAAACATTGCTTTACGGTGGCTTGAGGTACGATTAAGTTTTCTGCCTTGTTTACCGTGGCGCATGGCGCTCTCCTTATTTTGATATTAGGCTCGGACTTAGGTCTTAAAATACCGAGCCCTAATCTTACATTTAAATATTAGTATTGATCTTCGTAGCGCTTGGCCAACTCATCAATGTTTTCTGGTGGCCATGCTGGAATTTCCATTCCAAGATGCAAGCCCATGCCAGCCAACACTTCTTTAATCTCATTGAGAGATTTGCGGCCAAAGTTTGGAGTGCGAAGCATTTCGGCTTCTGTTTTCTGGATCAGATCGCCGATATAAACGATATTGTCGTTTTTCAGGCAATTGGCAGAACGAACGGAAAGTTCCAACTCGTCGACCTTTTTCAGCAGAGCTGGGTTGAATGCCAGTTCGGCCACTTCTTCCTGAGTATCTTCTTTCTCTGGCTCTTCGAAGTTTACGAAGATAGAAAGTTGATCCTGAAGGATACGAGCAGCAAATGCCACCGCATCGTCAGGAGAAATAGAACCGTCAGTTTCAACAGTCATGGTCAGTTTATCATAATCGAGAACCTGGCCTTCGCGAGTTTTGTCGATCTTATAAGAGACCTTGCGAACGGGCGAAAACAGGCTATCAACAGGGATCATGCCAATGGGCGAATCTTCTGAACGGTTACGCTCGGCAGGCGCATAGCCCATGCCAGTGTTAACGGTCAGTTCCATGCGAATTTCCACGCCCTCATCGAGTGTGCAAATCACATGGTCCGGGTTCAGAATTTCAACATCGCCTACAGCCTGAATATCAGCAGCAGTTACAACGCCAGGGCCCTCCTTGCGCACAACCATGCGTTTTGGACCCTCGCCTTCCATGCGAAGTGCGATTCCCTTGATATTCAAGACAATATCAGTGACATCTTCACGAACGCCTGGAATGGATGAGAATTCATGCAACACGCCATCGATCTGCACGCCAGTAACGGCGGCGCCCTGCAAAGAGGACAAAAGAATGCGACGCAATGCATTACCCAATGTCAGCCCATAGCCGCGTTCCAACGGCTCAGCGACAATGACGGATTTGGTAGCGGAGCTGGATATGATTTCCAGTTTATTTGGTTTGATCAGCTCCTGCCAATTTTTCTGAATCATGGATAAACCCCTTCAGGTTTTTCTGCCACCATCCCTTCGTGGCAATTCATAAAGTCCTGCAATGCGGATTTGTTGCAGGACAAATTTATTAGACGCGACGCTTTTTGCGAGGGCGGCAGCCATTGTGGGGAATGGATGTCACATCACGAATTGACGTGATTACAAATCCGGAAGCCTGCAATGCACGCAGTGCTGATTCACGTCCGGAGCCTGGACCGCGCACTTCAACTTCAAGAGTTTTCATGCCGTGTTCCTGAGCCTTTTTGGCTGCGTCTTCTGCTGCGACCTGTGCTGCATAAGGGGTAGATTTACGAGATCCCTTAAAGCCTTGTGCGCCAGCGGAAGACCACGAAATCGTGTTGCCTTGGACGTCGGAGATTGTGATCATTGTGTTATTGAAGGTTGAATTCACGTGAGCAACACCTGAAGAGATGTTTTTCTTTTCACGTCGTTTAACCCGACCGGGTTCTTTAGCCATTTTAGATAACCTTTCTAGATATCTTCACTGCCGTAATTCCGGCAGCTCCACCGGAGATATGCTGCTAAGCACTCTCCAATTCCTTACACATTCGCCCAATAAAATGAGCACGCAAAATGAGAAGCAACGATGCTTCTCAAATATGCATGTGCATTACTTATTTCTTTTTGCCTGCAATCGGGCGAGCTGGGCCCTTACGGGTACGAGCATTTGTGTGTGTGCGCTGACCGCGAACAGGTAGACCACGACGGTGACGAAGGCCGCGATAGCAACCAAGATCCATCAAACGTTTCACATTCATTGAAACTTCACGACGAAGATCACCTTCCACCTGATAATCGGCGTCAATGACTTCGCGGATTTGCAACACTTCAGAATCTGAAAGTTGATTAACGCGACGGTCTAATTCAATTTTTGCTTTGCTAACAATCTCACTTGCGATCTTTGGACCGATTCCGTGGATATATTGCAACGCGATAATTACGCGTTTATTTGTAGGTATGTTAACACCAGCTATACGAGCCATGCTCAAATTCTCCATGTAAGCCGAATATTTCGGCGGTTAATTTTGTCCGCGTTCGGTGGAGACCGACCCTTGCGGTTTGTTTGCTTCAAATACTCTTGTAACAAACATCAAAAGACCGATATCAAGCCCTCTTTTAGGAATTGATTCCGATCTTTTATATCTTCAGGATTTCTTTAACGGCAAATACCGTCAAACGTCAAGCCCTACTTCATTGTCCAAAGGATTTACTACCTTATTTTCTAGGAAGTTAACTCATTCAAGACGTTTTGAATTTCTGTAGCGATTTCATCTATGTCGCCCATGCCATTCACGGCAGTCAGTTCACCTTTTGCATAGTAATAGCCGAGCAAAGGAGAAGTTTCCTTATAATAGGTCAGCAATCTGGTGCGCATGGTTTCTGCATTGTCATCTGGACGACGTTTGAAATCAGATTTTCCACAGCGGTCACAAATGTCTTTTTGTTCCGGCTGTTTGAATTTGTCGTGATATCCCTCGCCGCATGAGCCGCAGGTGAAGCGACCGGAAACACGTTCAACAAGTGCTTCGTCATCAACTTCCAACTCTACTACGCGGTCGAGCTCGATGCCCTTTTCCTTGAGCATCACGGCTAACGAGTCGGCCTGTTGCAAAGTCCTTGGAAAGCCATCAAGAATGAAACCATTGGCACAATCTTTGCCATCCAGACGCTCTGAAACAATTGCGTTTACAATCTCGTCAGATACAAGCTTGCCGGCATCCATAACAGCCTTGGCCTTTTTGCCCACTTCTGTTTGTGCAGCAACTGCCCCACGCAACATATCTCCGGTGGAGAGTTGCGGGATGTTATATTTGTCGACCAGTAATTTAGCCTGTGTTCCTTTGCCAGCTCCTGGCGGCCCCAATAGTATCAGTCTCATTTTCTTCTCTTCTTCCCCCCGCGAAGACGCGATTTTTTAACCAGCCCCTCATATTGATGGGCTAGAAGATGTCCCTGTACCTGCGCGACAGTATCCATTGTCACACTAACCACGATGAGCAAAGACGTACCGCCGAGATAGAATGGCACGCCAGCCGCCGAGATTAGAAACTCAGGTAGTAGGCAGACGATGATCAGATAGATTGCCCCAACAACCGTAATTCTGGTCAAAACGTAATCAATATATTCTGCGGTGCGCGCACCCGGTCTGATACCGGGGACAAAACCACCATGGTTTTTCAAATTGTCAGCTGTATCGCCAGGATTGAACACAATCGCTGTATAGAAAAATGCGAAGAAGCCGATCATCAGTGCATAGAACACCATATACAATGGCTGGCCATGGCCAAGCAGCGCGGTGATTGTAGATAACCAACCGGGCAAAGTGGATGTCGATGCGAAACCCGCAGCGGTTACTGGCAAAAGCAACAATGATGAGGCAAAGATTGGCGGAATAACGCCAGCTGTATTCAGCTTCAGCGGCAAATGGGAACTTTCCCCCTGGGCCATCCGATTGCCAACTTGACGCTTGGGATACTGGATCAACAAGCGACGTTGAGCGCGTTCAACGAAAACGATGAACATGATCAAAACGATGGCTAGTGCGAACACAGCTAAAATAAGACCGGTTGAAAGCGCGCCTTGCCGGCCAAGCTCAAGAGTTCCAGCCAATGCGGAAGGCAGGGCTGCAACAATGCCGGAGAAGATAATCAGTGAGATGCCGTTACCAATGCCGCGTGCGGTGATTTGTTCCCCCAGCCACATTAAGAACATGGTGCCGCCCAACAGGGTAATCACAGTGGATACTCTAAAGAACAGCCCGGGATCAGTCACAATACCATTGCCGGATTCAAGTCCAACAGCGATACCATATGCCTGCAGGCTGCCGAGAATTACGGTGCCATAACGGGTGTACTGGTTGATTGTTCTGCGGCCCTGTTCGCCCTCTTTCTTCAATTGCTCCAGGGTAGGAACAACGGAAGTCATCAACTGCATGATAATGGAGGCGGAAATATACGGCATGATGCCGAGGGCAAAGATTGCAAGTCTCTCGACTGCGCCACCAGCAAACATGTTGAAAAGGCCCAAAACACCCTGACTTTGGGTGCTGAAGGCCTGAGCATATGCTGTGGGGTTAATGCCTGGCAGTGGGATATAGGTTCCCATCCGATAAACAATCAATGCACCCAGTGTAAACCAGATACGTTTCTTCAGTTCCTCTGCCTTTGAAAAGGATGAAAAACTGAGGTTGGAAGCAAGTTGTTCAGCAGCTGATGCCATTAATTTTTCCCTTTTCCCGGTGCCCATTTTGGTAATTGGTGGCAGTTGGAAATTAATTTACCAGTCTACACCTATTACCGGTCCGGGATAGATAATGATCGCCGCCCCGAATTACGAGGCGGCATCACCAATGTGTTATTCTTTGTCGGCTTTTTCTGCTTTTTTAGCTTTCTTGTCTGCTTTTTCAGCAGCAGCGGCATCAGCCGTTGCTTTTACAGACAAGACACCTACTGCAACAGAGCCACCAGCTTTTTCAATTTTCTCGATAGCAACTTTAGATGCTCCAAATACTTCGCAAGTAAGCTTTGCTTTGATCTCGCCATCAGACAAGATACGCACACCGTCTTTAACGCGGCGCATTACACCAGCATCAACAAGTGCTTGAGCAGTAATGGGTTTCTTTGCGTCCAGCTTTTTGGCATCAATTGCAATTTGCAAACGAGCCAAAGAAACAATATTCAGTTTTCTTGCAAACATAGCGTTTGAAAAGCCGCGCTTTGGAAGGCGACGATAGATGGGCATTTGCCCACCTTCAAAACCGTTGATTGCAACACCGGAACGTGATTTTTGACCTTTAACACCACGGCCACCGGTTTTACCGGTACCAGAACCAATACCGCGCCCTATGCGTTTGCGGGGTTTGGATGCGCCAGCAATATCACTAATTTCATTGAGTTTCATAATAATTCTCCAGCGCTCTAGGCTTCGTCCACGATGGTGACGAGGTGAGCAACTTTGCGGATCATGCCACGAACTGCTGGAGTATCTTCCAGAGTAGAGCGACGATTCATTTTGTTCAGACCGAGACCAACGAGAGTAGCGCGTTGCTTTGCCGGACGGCGAAGCGGACTACCAGTCTGTTGGACCGTAACGGTGCTTTTTTTATCAGCCATCACAGGCTCCTTATAGTTCAGGCTATTCTTCAGAGCCAATTAGATCGCGACGACGAGCCTGCAATGTGGAGTATTTCAATCCACGCTGAGCTGCAATGTCTTTTGGATGCATCTGACTTTTCAAAGCATCAAAAGTTGCGCGGATCATGTTGTAAGCGTTGGAAGATCCCATGGACTTCGCAACAACATCCTGCACACCCAGTGTTTCAAACACTGCACGCATTGGACCGCCACAAATGATACCAGTACCAGCTGGTGCTGCACGTAGCAGAACCTTGCCTGCTCCGTGACGACCAACCACATCGTGGTGAAGTGTTCTGCCGGAACGAAGGGGTACAAAAATCAACTCACGTTTGGCTGCCTCAGTAGCTTTACGAATTGCCTCAGGCACCTCGCGAGCTTTACCATGACCAAAGCCAACGCGGCCTTTTTGATCTCCAACTACAACTAATGCAGCAAAGCCGAAGCGTCTGCCGCCTTTAACCACTTTTGCAACGCGGTTGATGTGAACCAGTTTGTCTACAAACTCGTTATCACGATCATCGCGATTTCTCGAATTATCTCTCGGTGCCATTATCCTTAGCCTTTATTCTTTTATGGTAGCACTATCTTTGAGCCCATTGGACCCGGTAAGTATTCATCTTGGACACATTTGATCCAGAAACAGAATTCCAGTTTCTGGAATGTGACTAAAATTCAAGACCGCCCTCACGAGCTGCCTCAGCCAAAGCTTTCACCCGGCCATGATAGATATAAGCGCCGCGGTCAAACACAACTTGTTTGACACCAGCCTTAAGAGCGCGTTCGGCAACCAGTTTTCCAACGGCACCTGCAGCATTTACATCAGCTCCTGTTTTCAAAGAACCGCGTAAATCCTTCTCAAGCGTTGAAGCAGCTGCGAGCGTACGGCCCTTGCCGTCATCAATGATCTGGGCGTAAATATTTTCGCCAGAACGATAGACGCTAAGACGCGGACGTCCGTTTGCCACTTTTTTAAGTGAACGGCGAACCCGTGCAATACGGCGTTGAGTAGTCGTTTGTTTGCTAGCCATATCCAGCCTGCCTTACTTCTTCTTGCCTTCCTTACGGAAGATCGTTTCGTCTGCGTACTTAACACCCTTGCCTTTAAAAGGCTCTGGTGGGCGATAATCACGAATTTCTGCGGCAACCTGGCCAACCTTCTGCTTATCAATGCCTGAGACAATGATTTCAGTAGGTTTTGGACAGGCGACACTAACACCTTCAGGCACTTGATAGATCACTTCATGTGAAAAGCCGAGTGAAAGCTGAACATTGTTACCCTGCATTGCTGCACGATAGCCAACGCCGTTGATTTCAAGGCGCTTTTCATAACCGTCTTTAACACCGGTCATGATATTTGTGATCATGGTGCGCGAAAGGCCCCACTTTGAACGGGAGTCTTTTGACTGAGAGCGCGGATCAACCTTAACGGCACCGTCTTCCATTTTCACAAGAACATCATCGTTCACTACGTATTTCAATTCACCTTTCGGACCCTTGGCGGTTACCAACTGGCCTTCAACGGATGCAGTCACTCCCTCAGGAATGGCTACCGGTTTTTTACCTATTCGAGACATTTTATTGCGTCCTAACTTGTCCGGTTTGCCTTAGAATATCCGGCAGAGAATTTCACCGCCAACATTTTGCTCACGCGCCTGATGATCGGCCATAACGCCTTTCGGGGTGGACAAAATATTGATACCCAAACCATTTGAAACATTTGGAATGGATTTCACGGATGAATATACCCGACGGCCCGGAGTAGATACGCGAGCGATTTCGCGAATAACAGGAGTACCTTCGAAATATTTCAATTCAATTTCCATTTCGGATTTGCCATTGTCGAAATCGACAGTGGTATATCCGCGAATGTAGCCTTCAGCTTCTAATACGTCGCAAACATTCTTGCGTAGTTTAGAGGCCGGGCTGGAAACTTTGGACTTACCGCGCATCAAACCATTACGGATGCGGGTGAGCATATCACCAAGAGGATCATTTACTGACATGATTCAATCTTTCCCTTACCAGCTTGACTTGACAATGCCCGGAATTTTTCCGGTAGCACCAAAATCGCGAAGCGCGATACGGGACATTCTCAATTTCCGATATACACCACGAGGACGACCGGAGATTTCACAACGGTTACGCACACGGGACTTAGAGCTATCGCGAGGCAATTCATTCAATTTGAGTTGCGCTGCAAACCGCTCAGCCATTGGTGTTTCGCGATTTTTGATAATCGCTTTAAGGGCGGAACGTTTGGAAGCATATTGAGCTACCATTCGTTGCCTCTTAAGATTTTTCTGGACCGCGCTGACTTTAGCCATGGTCTTTCAATTCCTTCGTTATTTCGTTAGCCGTTACTGCAACCATTATTGGGGAAACGGGAAGTTGAAAGCGGTGAGCAATGCCCTCGCCTCTTCATCCGTTTTTGCAGTCGTACAAACGATTACGTCCATGCCCCAGATCTGATCTACTTTATCGTAGTCGATTTCCGGAAACACGATGTGTTCCTTAATGCCCATGGCAAAATTGCCGCGGCCATCAAAGCTTTTTGGGTTGAGCCCGCGAAAATCACGTACGCGCGGTAGCGCGATTGTGACCAAGCGGTCAACAAAATCATACATTTGCTGGCGACGAAGAGTAACCTTTGCACCAAGCGGCATGCCTTCACGAACCTTAAAGGTCGCAATGGATTTAGTGGCACGCGTTACCATGGCTTTTTGACCTGCAATGAGGGTCAAATCGTCAGCGGCACGCTGAGCTTTTTTGGAATCTGCAGTTGATTCGCCAATACCCATATTAAGCACGATTTTTTCGAGCTTGGGAATCTGCATTTCATTTGCATATTTAAATTGTTCGGCCATTTTGGCGCGAATGACTTCGTCATAAGCTACCCTGGCGCGTGATACGTAATTTGCCTCAGCCATCGATTACTTCTCCGGAGCGTTTGGCGACACGAACCTTACGGCCGTCATCGAGAGTTTTAAATCCAACCCGTGTTGCCTTGCCGTCTTTTGGATCAACAAGAGAAAGGTTTGAAAGCTGTATAGCGGCCTCCTTGGCAAGAATGCCACCTTCCTGGGTCTGGGTCTGTTTGGTATGGCGCTTGACCATATTGATGCCGCTGACAATTGCTTTGCCTTTGCCAGTCAACATCTGCGTCACTTCACCTGTGCGGCCTTTATCTTTGCCGGTCAGGACTATGACGGTATCGCCTTTTTTAATCTTGAACATAACTATTCGCCCTTTAAAGAACTTCAGGAGCCAGCGAAATAATCTTCATATGCCCTTTGGCACGAAGTTCGCGTGGCACGGGGCCGAAAATACGGGTGCCGAGTGGCTCTTTATTGGTATTCACAATTACCGCAGCGGAACTATCAAACCGAATAACACTTCCATCGGCGCGACGGATATCTTTTGCTGTGCGTACAACAACAGCTCTCAATACATCGCCCTTTTTAACACGTCCGCGCGGAATGGCTTCCTTAACGGACACCACAATGATATCGCCAACGGAGGCGTATCTGCGTTTAGAACCGCCCAGAACCTTAATGCACATGACCCGACGCGCACCGGAATTATCGGCTACATCGAGAGTGGATTGCATCTGAATCATGACTGCTTCTTTCTTTCTAACACTTCAATATTGGCATTCGCATAAACATTCGGAACCCGCAGGTCCAGAGCAATAATTGAATGGCCAAATTTACGCATCACCGCCTAGGACGGTCCAGCGTTTGTCTTTGGAAATTGGGCGGCATTCCTCAATGGAAACCAAATCCCCAACTTTATGTACATTGCCCGCATCATGGGCTTTGTAATTTTTAGTCCGGCGCACAGTCTTTTTATACAGTGGGTGGGTGAAACGACGTTCCACTTTCACAACAATAGTTTTGTCGTTTTTGTCACTGACAACTGTGCCCTGCAATACGCGTTTTGGCATTTTCTATTCCTTACGCCTTAGCTTCAGCTGCATGTTTTTCAGCAGCAATAGTCTGGATACGCGCTATGTCGCGACGGATACGTCGAACGAGCGCAGTGTTTTCAATTTGCCCAGTTGCTTTTTGAAAGCGCAGGTTAAACTGCTCTTTCTTTAGCTTTTCCAACTCATCTTTAAGTTGGTCATTGGACATTGCACGAACATCGCCGGCCTTCATGGGGCTCAACCTTTCTCGAATTAACCTGATTAGTCAGCAATACGCTGAATGAAACGGGTTTTGATTGGTAGTTTACTAGCGCCCAGACGAAGTGCTTCGCGAGCAACTTCTTCATTAACGCCGTCAATTTCAAACATGATGCGACCTGGTTTTACCCGGGCTGCCCAATATTCAGTAGAACCTTTACCTTTACCCATACGGACTTCGGTAGGCTTTTTGGATACTGGCACATCAGGGAATATTCTGATCCACACACGGCCAGCACGTTTCATATGACGCGTGATGGCACGACGAGCGGATTCGATCTGACGCGCAGTAACGCGCTCAGGTTCCTGAGCTTTCAAACCGAAAGCTCCGAATGCAAGCGTAGTGCCGCCCTTGGCAGTGCCATGGATACGACCCTTGTGCTGCTTACGGAATTTTGTGCGCTTTGGCTGCAGCATAATTCTTCTTCCCTGTTTTCTTCATTTAACAGGCGAACCTGTCATATAAATTCTAGTTTAGCGCTGTTGGCGTGGAGGACGGCGACCAGATGGTCCACCTTTATCCTGGCTTGCAGCAGCACGTTTTTCAGATGCCATTGGATCATGTTCAAGAATTTCGCCCTTGAAAATCCAAACTTTCACACCGCAAATACCATAGGCAGTTGTCGCACGAGCTGTACCGTAATCGATATCAGCACGCAAAGTGTGAAGCGGAACCCTGCCCTCACGGTACCATTCCATACGAGCAATCTCAGCACCGCCAAGACGGCCTGCACAATTGATCCGAATGCCGAGTGCGCCAAGACGCATAGCAGATTGAACCGAACGTTTCATCGCACGACGGAATGCCACACGGCGCTCCAGCTGTTGTGCAATAGACTGAGCAACAATCGTTGCATCAATTTCCGGCTTGCGGATCTCGATGATGTTGATGTGTATTTCAGAATCCGTCATGGTCGAAAGCTTTTTGCGCAGAGCTTCAATATCGGCGCCTTTTTTGCCGATGATGATGCCTGGACGCGCTGCGTGAATAGACACACGGCACTTCTTATGCGGGCGCTCAATTACCACTTTGGAAATCGAAGCCTGAGCAAGTTCTGTCATCAAATACTCACGAATTTTAATATCTTCGTGGAGCAAATCCCCATATTCAGCTTTACGAGCATACCAACGAGAATCCCAAGTGCGGTTAATACCAAGGCGCATTGAAATTGGGTTAATCTTCTGACCCATTATGCGGCCTCCTCTTCGACTTCACGTACGACGATCGTCAGGTGAGAATAAGGTTTCAGGATGCGGGAGGATTTACCACGACCGCGGACCCTAAATCGTTTCATGACAATGGATTTGCCCACATGAGCTTCTGACACAATCAAATTATCTACATCGAGATCATGATTGTTCTCAGCATTAGCAATGGCTGATTCCAATGTCTTTTTCACGGTGCCAGCGATCCGACGTGGCGAGAAGGTCAAATCAGCTAATGCTTTTTGAACTTTCTTGCCGCGAATCTGGGTCGCTACATCGTTTAGTTTCTGAGGGCTCACCCGGATAGTACGGGTAATTGCCCGTGCTTCATTATCCTTAAGAGTGCGTTCGCGCTTTGCCTTGCCCATCTTCAGCCCCTTCTAGCTTTTTTATCAGCACCGTGACCGTAATAGGTCCGACTTGGTGAAAATTCACCCAGTTTGTGCCCAACCATGTCTTCTGAAATAGAGACAGGGATGTGTTTTCTACCGTTATAAACGCCGAAGGTCAGACCTACGAAATTTGGCAGGATGGTGGAGCGTCTGCTCCATGTTTTTATAACTTCACTACGGCCACCTTCGCGAACCTTCTCAGCTTTTTTGAGAAGATATCCATCGACGAAAGGACCTTTCCATAATGAACGAGCCATTTATTTAATCCTACTTCTTGCGCAGATGACGTGAGCGCATAATAAATTTATTGGACTGCTTTTTCTTAGACCGAGTTCTCTTACCCTTGGTTGGTTTGCCCCATGGGCTAACCGGATGACGACCACCAGAGGTACGACCTTCACCACCACCATGTGGGTGATCGACCGGGTTCATAGCAACACCACGAACACTTGGACGTTTACCAAGCCAACGATTACGGCCAGCTTTACCCTTATTGGTGTTTGAATTATCCGGATTAGAAACCGCACCGACAGATGCCATGCAATTACCGTGGATAAGACGTTGTTCACCAGAGTTGAGACGCAGAATAGCATAGACGCCATCACGACCAACTAGCTGAACATATGTACCAGCAGAACGGGCAATCTGCGCGCCCTTTTCAGGCTTCATTTCCACATTGTGGAGAATGGTACCAATTGGCACTGATTTCAAAAGCATGGCATTGCCTGGCTTCACATCGGTGGATGCTGCTGCAATCACCTTGTCGCCTGCAGCCAAACGCTGAGGTGCAATGATATAAGCCAGTTCGCCATCTTCATATTTGATAAGAGCGATAAAAGCTGTCCGGTTCGGATCGTATTCAATCCGTTCTACGGTTGCTTCCATGTCCCATTTACGCCGCTTGAAATCAATCATGCGGTAAGTACGTTTGTGACCACCACCACGACGACGTGCGGTAACACGGCCATGGTTGTTACGACCACCAGATGAGCTCAGACCTTCAGACAAAGTCTTTACAGGCTTGCCTTTCCAAAGGTCAGAACGATCCACGATAACCAGCTGACGCAGGCTCGGTGTTCTGGGATTAAACTTCTTTAGTGCCATTTTTCTTTCCTGTACGCTGTATCAGCGTTTTTAAATTGCGCGGTATCGGTGCGCCCATAATTGTATTTTGCCTTAAAGACCGGTAGTAACGTCGATGGACTGACCATCTACAAGCGTAACAATAGCCTTTTTGACATCTTTTTGTTTTCCAACCATGCCACGGAAGCGTTTCACTTTGCCTTTTCGAATCAAAGTGTTGACTGCCTTAACCTTTACACCAAACAAGGCTTCAACTGCCTGTTTAATCTCTGGTTTAGAAGCATTTTTTGCAACGTTGAAGACAACCTGATTGGCCTCAGAAGCAAGCGTTGATTTTTCAGTAATTGCCGGTGAAACAATCACGTCGTAATGACGAATCTCGGTCATTTGAACCGTGCCTCCAGTGCTTCGATTGCAGATTTGGACAAAACCAGAGTTCCACAACGAAGGATGTCGTAAACATTAATCCCCTGAACAGGCAACACATCCATGTAAGGAATGTTGCGAGCAGCGAGGCTGAAATTCTTATCGACTTCGGAACCATCGATAAACAAAGCTTTTGAAAGGCCCATCTTAGCCAAAGATCCTTTAAGATCTGAGGTTTTAGGTGATTTGACCTTCAAATCGTCCACAACGATGATTTCGTCAGCTGCAGCCTTTGAAGATAGAGCGTGTCTCAGAGCGAGCGCACGAACTTTCTTTGGCATACCAATTGCATGATCGCGAGGTGTTGGACCAAATGCACGACCACCGCCACGAAACTGTGGAGCTTTTGCAGTAGAGTGACGGGCGTTACCAGTCCCCTTCTGCTTATACATTTTTGCGCCAGTACGGTTGATTTCCGAACGGTTTTTAACGTCATGGGTTCCTGCCCGGCGTTTTGCCAGCTGGTAACGAACCATGCGTTGCAAAAGATCTGCACGAGCTTCCAGGCCGAAAATATCATCAGCTACAGAAACTTTACCAGACGCCTTGCCGTCAAGTGTTTTAACTTTGAGATCCATTATTCTGCTCCCTCAGTAGCTGTCACTTCAGCAACTGGTGCTTTAGCTTCAGGTGCAGCGCTTTTCAAAGCAGCTGGCATTGGAACATTATCAGGCAAAGCCTTTTTGACAGCATCACGAACCATGATCCATGCACCTTTGGAGCCAGGAACGGCACCTTTAATGAGGATCAGACCGCGTTCAGCGTCTGTGCGAACAACTTCAAGGTTCTGGGTAGTAATCCGGGTTGAGCCCATGTGACCAGCCATACGCTTGCCCTTGAACACTTTACCTGGATCCTGACACTGGCCAGTAGAACCGTGAGACCTGTGAGAAACAGACACACCGTGAGACGCCCGAAGACCTTTAAAGTTGTGACGTTTCATGGCGCCGGCGAAGCCTTTACCAATTGAAGTGCCAGTCACATCAACTTTTTGACCAATGACGAAATGTTCTGCAGAAATTTCCGCGCCCACTTCGATCATGTTTTCCGGTGACACCCGGAATTCAGCCAGTTTGCGTTTTGGCTCAACTTTTGCAATTGCAAAATGGCCACGCATTGGCTTGGTTGTATTTTTGACTTTGGCAGTTCCAGCACCGAGCTGTACCGCGCTATAGCCGTTTGCTTCTTCAGTACGCTGGGCAACAACCTGAAGCTTATCAAGCTTCAAAACTGTTACAGGGATCTGTTCACCTGTGTCGCTGTAGACACGGGTCATTCCCAGCTTCTGTGCAATAACACCTGAACGCATTGGTTCAATCCTTAATTAGGTTTTATTCAAACCCATGAATATTTTGTCTCGTCAAAAGCCAAAGGCTTTTGCGAAATTCTAATTACAGTTTGATCTCTACATCGACACCAGCAGAAAGATCGAGCTTCATCAGCGCGTCTACGGTCTGTGGTGTTGGATCAACAATGTCCAAAAGCCGTTTGTGAGTCCGTATTTCAAACTGTTCACGGCTTTTCTTATCAATGTGAGGAGAACGGTTGACGGTATATTTCTCAATCCGTGTAGGAAGAGGAACCGGTCCGATCACCTGTGCACCAGTACGCTTCGCAGTGGAAACAATTTCCTTAGTCGAAGCATCTAGGATGCGGTGGTCAAACGCCTTAAGGCGGATGCGAATGTTTTGGCCGTTCATAGAACTTTAGCTTTCTTCAAAAATGGCAAACTTCAAAAAACCGGGGTACGTGAAGATCACGTACCCCGGAATAATTGTTACTCGATTATAGATGCCACGATGCCTGAACCAACAGTACGACCGCCTTCACGGATAGCAAAGCGAAGCTTTTCTTCCATGGCGATTGGCACGATCAGTTCAACTGACATTTCAACGTTATCACCAGGCATAACCATTTCCACGCCCTCTGGCAAGGAACAAACACCAGTCACATCGGTTGTACGGAAGTAGAACTGAGGACGGTAATTGGTGAAGAACGGTGTATGACGACCACCTTCGTCTTTGGTCAGAATGTAGATTTCTGCCATAAACTTACGGTGAGGTTTCACTGAACCTGGTTTACAAAGAACCTGACCACGGTCAACGTTTTCACGATCGATACCACGGATCAATGCGCCGATGTTGTCACCTGCTTCACCACGGTCAAGCAGTTTGCGGAACATTTCAACACCAGTACAAGTGGTTTTTTG
>JAESUH010000104.1 GCA_016763155.1 Rhizobiaceae bacterium
CAATTCTAGCCTGCGCCACTCATTTACAACTTTCCACCGGCACTCGCATTGTCGTTGATTCTGGACGGGGTCTGTAGAATGTTATCAGAAATTTTCATGACGGTTTCGGTAACCGGCAATCTCACCAACCGTGAAATTGCACCCTACCTTCCAATTACGCCGAAAGAGATTGCAGACTCTTGCCTTGAAGCAGCCGATGCCGGAGCAGCAATTGCGCATATTCACGTGCGCTATCCTGATACCGGTTTGGCCTCGATGGAGACCAAACATTATAAGGAAGTGGTTGACCGCATCAGGGAGAAAAATGACGATCTCATTTTAAATCTCACCACCGGCCCGGGCGGCAGATATCATCCAAGTGACGAAGATCCGGCAGTGGCTGGTCCCCGCACTTCTATCAAGCATCCCAAAATCCGGGTTGAACATATCTTGGCGCTCAAACCGGATATCGCCACCCTTGATTTAAACACCATGACGTTCGGCCAGGAAGTGGTCATCAACACCCCTCCAAATGTCACCATCATGTCGGAAATTATCAATGATTGCAGTGTGAAAGCCGAGCTTGAATTATTTGACACTGGCGACATTCAACTGGCGCATGATTTGCTCAAAAAAGGCGTGTTAAAAAGCCCGGTCATGTGCTCGCTGGTGATGGGTGTAAAATATGGAATGCCCGCCAGTACGGAGATGATGGCAATGGCCTCGCGCATGTTGCCGCCGGGGGCCAGCTGGACAGGTTTTGGCGTTGGTCGCATGGCGTTTCCGATGGCCGTGCAATCGTTTCTCTTAGGCGGCCATGTTCGGGTTGGCATGGAAGATACTTCCTATCTTTCCAAAGGCGTACACGCAAAAAGCAATGCCGAGCTGATCGCCAAAGCGCGCGATCTCGTTGAGAAGCTAGGCGGCACCATTGTTTCATCCGGTAGAGCCAGACAAATACTCGGCTTAGCTGAGTAACCAAGGACAAATTTATGAATTCCCACACAACAGGGCGTGCAGTTCGCGTCACCGAAAAATCGCCTGATCTGGATAATATCAAGGTGGAAATAGTTGAAGTTGATCCGCCAAAAATTGGCGCTAATCAGGTGCTGATTGAGGTAATGTCGGCTGGTGTTAATCCATCCGATGTCAAGGCAGCTCTGGGCCACATGCCCCATGCAATTTGGCCGCGCATTCCCGGCCGTGATTATGCAGGCATTGTGCGTGAAGGTCCAAAAGAGTGGATTGGCAAAGAGGTCTGGGGTGGCGGTGGAGAATTGGGTATTTCCAGAGATGGCACCCATTCGCGCTGGCTGGCAATTGATGTTACCGCGGTGCGTGAAAAGCCCAATAACTTTTCCATGGATCAGGCCGCTTCTATCGGCGTTCCTTTCATCACAGCCCATGAAGGCCTGCGGGAAGCCGGTCTCACGGCTGATGATGTGGTGCTTGTATGTGCCGGTAATGGCAAGGTTGGCCAAGCCGTAATCCAGCTGGCAACCATGGCAGGTGCAACCGTATATGCGGTGGGCCGAAGCGCACAGGGCTATATGGGCCACAGCTGTTCAACAATTGAAATGTTCGATAATTCTTCCCAGGATGTGGAGAAAATTCTACGGGAAAAGACCGACGGACGCGGTGTCGATTTAGTATTCAATACCGTTGGCAGTCCCTATTTCGAATTGGCCAATAATGTCATGGCCAAGCAAGCGCGCATGGTTTTGATTTCCACGTTAGAGCGTCCTGTGCCATTTGATATTTTTAATTTTTTCCGTGGCCGCCACAAATATATTGGCCTCGATACCCTTGCCTTGACTACTCATGATGGCGCGGTAATTTTCGATGATCTAAAACCAAAATTTGAAGATGAAACCCTGCAGCCATTTCCGATCAGTGCGGAAAGTTGTTATCCTCTGGATGAAGCTGCAATGGCTTATCAATCGGTTTTGCGCGGATCGCGTGACCGCGTAATTTTAAACCCGCAAAGGTAAATCCCATGCAAGTTACCAGATTTTCAGAGGCGCCAAGTTATCAGGCTCCAGAACATTACGACATGGCCTGCCTGCGTTTGCAGGGCAAGGAAGCAACAACAACCGATACCATATGGATCGGCCTTTCTCACATTTTACCCGGCGGACATACCTCGTTGAAGGATGCTGCCGTTGAAAAAATCTACATCGTTGTTGAAGGCGAAGTGACGGTGAAAACCGACAAAGAAGAAATAACCCTAAAGCGTTGGGATAGCTGCCGTATTGCACCGGGGGAGGCACGTGCACTTCATAACAACACCAATTTGCCAGCTTCGATTCTCTTGGCCATGCCAAACTGATTGTTGTTAACAAATAAACAAAAACTAGCAGACGGTTGCATATCTTTTTTAGATTGCTAGACTGCGACAATTCGGCCACATAGCATTGCCGATATACTAGGCATCAATGCCTTTCTGGGAGGAAAAAATGCAGAAAATTAATCGTAGAACTATGGTTGGCGGCATGATAGCGCTAACTACACCTTTGATGGGCGGCGGCAAAGCGCTGGCTCAAGAGACCATCAATTTGACCATCGCGTCGAGCCACCCAACCTTTTTGCCATGGGTTGGCCCGTTGAAAACTGTTGTGGTGGACAAATCCAACAAACTGCTCGAAGAGCGCGGCTCCAATTACCGTATTAATTGGACAGAAGCATTCGGTGGAACCCTCTATAAATTCACCGAAACCATGGAATCTATTACTCAGGGAATTGCTGATATTGGCTGGGTTGGCGCATTGTTTGAGCCTGCTGCTATGCCACTTTCAAACATTCCGTATTATACGCCATTCACCATGCAGACGATGAAGCAGGCGATTAATACCATCAACCGGATGAATGTTAGCGAAGCCCCAATGAAAAAAGAATGGGCTGATCAGGATATTCGTTTCTTCGGCGCAAGTTGCTCCGGCGGGTATTCGCTCTACACCAAAAAACCGATCGAGAAGCTTTCTGATCTCGAAGGCCTTAAAATTCTTGGTGTTCCGGCTACCGCAGCATGGATTGAGCCTATGGGCGCAACGACCATCAACAGTGCACTTCCTGCCAACTATAACCAGTTGAAAAACGGTGAAGGTGATGGCGTCATGATGATTTCAACGGGTGCAGCTGGCTTCAAACTATATGAGCAAGCTCCGTTTGTTACCAAAGTTGACACCGGCCCGATCACCCACGGTGGTTTCGGCATCAATTCCGACACATTCGACAGCCTGCCTGAAGATGTGCAGAAGGTTATTGCTGAGCTTGGCCTTGAGTATTCTGAAGAAAATGCCCGTCTAAGTCAGGGTCGTGAAACCACAAACTTTGAAACCATGGCTTCAAAAGGTGCAACTGTTTCAGCAATGCCTCAGGATCAGCGTCTTGAGTGGGTGAGCCGCATACCTGATATTGCCAAGAATTGGGTTGCCGAAACCGAAGCTAAGGGCATTCCTGGTGGGGATATGATGAAGAAATTTATGTCTATTGCAGTTGAAGAAGGTGCTAAACCTCTTCGTGACTGGTCTCAAGGCATTTAAGTTTCAACATTAAATGGCGCGCGGAATGATCAGCATTTTTGCGATCATCCCCGCGCCATTTAACTTCTAAAACATGTTGCGGTCATTTGCATTCACCCAACATGCTTTATCTTTTGTTTCCGCGTGTCTTCGGTCCAAAACCGGTGCCCACTTTTGGGAGACACGCTTTAACTACGGGGCATTTTTCATGTTGCAACGCATTGATGGTATCGGCGCACGAATATCATTTTGGATGTCTATGCTGGCATCATCCACCATCGCATTTTTTATGTTGCTCATTTGCGTTGAAATTCTTTCAAGAGCTATTTTTTCCTATCCCATTAAAGGGGTTCAGGATTTCGTCACCTACGCAATTGTTGCCTGTGTGTTTGTCCAGCTTGGCAGTTGTGTTCGTGATAATAAGCTGATCGCAGCTGATTTCCTGATGCAAGGCTGGGTGTCGCGCAAGCCGCTCTTGGCTAGTGCCGCCCATGTGTTGTTTTACGTTGTCGCGACCTATCTTTTGTGGCGCGCGTCGATATGGCTTCTCAACGACTTTCAAAAATCATATCGATCAAGCGAATTTACAGGCGCGATTGGTGCATTTCAGCTCACCATATGGCCGTTCAAGCTGGCCGTTTTTATTGGCTGTGCCTTTGCTGGTATCGAAGTTGCCCGGCAAACCATTCTTCATTTTGTCAGTCTATGGAAGAATATTCGCAAGGGCGATTTAATTGCCAACGGTGCCTTGGGCGGGGCAGTCTTCTTTTTGATCATCGGACTGTTCCTGTATTTCCTTGGGTCATCAAGCCTATCGCCGGTGGCGATTGGTCTTATATGTTTTGCCGGATTGTTCTTTTTGGTGGCTTGCGGCATGCCCGTGGCCTTTGCTCTTTTTGCCATGGCATTTCTTGGCATATGGCTGATCCGCGGGCGTTTTAAAATTGCTCACAATCTACTTGGTCTGGCCTCCTCCAGCGCAACGCGTTCCTTTGCATTTGGGGTCGTGCCGCTGTTTGTGATGATGGGGCTTATTCTTGATCGGGCTGGTGTGGGGCGCGATGCGTTTCAGGTGGCTGTGGTGTTGTTGCACAAGGTCAGAGGCGGCTTGGGCATTGCAACCGTTGCCGCTAATGCAGTTTTTGCAGCCATTACCGGCAGCTCGATTGCGTCTGCTGCCGTATTCAGCCGCATTGCCGTTGGCCCCATGGTGGAGGCTGGCTATACGCGGCGCTTCGCTGTGGGTGTGGTTGCTGGTTCATCCGTATTGGGAATGCTTATTCCTCCAAGTCTGCTGTTGATCGTTTATGGATTGCTATCAGAAGTTTCGATAGGAAAACTGTTCATTGCTGCCATTTTGCCGGGAGTATTGCTGGCCTTTTCATTCGGCATTCTCAATGTTTTCATGGCGACTTTTGCCAAAAAATTTGTTGGTGAAGTGAAAGCAATCGATACGGCAGACATGAATTTTTCGGAGATGGTGAGGAATCTGCTGCCAATCATATTCCTGATTTTCCTAATCATGGGCGGCATTTATGGTGGGTTCTTTAGCCCTACCGAAGCAGGTGCTGTGGGCGCGATGGGTGCGTTCTTGGTAGCCTTTTTCAAAGGCAAACTCACGCTCGATGTGGTCAAAACCGTGATCCTTGATACGGGTTATATCGCGGCTGGCATCCTCTTTTTGATTACTGCGGCCAATATGTTTGCTGGTATGCTGGCGCTTTCTACTCTGCCCACTCAGATGGCTGGATTCATCAGTTCTGCAAACCTTTCGTTTTTTGGGTTTATGGTGGCCTATTTCATCCTTGTACTATTCCTTGGAATGATCCTCGATTCAGTGTCGATCATGTTGATCATCCTGCCCATTGCCTTGCCGGTGGTGACTGCATTTGGCGGTGATCTGGTGTGGTTCGGCGTGGTATCAGTCATTGCGATTGAAATCGGCCTGTTGACGCCGCCCTTTGGGCTTTCGGTGTTTGTGGTGAAAGGGTCGTTACCCGAGGGGTTTGTGACCCTTGGTGATATTTTCATTGGCACGGCACCCTTTGTGATCACAATGATTTTTGTCACCTTTATTCTTATCATTTTCCCACAAATTACGCTGGCTCTAATCTAGAGATATCTCATGTCAAATACCCTTATCCAAAACGCCAATATCGTCTCCATGGACGATACCATCGGCGAAATTATCGGCGATATATTAGTCCGCGATGATAAAATTCAGGCAATTGGCAAAGACCTCCAGGCCCCGGAAGGGACCCAGGTGATCGATGCCAGTGGCAAGATTGCGATGCCTGGTTTCGTCAACGCCCACATTCATACGTGGCAAACGGGTTTGCGTGGCATTGCTGCGGATTGGACCATTTCTCAATATTTACGTGCGATGCATGCGGGACTTGCGACGCATTTCAATGCGGGAGATATCGGCATTGCAAATGAAATGGGTGCGCTTAATCAGATCAATTCTGGCACCACAACTTTGGTTGATTGGTGTCATAATAATCCGAGTTCTGCACATACGGATGCGGCCATTGAAGGCTTGAAAGCCACAGGCATTCGGGCCCTGTTTTTACATGGTTCCCCAAAGCCTGATCCAAAAAGTGGCCAGAAGCATTTTTCTGAATTGCCCATGCCTCGAACGGAAGTAGAGCGTTTGCGCAAGGGTTCGCTTTCATCAAGTGATGGTCTGGTGACCTTGGGCCTAGCCATATTGGGTCCGCAATTGTCGATCTGGGATGTTTGCGAGGCCGATTTCAATCTGGCCAAGGAGCTGGGGCTGATTGCGTCCATGCATGTGAGCGGCCCCTTAATGGTGGAAGACGGGTTTGAGCAATTGGCAAAGCTCGGTCTGCTTGGGCCTCATATCAATATCGTGCATGGCAATGTGCTTAAAGGTGATCGGCTCAAACTTCTGGTTGATCAGGGCTGTAGCTTCTCACTGACGCCAGAAGTTGAATTGCAAATGGGATTTGGCAATCCGCTAACTTCGCCATTACGTGCGCTGGGCGGTTTGATCTCTCTTGGTTCCGATATCGAAAGTTCCATGACTGGCGATATGTTCTCGGTCACCCGTGCCGCTCTACAGGCGGTACGCCATGCAGATAATTTGGTGGAACGCGCAAAAACCGGTGCCTGTCCGCCTGAGATTACTGTCACTGCCCGTGAAGCGCTACGGTGGGTAACCATTGATGGCGCGCGGATGGCAGGAATGGATCACCTCATTGGTTCGCTCACTCCCGGCAAGCAGGCAGATATTGTTCTGCTTGATGCAAATGCGATAAACATGCACCCGATCAATGATCCAGTGGCATCTATTTTGTTTCACGCCAATACCGGTAATGTAGATACGGTGCTCATCGCTGGAAATATTGTTAAACGCGACGGTGCTCTCACCAACCCGCCTTCCAAACAAAAAATGGATGAACTGGCGGAATCCGGTTCCCGTATCATTCAGGCTTTTCGCGCTAGTTGAGCGTGGGGGTGAGCCTTAGTTTTTCGGGTATCGCCAATCACTGTAATGCTCCGCGATGGCGCGGAAGATCGCGATATTTTCAACCTTGATTGTACGGCCGTTCTGCCCGTCAGCTCGAAAATCACGATTGGCCGCTGTTTTCACAACAACGATTTCTGCCTTGGGATTGATGTAGATATATTGCCCGTAAATTCCAACGGCAAAATATTCATCATCCGTTGCTGGCGGCATCCACCACTGGAACCCATATTGCAATTCATCTTCGTCAATCGAGGAGCGGGGCGCACTGACGGTGGTCGATTGTTCAACCCACAGCTCAGGCACAATCTGTTGACCTTCCCATTTTCCCTTATTGAGGAATAATTGCCCAAAACGGGCATAGTCGCGGGTTCGCATATTGAGGCCGCCAAGGGCAAAGGCTACCCCATAGCCATCGGTTAGATAATAGGAGCTTTCGCCCGAACTCATTTTGCTCCAGATTTTTTCAGCCAGATATTCCATCAGTGATTTGCCAGTGGCTGCGCGTAAAACCATACCCAATACGTGGGTATCAATCGAGGTGTATTGGCGCTTAAGACCTGATTCGCGCTCGCGTTCTTTGATAGAGGCAGCAAACTCATCCATTGAACCACCAAGTGCCAACACACGGCCCATTCGTTTGATATCGCTGTTGAAATCAAGATAGTCCTCGTTGAATTTCACCCCGCTGGCCATGTGTAAAACATCCTGAATGGAAATTCCCGCGTAGGCAGTTCCCTTCAGTACTTCGACATATTTGGTCACGGGGTCTTCAATGTTGGCGATTTTTCCCTCGCTAATCGCAATGCCAAACATTGCCGATAATACCGATTTGGCCATAGACCAGGAGACGCGACGATCTTCCTTTTTTGTGCCATGGAAATATTCCTCATGAACAATTTCACCCTTATGCAAAACCAAAAGAGAGGTGGTGGAAAATTGTTCTAAACGTTGATTGATATTGCCTTTCTTGCCATCAAAAACATAAGTTTCCGGCATTGCTGACAATGTCTCTGGCCAATCACTACCTGCTGGTTTTGTGCCGTTTTCAGGGATGGGTGCCCAGAAGAATATATCCTTCATATGAGAAAAGTTTTGAACGATATTGGCTTCAGCAAACAAATTGTTGATGTTGTAAAGGCGGACCAGCCTTTCCCAATTATAGGCAGCCAACCCGGCGCCAATTACCACCAACACCGTGATGATACGCAGTGCCCATTTGGAAAATTGTCTCATAGCCCAATCCTTCAACCCGCACAAAATTTCATATGGTCGAAAACGCCATAACTTGCATCAGGAACGCCATAACTTGCATCAGGAACGCCATAACTTGCATCAGGAATGGCGATCGAGATGACCGCCATATCCCATTTGCTCAGAAAAAGTCCTGAATCTAAGTTTGAACGGAAGGGTATTCCTTACCCAACCAATGTTCCAGCTTGCTGGCATATTCATGCTGGAAGGCGAGGGGGCCTTTTTCTTTCATATAATCCTCATCATAAATCGCAATGTAGATGGTGAGGCACAAAAAGAAGTGCGCGCCCATTTCAAACAGCGCCACATAATCATGATTGATCAGGATTTCCCGCTCATGATCCGTAAGAGAATGAACAGTGCTCATTTCCGCATCGTTCAATCGCGGCCCGATGGATTGTTCCCATGAAGCAACCATGGAAGCAGGGTTTTCCTTGTAGCGTTGCAATAGCTCCGGATCACGATCAATCTGGAACAGGAATTTATTTACATAATATTTGCTCATACTTTCTCTCCCTCAGGATACCACGTGAAATACGCCTCCATGGTGTGAAACAGATCCAGACTATCCACGTAGTCAGCTTTTTCAGGACCAGCGATTCCAAGCATTAGAATGAATTCCATAAAGCCAGCGGTAGCATTACCTGAGGCTGCCAGACTTTCATGGGTTACATTTTCAAGAATTGCTTCGATATCCCCATTGCGCAGCCATTCAATGGCGTTGTGATCGAATTCTGGGTCTGGGCCGGTTTCCTTAAACATACGCGGACCACCAAGTTCCAGCGACAAATGGCCGGAACCAATCGCTGCAATGCGCTTATCCGATGGGTATTCGTCGATGATTTCACGAATGGCTCGTCCCAATTGGTAAAACCTCTTGGGAGATGGAAGTGGCGGCGCAAAGATGTTTGCGTAAATTGGGACTACCGGCAAATCATTATCAGGGCGCACGGTAATGATCGGGCAAATAATTGAATGGTCAATTTTTAATTCATTGGAGAAGGCAAAATCAAAGTCCCGGTCCAGCAAGCCCTGATGCATATAGTTTGAAAGATCTTCATGGCCTTCCAACACATATTTGGGGATCGAGAATTCCCGTTCCTCATTATAGAATGTCGCATCATAACGAGGCGCTTTACCAATCAGAAATTGCGGATAATTATCAAGGAAAAATTGATGAAAATGGTCTGCACCTATCATCACCAAAATATCAGGCTTGGCTTTGGTAAGGGTTTCCCGGTAAGCCTCAATCTTGCGTTTCCATTCTGCCGCCTGAGGCATCTGCTCCTCAACAGGTGCGGTGGTGGCCTTTAAATAAAACGGGTGGTGCGTGGTTGCCAGTGTTGCAACTAACTTCGCCATATTTTCCTCCTAGCATCCGATTGGTTCATCCTCCCACAGGGGAACCTGAAACCGGCTTTCATTTTGAAATAGCCTGTGTATCACACATAAAATTCAACACAAAAGCAAGGTGCTTAACAGGTTTTGTACATGGCATTACAGGTCTTTTGAGATTATGAGGCGCTGCTGAAGAATATCAAATTTTTGCTGATAGATTTTCTGCAGCACCTGCTGACAGCAATTTACCCAAATTTGAATGCTGATTGAGGCGCGCCCAACACCACATCACTCAGGGTGGATTTGCCGATATCGTTACCAGCAGCGCCTGCCACCACATGCAGGGGCAATAAATGTTCTTCTCTTGGGTGTGCATTGCGCGCATGGGGAGCATCTTCCCAGGCAATCAGCTTCTTATTGCGCTGATCCGGGTCCGGGTCGCTCACTGCATCACTGAGCCAGGTATCAAACGCATTTGCCTCGGCAACCACATCCTGCGTGCCATCCGGCGAACGCATACGGGAAAGCATGATCCTCAAATTATGATAGGTCATGCCGCTGCCCAAAATCAGAATGCCTTCATCACGCAGAGGTTCTAAGGCCTTGCCAATTGCAATATGAGCAGCAGGGTCCATATCTGTGCGCATTGAAAGTTGCACCACGGGAATATCAGCATTTGGCATGGCCACTAGCAGCGGAATGAACACGCCGTGATCAAATCCACGTTTTTCTTCCTTGGTATTGGCGATGTTATTTTCGTTCAATAAATCTGAAACACGCTCCGCCAGCTCTGGGGAGCCGGGAGCAGGAAATTTCAGCTCATAAGTATGGGGAGGGAAACCGGAATAATCGAATAACATGGAGGGCGCAGGATTTGACTGAACCTTGATGATATCCTCTTCCCAATGGCCTGATACAATCAGGATCGCTTTTGGTTTTTGTTCTAATTCATCCATAAACCCTTGCAGATATTTCTCCATATTATCCCACGTATCCGCTGGGTCATTTTCCATGAAGAAACAAGGTCCGCCCCCATGCGGGATAAAAAGGGTTGGCATTCTGCTCATGTAGATGTTCTTTCATATAGGCACAAAAAGTGCTCTGGTTTAAAATAGTAACCACCTATATAATCAATATGATAACAACCAGGCAAGAGGGCACACCCATGTCACCGGGTCATAAGACTGTAAGTATTAAACCATCGATCGACGGTTTCGAGTGCAAGGCGATGAACGATATTCTTAGCCGCATTGGCGATAAATGGAGCGTCAGAGTGGTGAGTTGTCTCAAATCGGAGCCAGTGCGGTTCAACCAGTTGCGCCGCGATATCGGCAGTATTTCTCAGCGCATGTTGACGCGAACCCTACGCAATCTGGAGCGTGATGGGCTGGTGACACGCACCCTTTATGCGGAAGTCCCACCCAGGGTTGAATATGAGCTCACCCCGGTTGGCAGCACCCTATTGCCGGTAATTGAAGCGTTGTGGGATTGGGCAATGTCGCACCGAGATGAGGTTATTTCAGCACGTGACCAGTATGATTCCCATAACGGTAAAATATTGTCGGATGCTGCCGAGTAAATAGATAAGATTCCCCTCGAGTTGCATCTAAAATCAGATTGACTAATACAGTCATGACCCTATCTATGCTGCAGGGTTACACCACAAAGGAAAAGACATGAAAATAGCAGTAATTGGCTCCGGCTATGTGGGTCTTGTGAGTGGTGCCTGTTTTACTGATTTTGGGCATACTGTGATTTGCGCCGATCTGGATGAAAACAAAATTTCCGCTCTGAATGCGGGTAAAATCCCGATATTTGAGCCCGGCCTCGATCAAATTGTCAAAACCAATTCTGCACGCGGTTCGCTTTCCTTCACGACAGATGTGGCCGCAGCAGTAAAATCTGCTGAAGTTGTATTCATTGCCGTTGGCACTCCCTCAAGACGTGGGGATGGCCATGCGGATTTGACTTATGTTTATGATGCTTCTCGAACCATCGCTAAAGCCATGGATGGCTATACGGTCGTCGTCACAAAATCTACTGTTCCCGTTGGAACTGGCGATGAAGTAGAACGCATCATTCGTGAAACTAATCCTGATGCAGACTTTTCAGTTGTTTCAAACCCGGAATTCCTGCGCGAAGGTGCGGCAATTGAAGACTTCAAACGCCCTGATCGCATCGTCGTTGGCGTTGGTGATGATCGCGCACGCGCCGTAATGGAGGAGGTTTACCGCCCGCTATTCCTCAACCAGTCACCCTTGTTATTCGTAACGAGACGCACATCCGAACTGATCAAATATGCGGCTAACGGCTTTTTGGCCATGAAAATCACCTTTATCAACGAAATAGCAGATCTGTGTGAAGCGGTCGGCGCCGATGTGCAAGAAGTTGCGCGTGGCATCGGGCTGGATAACAGGATCGGGGCAAAATTCCTGAATGCGGGGCCGGGTTATGGTGGGTCTTGTTTTCCAAAGGACACGTTAGCGCTGGTAAAAACTGCGCAAAACAATAATTCCCCAATGCGGTTGATGGAAACAACCATTGCAGTCAACGAAGATCGAAAACGCGGCATGGCGCAAAAAGTAATTGCCGCATGTGATGGTGATGTTTCAGGAAAAACCATCGCCATATTGGGCCTGACGTTTAAACCAAATACTGACGACATGCGTGATGCGCCTTCTATTGCGATCATTGAAGTATTGCAGGCAGCGGGTGCAACCATTCGTGCTTTCGACCCAGAGGGGAAGGAAACAGCTTCCCGTGTGCTGGAAAATGTCATCTATGCCGATGATGCTTATGATGCAGCAAAGAACGCGGATGCTCTGGTGATTGTCACTGAGTGGGATGCTTTTCGGGCGCTGGATATGGCGCGATTGAGCGATGCAATGAAAACCATGACCATCATAGATTTGCGCAATATATACGCAGCTTCCGAAATGGAGAAACATGGTGTTAAATATTCCAGCATTGGTCGCCCCGATAATGTATAATCCAGTTTCGACCTGACCCAATCAGATTGGAATTTCGAAATGAGCGAAGAAATTTTATCCAGCCTAAATCTGGCCGAGCCGCCTCAGGAAATGGTTCCGCCGCTTCAAGCTCTTTGGTGGTTGAAGAAGGGTAATCTGGAAATGGGCCCTGAATGGGAAAAGGGCCATAATATTTGCCAGACTGCCGAAGGCACCATGGCCTATGACTGGGTTCATGCGCTTGCCCATTGGATTGAAGGGGATATGGGTAATGCAAATTACTGGTATCGCGGCATTAACAAGAAGCCCGGCGCAGAAAATATTTCTGATGAATGGGATTTTATCTCAGCAGCTATGAGCAAATAACATGAGCGCATTTTTTGAAGAACTCGACTACCGTCCAACGCCGATTGGCGCTTTAAGCCTTAGGCGGCGGCGAGAAATGACACTTGGTGTGGATGTTATCGAGATCAAACTCGGTGAAGAGTTCCTGATGTCGAGCCTGTTCACAGCATCTGAAATAGCGCTTGCCAATCTTGGCCTTGCGGCTCTGCAGGAAAAGTCACCTGATGTCATCGTTGGCGGTCTGGGACTTGGATATACGGCACGCGCTGTACTGGAACATGAAAATGTCAAATCCCTTGTGGTTGTCGATGCGCTGGAAGCTGTAATTGATTGGCATGAGAGCGGATTATTACCCTTGGGCGAGGGGCTGACAAAAGACCCGCGCTGCGCATTCCAATTGGGCGATTTTTTCGCTTTGGCTGCATCAAATGACGGGTTCTTGGCTGATCAGCCTGAAAAAAAGTTTGATGCTATCCTTGTTGATATAGACCATTCCCCGGAATTCTATCTTAATGCTCAAAACGCATCTTTTTATCAGCGCGAAGGGCTAATTGGTCTTACCCGCCATTTGCGTCCGGGTGGGGTATTTGGTCTTTGGTCAAACGACAGGCCTGATGAAAAATTCACCAAGCGGCTTGAGGAAGTGTTTGAAGAAGCGTGGGCTGAGCCTGTCGTTTTTTATAACCCACTACAAAATAACGAGTCCGTGCAATGTGTCTATCTTGCACGAACTGCCGCCAGTTCGAAGTGAGTAAGCTCGCTAACAAATAGCGCTGAAAACCTTCTATTTCGTTCCTGCTGATGCCTCTTGCAACAATTGAATGGCCTGCTTCGCGCATCCTCGCTCCGCCATCCATGCGATTTGTTCCGCTGTGTTTAGCCCTGTTCGATCAAGCAGATGGAAAGAAGATTTTTTTATCTGGGAAGAGAAAAGGAGCGTGTAGCTATCTGTTCCTTTTACGACCAACTCAGAGATTGAAATGGTTTTCTCGTTTTTATTCCAGTCTTTTTCGTTGAAAATGCCACCTGTGGCGACCACTGTAATTTTTGCTTTTTTGCTGGTGTGAGCGCGGGCAAATACTGGCAATTCCATAGGCAGGCAATAAGTTCCCGGTTTTGATAATACCGGCACCCATGGCAGGCCTGTGCCTGCTTCCTCGCCATCTTTTCCCAGCCCTCTGGCGGCACCAAGGTTATTGACCAGCTTCTTTTCGCCGAACATCAATTTGGCAATGACATGGAGTGCATTGCTGCCTTTTTGGGCTTTTTCTGATTCATCTTCATTGGTGACCGTGCCAGCAATCGGGCCGGAAAGCACAACAACTGCACCGCCCTTGTCCAAAAGCCTCACTTCAGCACCCTTAGGTAAATCGATCCTGTCGCCGACTTTTAAAACTGCACCGAGCACAAATTTCTCTGATAAACCTTCTGCGTCGCCTTTGACTTCGAAAATTATGTATTCAGCAGTTTGGGCACTGGCGGATGAAACACTAAGCGCAACAATGCTAGCCAATGCTGCGCTGGCGATGAATGACTTGCACAATATGTTCATTTTATTGATCCTCCTGTAAGGTCAATCGATGTGGAACTTAGTCCATTTTTTAAACGCCCCAGGTGATATTTCACTAAATAGTCATCCGGGTACTCTTTTTCCAGACTTTTAAAGGTCTGCATACTGGATATAGGGTCCTTATCGAGGCCCATGTATGCATTATGATACACTCCTGTCGGTGGAGCCTTGACAAGAATGGCACCTATTGGCTCAAGCGCTTCAACTGGTTTGGTTTTTCCGGCCAAAATTATCTGTCCCATTGGACGAAATTCGTGGTCAGTTGCTCGTTTGGCCGTTGCGCCACTTACGCAAACATGGCTGCCAAACACTTTATTTGCCCCCTCCAGCCTTGCCGCAGTGTTTACTGTATCGCCAAGTGCTGTGTAATCAAAGAAATTACTACCACCAAAATTTCCAACAATTGCTTGTCCGGAATGGACCCCAATACGGGTATGGCCAAATTTGAAGCCGCTTTTTGCGAGCTCTGCCTGATATTCACAGCATACATTATTAATGGCGATTGCCAGCTTCACGGCCTTATTGGGATGATCTTCATCAGGAAAGGGCGCACCGATAAAACCGATTACTGCATCGCCAACAAATTTATCGAGGGTCGCACCCGCTTTGACAAACTCATCGCTTACCCGGTCAAGATAGTTATTTAGAACAACAGAAAGTTGCTCCACCGGCATGTTTTCCGACATTGTGGTGAAACCTGCAATATCCGTAAAGATGAAGGAAACATCCATCTTTTCGCCGCCGAGTTTCATTTTTTCCGGATGAGAGATCATGTCATCAACCACATCCGGACTGACGTAATGTGACCAGGCATCGCGCACAAATCGCTTTTCGCTACGATCCGATTGCCACAATATTGCCGAGCCCAATATAGCGGACAAACTCATCGTGGTGATTATGGCGATGGTCGGGGCAAGCACCAATTCTAACTCAAAGGCAATGAGTGAGAGGCCGACACAGCCCGCTATGCAAGAAAATAACACCGCCACCCTAAGCCAGATAGATTGGCGAATACGCACCACCAACAGACCGATAATGCCGCCGATCCACATCAATATCATTGCGCTGAAGCTCTTTATCTCATTTATCCTGACGCCGGATAATACCTGATCAAGAATATGGGCGTGAATGAATACCCCCGGCATTGCGCCATCAATCTCTCCCAATGAAGAACTAAAAGGGGTTCTGTGACGATCAATAAAGGGCAAGTCGACCCCAATGAATACGTATTTATCGGCAAACCAAGCTGGCGGTAAAACCTTCACAGCATGGGCAGGGTAAGTTGGAAAATCGCGCGGCCGGCCATCCTCTTTATGCTGATAGACGATGCGTGATTGATCATTGCTAAGCTGATCTGGTTTGGTGCCAGCCATCGCGTGGGCAAGTGATGGCATCATTTCGTTTCCATAAGGTCGAGCTTCAAGAAAATAGCGCACAATGCCGTCACTGCCATCCTTCGGCAGAACCGCTATTGATTTGGAAGCGTTCTCTAAAACCTTGGTTTGATAGGCGAACTGACCATCGCTCAACCCATCTTCTTTTTCAGCAAAAACCACGAAGACCTTGTCAGGGTTTTTCTCAAGAAGTGCAAATAACCGGTCGTCCTTTGCCTTTTCACTTGGCTGATCCAGCAGAATATCAATGCCGATACCCTTGGGATTTGCACCAAGAATTTTCTCAACCACATCAGCCAGCAATTCCCGGTCCAGGGGGGAGCGATAGGGCAGGGTGGCCAGTGTGTCCTCTGTGATTTTCACCACGATAATATTTTCAGATGGCGGTGTTTTCTTTGCCAGATAGGTCATCAGTAAATCGCCATATCGTGCTTCAAACGTATGCAGAGGCGGTAATTTGCTGAACGGCAACACCACAAGCATTACCACCAGCGATAACATCAAAGCCGTTCCCACACCGATATGTTTCATTCAGCATTGCCCCTTTGAATGAGGCCTGGGAATGAAGTGTGGGGAGGATCTGGCCGATAATTGCATCATGCTAAATCCTCTCAATCTCGTTTGAATATTCAACGAGCGCATTGTGCCCCTTCGGACTGAGGCTGTAAATCCCAAGTTGAACCCGCTCAAACCATCCATAATGATTGTCTGCCATTAATCGCCGTGCGTTTTCAACCTTTGTCAGGCGCGCAATTTCTGCAGCCTTGGTGGGGCCGGCTTTTTGCAAGACTTTGATACAGCGAAGCGCATCCTGCCGGTAGGCGGTCATCAACCCAGAGCGTGTGGCGCCACCCGTATTGGGGTCGCCAACCAGTTTGGCAAACTCTCTTAATAGCCGCCCTTTTTTCACTTTTGAGTGGCGTGGTTTATAAGGTGCCGGGTCTCCATGAACCTGCACAAACCCATCCTTCAGCCTCACGGTCATAAGGCCAAGCCCCAGCCGTCGACAAAGGGCTTTGTTTTTATGTAATGACTTTAGGAATGCTCTGCCGCTCCCACGCGGCACGGCAACATAAACAGTATCAGTCACCCCCTGGCGCTCGATTGCCTGATGAAACAGAGATAGCGAAAACCCGGTTTTAAGTTCGACAATCACCGGATCTTCATCACCGCGAACGGCTACAATATCTGCGGCCGCCACTTCGCCCTTCACCTCATAGCCTTGCCCCTCAAGCAAAAGCTTGACGGGGGCATAAAGCTCGGTCTCCTGAATCTTTGCTGCTGCCATATTTATCGATAACCCAAAGTGACGTTAAAAAGAACAGTGTTTGGGCTCGATATATCAGTCTTTCGGTGGGCTTTGTATTTTTAGCCCACTCCTTTCAGCCAGCATGACTTTATTCAGCAGTTTGACACAGGCATATATTGCCCGGGTTGCCGGGGCAGGGGTCTCCGTCAGGCTGGCAATCTCCAATATGGAGCCAACCAGCGCCTCGGTTTCCAAAGCCCGTCCCACTTCCACATCCTGAAGCATCGAAGTCTTGTGAGCGCCAACTGACTCAGCCCCCTGAATGCGTTTTTCAATCGTGTGACGGAATTTAATTCCAAGTTTTTCAGCTACTTCCTGCGCTTCCCCCATCATGGCGGCGGCAAGTTCTCTGGTTTCTTTAAACTGACAAATATCCACAAGCGTTGCATGGGTGAGGGCACTGATTGGGTTAAACGATAGATTGCCCCAGGCCTTGAGCCAGATTTCGGCGCGAATATCGGCAAGAACCCGGGATTTGAGACCCGAACTAACCAATACATCATGCACCCATTTTACCCGGTCACTCTCTTCTCCGTCCAGTTCACCAACCGGGAATCGATCCCCTTCAACATGGTGGATAACGCCGGGAGAAGTTACTGCCGCAGCTGGATAAACCACGCAGCCGATAATGCGTGAAGCATCGATTTTCTTTGATAGAATGCCCGTTGGATCAAGACAGTCCAGTTGTTGGCCATCATATTGGCCACCCAAACGCTGGAAATACCACCATGGCAAACCATTTTGAACGGTCATGACCATGGTGTTTTCATCATACATTGTTTCAATATCGCGCACGACATTTTCCAGGAAATGCGCTTTAACCGCCAGCACAATCAAATCCTGTGGCCCGGCTTCTGCCGCCGTTTCCACGGCTTTGAGTTTGGCTATTTCTTCGCTGCCATCTTCCCAGACTAGTTTGAGACCATCCTTTTTGATCGCTTCGAGATGTGTGCCCAAATCGATGACGGTGACGGTATGACCAGCTAATGAAAGCTTCGCGGCAAGAAGACCACCAATTGCCCCGGCACCCACCACACAAACCCGCATAGGCTTGACCGGCTTTGGTGCGTAATGGAACGGGATTTCCTGAATGAACTTATTGGTAAGCGTGCCAACCCCTTCAATATTTACATCAATTGTTGTTTCCGCACTTCGCATAGCCCCCACACCAAGTGAAGTTCCACAGGCGATCACATCACCGGGCATCAGCGTCATATCACGAGAAACGCGCGCCACCAGATCGTGCGGCTTAAAGAACATGTCCGCTACCGGATAGTTTTGTTTTTCCTCGCCATTGACCGTTGTTTTGATCGAAAGCTCATTGGGATCAACATCAGTTGCAATTGTTGGGCCGAAAACACCAAATGTATCAAAACTTTTCGCCCGTGCCCACTGGGCAAAAGTTGGGTTTTTGTTCAACAAATCTGCCGCAGTAACGTCATTGATACAGGTGTAGCCGAATATGTAATCTCCGGCTTCTTCCTCGGTGATGTTGGAGCAGCGTTTACCAATCACTATGCCCAATTCACCCTCATAAACAATGTTTCCGCTATAGGTTGGCGGCCGTTTTATGATCTCGCCATGGGCGAGAAACGCACTTGGCGATTTGAAGAAATAAAGAGGTTCACCCGGATCCTGGACCTTTAAGCGTGCTGCAAGTGCATGAAAATTATTCCAAAGACAAACCATTTTTGTCGGTTGCGACGGCGTTAAAACCTTCACCGCATCAAGTGCTACACTTTCCCCAGTTCCCTGCGGATTGTTAAACATATCCCCCGAAAATATCGAAATACTCCCATTCTCAAGCGTTCCGAAACCAACGCTGCCTTGATGCTCAAATCTGATCCAATGTGCCAATGAAATAACCCTCCAGTATTCAGTAACTCACAATAAAAAAATAGAATTTTGCTCTATTTTCAATAATATAGCCGATTGAGAAATGAAATGGCAGTTGTTTATTTAATAAGTTAAGCGGTTGTATGTACGCGTAAAATTTTATTCTTTACGACAACCTACAGTTCGTTCACCGCGAAAAGATATCCCCGACATGTGGGGCTAAACCATACTCCAACGACCTATAATTGATGGAGAATGGAAGTATTATGGATGATACGCCAAAATTAGGCCTGCCATACATCGCCCCCGCCCAAGCCCAAAAACATGTGACCCATAACGAAGCAATCCGCAATCTGGATGCGCTAACCCAATTATCTGTGATCGACAGAAATTCAACGTCACCCCCTGGGTCACCTGCGAATGGTGATCGATATATTCCAGCAAGCGGCGCAACCGGTGACTGGACCGGGTGGGATTCAAACATCGCTGCCTTTCAAGATGGCGCCTGGATAAATTACATTCCAGCGAATGGGTGGAGTTGCTGGGTTGAGGAGGAGGATAAAGTGTTGTTGTGGAATGGGTCTGAATGGGCAGATGTATCCAGTAGCGCAACGGATTTTGTTTCCCTCAGTGACACGCCAGAAAACTTCTCATCGGCAGCGGATAAGTTCCTTGCGGTCAATTCGGCTGGTGATGCGGTGGAATTTGTCGATGCTCCAAGTGGCGCAAGCGTAAATCCAACCGGGCTGGTAGGTATCAACACCACGGCTGACGCAACCAACCGGCTTTCTGTCAGTTCGCCAAACTCGCTATTTTCTCATGATGGCGCGGACCACAGAATAAAGATCAACAAGGCGACATCATCTGATACCGCATCCTTTTTGTATCAGAATAATTTTTCCGGCCGCGCTGAAATCGGGCTGATGGGGGATGATGATTTCCATTTTAAAGTAAGTCCAGACGGCTCTACTTTTTATGACGGAATTATAATCGATAAAGATACTGGCACCGTTGATTTTCCCAATGGAACGACCCTTTCACTTGGTGGGGGAGGAACGTCAATGTGGAACTGGATTATCAATGGCGATTTCACCATCAACCAGCGCGGCGGCGCTAAAATTCTATCGGCCGGCTATTATGGCTACGATCGCTGGAAGGGCCATGCGAGCGGGTTGGAGCAGATTGTAGAAGCGCTTGAGGCTGGTGAATACACCCTTACATGGTCCGGCGGTGGGGATGGTACATTTGGAGGAATAACAGCGGCCTCGCCGATAAAGACAACGATTTCAGCAGGGGACACTTCGGTGGTTGTACCTTCCAGCGCTACCCGCGTTTCGCTGGTATTGGGTGATGCAACGGGAGGGAGTGATCCGTTTATTCCACGTCATATCAGTCAGGAATTGGCATTGTGTCAAAGATACTATTGGAAGGGTGGATCGTATTTTGTTGATGGCTACACAAGTGTTTCAGCAGGCTACATTACCAACTACATATCCATACCGGCAATGATGCGAT
Organism: Rhizobiaceae bacterium; assembly: GCA_016763155.1. Lineage (GTDB taxonomy): Bacteria > Pseudomonadota > Alphaproteobacteria > Rhizobiales > Rhizobiaceae. The sequence goes on from JAESUH010000104.1 coordinate 20,521, forward strand.
CTGCGGCAACCATATCCTATTCAGCGACAGGCTATGGCAATCTATATTCAGCCTCAGCGTCCATGTCTGCAGATAGAAGCAACATAAAATTACTAACCAGAAGTGCTGCCGTAGGTAGGGTCTACATGACCTTCGCCAACGTGAAAGCAAACGCAGAATTGTAAGGTTAAATATTATGGTAGAGACAGCTATTTATTCAAATCAGGAACACACACAAATCCGCCTAGGAGAGCTACTAATTCCTGTCGATATGCACAATCGTGATTATTGCGCGCTGATTGAGGAAGAAGTTTTAATCGTGGACTATGTGAGCCCGCCAGAGTTTGTTGATGCAAATGCGGCTATTTACGCCATGGTGCAATGGATCGATGAATTTACGGTATCAATCACAGGTGAAATACCAATTGGCGAGAAGCTTGCCTGGTCAAATAAAGAGGCCGCTGCAATCGCAACAATCGAAGGCATTGCCACCACGCAACAAACCGACATGTTGCAAAGCGAAGCGGTATTGACCGGCGAGGAAGTTTTGGATCTGGCCACCACCATCAAAGCCAAAGCCTCCGCTTATAGACATATTGCGGGTATGATATCCGGCCTGCGACGAAAAACAGAGGCAGCGCTGCTAGCGGTAACCGATGACGCCTACCAATATGAGGTTATTCTTGCCGCAGCGAAGGTTGAAGCGGGAGCGATGATTGCTGGATTAAGCGAATAATCACCCAGAAGGCAGATGATGAAATATGGAGCTGAATGTATTGAAGGTCGCACAACTAAAGCTTGTTTGATTGTGCGGTTTTCAATCATTTTTGTAGCTGGCCAGTGGCAACAGTCAACGAAGGCAAATGTCAAATCCACATGCGAACGGCCCGTTGGTATGATTTGTATTGTTCTCCGAACTTGTTTTCCAAATAGGTCTCCTCATGGCGGATCACGAGTAAACAAAGCCCACTTCCTGCAAAGATAGACGTCAACAACATAGACGCTGAATTAGCCATCAGAGCTATCCCAAAACAAAGAAGCATCATCGATAAATAAGTTGGGTTTCGACTGAACCGAAAGATGCCAGACGTCACCAATGAGGTGGATGGCTTTCGGACGTCAAAAGCAGTTTTTGCATTTGAAAGTTCTTTAGCAGCAATTGCTACGATGAGGATTGAAATAAAGACAAAAGAAATTCCAACAATCTGCAACGCATTTGAATTTAGGATTTCAATCGGGGCTAGAAAATGAATACCCCCTCCCACCGCCAATGCGGTCATTGGAATAATTGGCGGTAGTATTTTGACTTTTGCTCTGTCTGACATTGTTGGAAACTCCCATGATGAATTACTTCCTACATTATCATAGTTCTCATTATTTTCCTGCGCAATTGATTAGGGATGGGGCTGAATAGAGGATCAAACGTCTAGAATGGACCTGTCGCGCTTTAGTGCCGCTCCAGGTTCTCATTTAAGCGGCTTTTCTTTCGAAAGCCAATGGGCTTTTCCAACCTAATGCTGAATGCCTCCTGCGTGGATTGTAGAAGCCATTAATATATTCGAAGATAGCTACTTCAATGTCTCTGCGAGTTTGCCAGACATGCCGCCAGATTAGCTCCGCTTTGATGGTTTTGAAGAAGGTTTCCATCGCGGCATTGTCATAGCAATTACCTTTGCCGCTCATTGATATTTTGAACCCGTGTTGGCTCAGGCGTTTCTGATAATCGTGCGAACAATATTGGCTGCCGCGATCTGAATGATGGATGCAACCTCTGGGCGGTTTGCGCAAAGCCACAGCCATATCCAATGCACGGATGGCAAGGTCACGTTTCATTCGATTGCTGACAGCCCACCCGATAACACGTCGCGAATGTAGGTCCAGAACTGCGGCCAGATACAGCCATCCCTCTTGGGTCCAAACATAACTGATATCGACAACCCATTTTTGGTTGGGATGATCCGCCACAAAGTTTTGGTTCAGCAGGTTTGGTGCAATATTGAACTTGTGATTGCTGTTTGTTGTAACCTTATGTTTGCGGGTTCTGATCACTGATATGTTGTTTTGGCGCATCAAACGGCCGACACGGCGGTGCCCGACGCTCAGACCAATCTCTTTCAACTCTTCGGTCATCCGTGGCCGACCATAACTTTGCAAGCTCAAGCGATGCTGCTCTCGAATGTGGGCTAGCAATACCATGTCTTCACGTTGACGCTGACTGATTGGGCGGGATCGATAGGCTCTATAACCACGCGGGCTGACATTCATAATTTGGCACAACCGGGCGGTCGGCAGCATAGCCTTATTTTCTTCGATAAACTTAAACCTCATGGCCTTTGGTTCGCGAAAAACTGTGTTGCCTTTTTTAACACTTCCCTCTCCTCGCGCAGAAGTCGGTTTTCCTTGCGAAGTTTGACGTTTTCACGCTCTAAATCAGATTGATCTGTTGGCATTTCAGAGTTCTTCTGGCCTTGCTGTATCCACTTGCTCAATGTCGAAAATCCGATACCAAAATCGGCAGCTACTTGCTTTCGTGTCAGGCCACTCGTTAGTGCAACCCGAACCGCTTCCTGTCTAAACTCTACTGTACGTTTCGTTCCCATAGTCGTTCTCCTTCTGCGTATAATACGCGGTTAAAGGAGCGGCACAAATCCGCGACAGGTCCATGACCGTTATCGGTCCGAATTTCTTTGATGCGGAATGGGAATTTATCGATGACATGATCTACGAAGTCTATCACTGCCGGCAGGCAAGCAAAGCGCAGACGAGAGGTGCGTTTGCCTGGGTGTGCTTCTCGTAGGCATTTAAAGCTCTAACTCTGGTCGCATCATCGATGGCAGTATATTGAAAACGTCGGACTTTCTCACCCTGTTTTCCTTTAAATGTCAGGAACTTAACATCCATCTGAATGTGATGACCTGGAACTTGCTTTTGATAACGTTTGGTGTGGACTTTTCGCAATCGAGTGCCGTGTGGAAGCCTGTTCATACCATTCCGTTTCAGTATTCTGGCAACCGTTGATTGAGATATCTTTATGCCGTGGTATCGCTCCAGATACCAAACAATCCTGATTGGCCCTAAGTGATATTTACTACGAAGATGCAGAACTTTTTCTTCAATCTCAACAGGTGTTCGATTGTAGTGTTGCTTTAGAATGGATGGGCGGTTAATCAGGCCATTCTCACCATGTTTTTGGTAGGCGGTACGCCAACGATAGAAGCTGGCTCTTCCAATCCCAAAATATCTGCATGCCTTGGCCACATGACCGATTTCATCAGCGTATCGTAAAATACGCAATTTACGTTGAATCTCGCGTTGATCCTTGTTCATGAACATCTCCTTCTTTCCAAGATTGGAAGTTTAATGGAAATGTCTCGCGAGTAACGGCATATCTACAGTACGAAGGTCTGCACCAAAGCCGTAACTCTTCAGTTCAAATTTAAGACCAAGCTCTTCAAGGAGCCAGAGTGTTCTCATTGAACGCGCCTCAGGCACATGATGCAAAACAAGTTTAGAGTCTTTGTTCATTATAATTTTCCATATCCACCTCTACACTATTTGTGGATTTACCCTCATATTCTCCTCTGAGTCGAGGTAGCGAATACAAATTGGCGGTTATCAAAGACAACAGAACAGAAAACCTAAACCAACTCTTTCGACAATGAGAGCTATCAGTGCTGCGGCTCGCAGAAATTCGTCTTGATACACTCTTTAATTCTCATCATTTCAAACAGGAACGATGCCTCAATTCGAACTGGTTGCAATTTGGGAGAGTCTTTTTCTATCCAGAATCGTAATTTTTCGATAGCCGATATCTATCGCCCCTAGTCGAGCAAATTCATTCAAATGTTGACTGACAATGACCCGTGATTGATTGGCTGCATCGGCGAGCATTTCTTGTCTAATACTAATTTCGTTTGAAATGGCGGCTGGAAAGGCGCCACCGAAGTGATCTGTCATTCGAAGAATGGTCGCGGCTGTCCTGCTCATTGGGTTGCGTATCTGCAAGTCGCAAACAACGGCCATGGCCAAGGCAACGCTCATGTCGGACAACAATGCAATCCAACGCCACGATGCAGGTTCACCGTCAAGTAACTCCATGAGGCGGTTACGATGAATGTGCAGAAGTGTAGAAGGCTTTGTGGCATAGGCCCCGACCTTTCTCGTTGTTGGACGGATCACCGTCCCCTCACCAAACCAGAAACCGGGTGTCATATGAGCTAAGGCAGGACCAGTTTCTGGGGTTGATACAGTGACGACGATTGACCCGGACACCAGCCCCCAGAGGCCTCCTGGAGGATCTCCAGCACGATAAATTACATCGCCACGTTTTAAGTCACAAATGGTACATCGCTCCAAAATGGAATCCCGAAATTCCACGCTTATCATTGATAACCAACCAGTATTAGCCATAAAGTTTCTAGGTTCATTCATTGTGTAGCCGTAGTAAAGTTCAGAAATATTCTATTTTTTAGAATTGTTCATATCCGAATAGTTTATTCTGAACAGCCTGTTAAGAGTCAAAATGAAATTCATCCAGTAATTGGTCATGAACAGACAAAATTATAGTTTTTGCTTACTTTTTAAAACAGAAAACTGTGTAGGAATTTTACAATTTTCGGTCTCACTAGGAGAACAATATGAATTTCAACATAAAACTGGCCTTGGCTGCAATTGCAGGTTCTTTGGCTTTTAGTTTGTTAGTCTCTGATGGGGTGGCAGAAGAAGGTGGATCTGGTCACTATTTACCAGGTGCCATGTCTTCGTTTATTGATGGCATTCCGCCAGAGGAAACATTTATTGTTCGGCTCAACGTCCTAAATTACAAGGGATCATTTGATGCCAATAAAGCTGTGCCAATTGCAGGAAGTGTAGCAATCGGTGTTGAAGCAGAATCATCAGCACTGGGGCTATCATTGTTGTGGCGACCCCCCATTGATTTGGGGGAAAACTGGAGCTACGCAATGGCCGTTACCATACCTGTGGTCGAAACTACTGTAACTGCCACAGGGATTACCAAAGGCCTGCGGAGCGCTTCACGGTCAAGCACAACGACAGGGCTTGGGGACATTATTTTGATGCCCTTGATGTTGAACTACAATGTAAACTCGGAGTTAAATTTGAATTTCCGGATTGCTGCCTATGCTCCAACAGGCAGCTACGAAGTGGGTCGTCTGGCGAATACCGGCAAAAATTTCTGGACCATTGAACCGACTGCAGCGTTGATGTATTTGGGAAAAAATGGATTTGAGGCATCAGTTTTTGCCGGAATCGATTTCAATTCCGAAAACACGGCCACCAACTATAAATCCGGAACGCAAGCGCATATTGACGGAACGATCGCCCAGCACTTCCCATTAATGGGTGGATTGGCAGGTATCGGTGTCAGTGGCTATTATTACCAGCAAATTACAGATGACAGCGGATCTGGCGCAACACTTGGAGCGTTCAGAGCCAGATCAATTGGATTTGGGCCTGCAATTTCATTTACCAAAAAGGTCGATGGAATTGATTTTCTTTCAGAACTCAAATGGCTGCATGAAACCAGCACAGAAAACCGACTTGAGGGCGACACTGTATTTTTTAAAGCCGTGATGAAATTCTGATGGCCAACGATTCTAAACTATCTATTAAAAAATGACCTCACCCCAGATGTGTTGCGTCTTGAGGGGCTAAATATTCAAATTGGATCAAAGGGAGACTTTAATATGAAATTATCTTGCCATGGGGTGGTGGCCCTGATGATTGCCGCTTCCTTTTCATCCAGCGCTGCTGCTCAAAGCGTACAAGGTAGTGAAGAGCCGAAGGCAGCAGCAATTGTCAGCCCTTATTCACCATACGCAGATTTGAATTATCCAACCCAGGTGTTTTTCGGTGACACGCATGTTCACACAGGGCTATCTGGTGATGCCGGTGGCTCTGGCACAAAATTAATGCCGCGCGATGCTTATCGATTTGCACGTGGTGATCAGGTTTTATCTAATACCGGCCAGCCCGTAAAACTATCGCGCCCACTGGATTTCTCCATGATCACGGATCATTCTGATGCAATGGGAGCAATTACCGATATTTTTTCTGGTGCGCCGAATATCATGGCGGATGAGCAGGGCAGATATTTTCACAAAGCATTCAAAGGAACACCGAAGGAGGCTTACGCGGCCTCACGCGAATTGATTGCTCTGTTTGCCAATGGTAAAATTTCACCGGCACTCAATTATCAACCGGGGAATCCCGCTTATGAAATTGTCTGGAAGGATATCATCCAGGCGGCAGAAGACTATAATGATCCCGGTGTTTTCACTACTTTCATCGCCTACGAATGGACTTCGCTCGAATCGGGAAACAACCTGCACCGTAACGTGATCTTTCGCGATGGCCCGGCCCGGGCAGGTCAAATTGTTCCTTATACGACGACACCACCAATTGGCTCGCGCAATCCACGCGATCTATGGAAGTGGATGCAGAACTATGAAAATTTGACCGGTGGTGATGTAACGGCCATAGCGCATAATGGTAATTTGTCGAACGGAATGATGTTCGCCTTGAAAGACTATTTTGCCGATGGCGCCGAATACGACACAGAATATGTGGAATTGCGAAACAAATTTGAACGTCTTTACGAAGTTACCCAGGTAAAGGGTGATGGTGAAGCGCACCCATTCTTGTCCCCTAGGGATGAATTTGCTGCTTATCTAACTTGGGATTGGACAAATCTGGATTTATCGGTAAAGAAAACCGCTGAAATGTTGCCCGGTGAATACCCCCGGTCCGCATTGGCAAATGGGTTTGCACTGGAGGCCAAACTGGGAACCAATCCATTTAAGTTTGGTCTGATCGGTGCAACCGACACGCATACTGCATTGTCCACAACGGATGAAGACAATTATTTCGGCAAAACAGCCAATTATGAACCCGGACCTGAGCGGGCATTTGTAGTTTCAGCCAAGAATTCCGATTTGGGTGTTTCGTTTGATGCATGGCAATATGCAACTGGCGGATTGACCGCTATTTGGGCTCCCGAAAATTCACGAGGCGCTCTGTTTGATGCGATGGAACGCCGAGAAGTGTACGCAACGACGGGTACACGGATTCGCTTGCGCATGTTTGGCGGTTGGGAGTTTACGAAGGCGGATGCCTTAAACCGCAACGTCGCAACACTTGGATATTCCAAAGGCGTTCCTATGGGGTCGGATTTAACCCCGGCACCCGATGGCGCCAAGGCACCGACCTTCCTGCTCTTTGCAATGCGTGATCCAATGGGGGCAAACCTCGACAGAGTTCAGATTATCAAAGGCTGGCTGGATAAGAACGGCAACCCTCAGGACAAGGTGTATGACATTGCATGGTCCGATAAGCGGGAACTGGATAAAAATGGAAAACTGCCTATCGTTGGAAGCACCGTTGATCTGTCTATCCCCAATTACCTGAATACAATTGGTGCAGCCGAACTTAGAGGTGTTTGGACAGACCCTGAATTCGATCCCTCTGTGCAGGTATTTTACTATGCAAGGGTGCTCGAAATTCCGACCCCGCGCTGGCCAGCTTATGACGCGGTAAAATTCGGCCTGAAAGAACAGGACGAAGCCAAACTGGTCAGCCAAAACAGAGCCTATTCATCACCAATCTGGTATACAAAAAAATGAGGAAGATAATGTTTAAAGCCCCGCTTTGTTCCGTGCTGTTTTTGGTGACCTTACAAATGGGGACGGGTTGGTGCCAACAATCTGGCGATGTCCCTGCTGTTTCGACTGACGGCATTAAGTTTTCACCCTATCCCTATCAAAACCATCCCAATCAGGTATTTTTTGGTGATACCCATCTGCACACATCATTTTCTGCCGATGCCGGTCTGAATGGTGGCAAACTAGGACCTGAAGACGCCTATCGCTTTGCCAAAGGCAAACTGGTCACTTCTTCATCAGGCTTGCCGGCAAGACTTCAGCGACCTTTAGATTTCCTTGTTGTGGCGGATCACGCAGAAAACCTTGGCTTGCCGATCGCAATTGCTGAGAAGGACAAAGGTCTGCTTGCCGAGGAATGGGGACGTAAGATTTCTGAAATTGCAGCACCTGGAACAATGGATGCCATGATGGCTGCCCAGAATTTTTGGGCCACCCAAAGGCAAACGGGAATAGATCCACTGGCTAGTTCGACCGAACTAACTAAACGTATGTGGGACAGGATCATAGATGCTGCCGAAAAGCACAATGACCCCGGCCTGTTCACTGCTTTCATAGGATTTGAATATACGCTCGACCCTGGCGGAAACAATTTACACCGGGTCGTTTTATTCAAGGATGACCGGAAGAAGACCGAACAAATATTGCCCGTCAGCGTTTACCTTGCTCCTGATCCAGAGGACCTTTGGGATTGGATGGAACTTTATGAAACAAAGACTGGTGGTTCTGTTTTGGCCATTCCACATAATGGCAATTTATCAAACGGTCTAATGTTTCCTGATACCGGATTGGTTAGTGGCAAACCCATTGATGCTGAATATGCAAAGCGCCGCATGCGCTGGGAACCGCTATATGAAATTACCCAGATGAAGGGTGATGGCGAAGCGCATCCTTTCCTGTCTCCTGATGATGAGTTTGCCGATTTTGAAACATGGGATGGCGGTAGTTTTGGCATTGAACCAAAAACACCCGACATGCTGCAACGAGAATATGCACGGACCGCACTGGGGCGTGGACTTTCCTATGAAGCCAAATTTGGTGTGAACCCATTTCAGTTTGGCGTCATAGGTTCTACCGACAGCCACACTGCGCTCAGCACCACATCTGAGGATAATAATTTTGGCAAGTTTCCTGCCGTAGAACCTTCTGCAAATGAAGTGAGGTTTTATGAGGCTGCAACTGCGCGCCTTGCCAAGAATGATGAGCAAAAACAATTTACCAGAGAAACAAGCGCCTCTGGCCTTGCCGCAATTTGGGCCCGCGAAAACACCCGCGAAGCCTTGTTTGATTCCATGAAACGCAAGGAGGTCTATGCAACCACCGGAACGCGGATGAGGGTTCGGGTCTTTGCCGGATATGATTTTAACAAGGAAGATCTGGCCAAGTCTAATTTTGCTGCCTACGGATACGACAAAGGTGTTCCGATGGGAGCACACTTGCCCACTGCAACGGTTGATGATCGCGCCGGGTTCCTCATTCGCGCAATTCGTGACCCGGATGGCGCCAATCTGGATCGTATCCAGATGGTAAAGGGTTGGATAAATGCGAAAGGTGAGCCACAAGAACGGGTCTTTAACATCGCTTGGTCAGGAGATCGAAAGCTCGACGCTGATGGTAAATTGGCGGCGGTCGGCAACACGGTCAATGTTGTAGAGGCAAGCTATACCAACGCGATTGGTGAACCATTTTTGCAAACATATTGGGAAGACCCGGAATTCAACCCAGAACAGCGCGCATTCTATTATGTTCGAGTGCTTGAAATTCCCACCCCACGCTGGACAACATACGATGCCAAAGTTTTCGGCGTGAAACGACCCGAGGACGTCCCCGCTTCAATTCAGGAGCGAGCATACACGTCTTCAATCTGGTATACGCCAAAGGGTTAAAACAGACAGTAAGGTAAGGATAACTAAGTGTTTAGTCCGGCATTTGGCGGATGCTATTCTCTGAAGCTTCAAAAGCATAGGCGCTCGTTAGCCCGAACAATAATTTGAGTTTTGCTGTCATCCAAACCAAAAGCAAACATTCAGAAGACTCGATAAAGTAAGCTCCAAAATGCAATGGCTAAATTTGCCATTGCATTGATGTTGAGCGTCTTACGAAGCTACACCCGCATTGATATTGACAAGCAGCCATATAGCTCATACCAATTGCTTATCCGTCGGGGGGCCCTTTTTGGGCTGAGAAGCATTTATGCTGACCCGTCGAACCTGATCCGGACAATACCGGCGTAGGGAACGGGTCTTAAGAGCAGTTATCGCTCCACACTCTTTTCTCGCTTTTTGTTCGCTTATTATTTGAGGACAAAGATGCAAGAGAATTTTTCTCCTATTAAAACACCTATTGCTCTAACCATCGCCGGCTCCGACAGCGGTGGTGGCGCCGGTTTGCAGGCCGACCTGAAAACATTCTCGGCCAATAATGTCTATGGTGCCAGCGTTGTCACCGCAGTTACCGCGCAAAACACGGTCGCGGTGGCTGTAGTCCACGAAATTCCTGCTGATATTGTTGCTGCGCAAATCAAAGCAGTGCTGGATGATCTCGATGTTGATGCGGTCAAAATCGGGATGTTATTCTCCCGTGAAATCATCAGCTCCGTTGCTAAAGCACTGAATGATTGTGAAATCCCAATAGTGCTCGATCCGGTGATGATCGCTAAATCCGGCGATGCGTTACTACAGGAAACTGCAGTTTCCGCATTGCGTTCGCTTCTGTTACCTCACGTCGACCTGCTTACTCCAAACCTGCCAGAAGCTGCGCGGCTGCTTGATGTGAAAGAGGCTAGCTCGGTTAACGAGATGGAAGTGCAGGCCCACGCATTATTGGCGCTTGGCCCAAAGGCTGTTCTTATTAAGGGCGGACATGGTACCGAAATGACCTGCTCCGATATCCTGCTGTGCCACAATAAACCCATCATGCAGTTGGACGCCCCTCGTCAAAACACAAACAACACCCATGGCACTGGCTGCACTTACTCCGCAGCGATTGCAGCGGAGCTTGCCAAGGGGAATTCAATGGAAACCTCCGTTCAAAACGCTCACACCTATTTGCAGAATGCCATTATCAACGCAGACCAGTTAAACATCGGTTCCGGCCACGGCCCCGTCCATCATTTCCACAATCTTTGGAGCGATTAGGATGGAACACATCTCGATCATAGGGAGCGGTGTTGCAGGGCTTTGTATTGCGCGTACGCTATTGGACCACGGTGCAAAGCTGCGTTTGTTTGAGCGTGGGGAGGGCATCGGTTCTCACGCCTGTTCGTGGTGGGCTGGTGGCATGTTGGCCCCCTATTGCGAAAACGAAAGTGCGGAGGAGCCTGTCCTTCGCCTTGGAAAAGAATCCGCAGACTGGTGGGAAAAGCATACCGGACAGGTCCACTACAACGGAACACTCGTGGTTTCCCTTGAACGTGACCATTCGGACTTACGCCGTTTTAAACGCCGCACGGAAAATTTTATCGATGTAGGACCGGATGAAATTACACGGTTGGAACCCGACCTGGGAGACCGCTTTACCAAGGGACTATATTTTGAAAACGAGGCCCACTTATCGCCTCGCACTGCTTTGGTTTCGTTGCGAGACAAGCTGGTTCTTGATGGCGTCGAATTTATTCATGAGGAAGTCGATCCGGCGGTGATCTCAGCAGACGGGCTAACAATCGATTGCCGGGGCTTTGCTGCTAAGGATGCATTGGCCGATTTGCGTGGGGTTAAAGGCGAGATGGTTATTCTCTCCGCACCCGATATCGAGTTATCTCGCCCCGTGCGGCTTTTGCATCCACGCATTCCGCTTTACGTGGTTCCACGCGGCGATGGCGTATTCATGCTGGGCGCGACCATGCTGGAAAGCAGCACGCGTTCGCGTATATCGGCGCGCTCCCTGCTCGAATTACTCAGCGCTGCCTATGCGCTCAACCCGGCTTTTGGTGAAGCAGAAATACTGGAAATCGGTGTCGATAGCCGCCCCGCTTTTCCGGACAATTTACCCCGCATCCAGCGCGAAGGAAACTTGATCCATGTGAATGGATTATACCGCCATGGCTTTCTTCTGGCCCCCGCAATGGCACGGATGGTCGCGGAACTGATTTTTGATAATTCCATACCGGAGATGATGCATGAACATTTCAATTAACGGCGAACAGATAGATACGTCGGCAGAAACTCTGACGACCCTGCTCGAGCAAAATGGATATGCTGACGCAACCATTGCGACAGCGGTCAACAGCACTTTCGTCTCTCAGGGCGAGCGTGAAAACTACCTTCTTAAAGAAGGTGACCAAATCGAAATTCTTGCCCCGATGCAGGGAGGTTAAGCTAGTGCGCGA
>JAESUH010000105.1 GCA_016763155.1 Rhizobiaceae bacterium
ATTGAACCTTGTGGAAAATGCCAAAGTGATGGGCCGCTATTTGAATGATAGCTTGCGTGATGCTTTCGAAGGTCATGCCAAAGTGGCGGAAGTTCGCGGTGAAGGATTGCTTGCCGCAATAGAATTTGCAGAAGAAAAATCACCTCTTTCCTTCTTTGATACCAGCAAGAAAATTGGCCCGGCATTGAGTGCCGCTCTTGCTAAGCGCTCTATCATTGCGCGTGCTATGCCGCAGGGTGACATTCTTGGGTTTGCTCCACCGCTTTGCATTACAAAAGAAGAAATTGATATTGTTATCGATGGCGTGAAATCGGCTGTTACAGAAGTCTTGGGGTAGGAGGTAAAGCTCCACTCAGGAAGCAAACAACTTTCCCGGTCCCATCGAAATTGTTGGAAGGCCTGCTAGTTTCAGCATGTGCCAGGCTAGGGCCTGATTGCTTGAAATTACCGGCTTTCCGATTTTTTCTTCCGCTTGTTCAATAATGTCGAAGCAACGCAAATTGGTGCAGGATACGAAGATTGCATCGATGTTTTCGTTTTCTCCTGCCTGAACTATTGCATCGAGAATGGAGCCTGGTGAAATTCTGGCAACTACCGGGTCCTGGCTTTGCTCAAATGATGCAATCTGCGAAACGGATATACCATTCTTGCTCAAGAGGTCACGCATTGCTGCTGAAACCTCTGCCACATAGGGGGTAATAAACCCTATTTTTGAGGCGTTGAGGCTTCTCAATGCAGCAATGACTGCGGTGATTGGATCAGTGACTTTTGCTTCTGGGTGAATTTCGTTGATGAGTGCAGCAATTTTCTCCGAGCCAATAACAGTTGCACCGGATGTGCATCCAAACCCAACCACATCGAGTGGCCGCGTTGCGGGTAATAGGCCTGCAACCGATGGAAGGTCGGCTTCCATTTTCTTCAGGGTCTGAGATGTAATTTCTTCTGAAGAGGGAATGCGCGTATGAAATAATGCAATGTCGGGCTGGTTAAAAACCGTGCGAAGTTCGGCTTCCAGCGTTTCATCCATTTGTAAAACAATCAGCCCGAGAGCTGCTTTACCAGCAGCGCCACCGTCTAGTGTGAATGGTAGTTTCACGGTCTATCTCCTCCTGCGCGACACTATAAAATTGGCAGTTCTGACGGTGCGCGATTGCTCAGCATTCGGGCTTTGCCTTCTGTAATGACTATGTTTTCTTCATGCACCATCATCCGCCCATCGCTCATACTCATGCTGGGTTCGATGGTCATCACCATGCCCGCCTGCATCGGCGTATGATCAAATGATACGAGGGAAGGTGGCTCGGTTAATTGCATGCCAAGCCCATGGCCCATACGTCCCACATCGCCGCCACTTTGTGAAATAACATCCTGCATGATGGTGCATAATTCACTTGCGAGGATGCCCGGCCTTGCTGCACGGATTGCAGCATCGGTAGCTTGGTATAGAATGTCGTAGGATTTCATTGCTTCGTCGCTGGCGCTTTCAAATGCGAAATTGCGATCAAAGTCGCAATAATACCCTTCCAGTGTGGCGCCTGTATCCAGCATCAAAATATCGCCGGACTGGATTGGTGTTTTGTCGGGCGGGGAGATAACATCTCTATATCCGCCCTGACCCACACCGCCGACCAGATAAGGCACTTCCTCGGCACCATTTTTCAGCAACTCAATTTTGAAATTCTTGAAGGCGTCTTCAAGAGGTTGTCCCACATGGAATAGCTGATCGGCCTTTGCAAAAGATGTCGAGGCAATCTGACAAATTTTTGATGTTTTTTCTATTTCTGCGCTGGATTTTACTGCTCGAAGGGATTGCACAAGGGGCGTTGCATTGTGAAATGTTACTCGCGGTAACAGGTCTAAAAGAGCTTCGTAATTAGCCAGCGGCATGCGCAAAGCGCTTTCGCGCCCCTTCAAAATTCCAATGTTTGAATAGTCTTCCAACACCGAAGCCAACAGAGAAATACCGTCATCTTTTTCATGAGGAGAGCGCCATGTGCGGATATCATCGAGCCAGGTTTTGGTCATGAGATCCGCCCCGATTTCGGGGATGATGGCGATTGGCTTTCCGTTAGCCGGAAGAACCAGAAACCAAGGCCTTGTGGGACTCAGCCAGAACGCGGTACGAAAGCCTGTGAAATATCGCATTTCTGCTTCGGATGTGAAAAACAGCGCATCCAGATTTGCCTCATGCATGGCAGTTTGCGCCCGCTCACAGCGTGCTTCAAACTCACTTTCCGGAAATTCCGAACCATTCATAATGCGCCTTCAGAAACAATGATGAGCGGACTATATCCATTCTGCTGATCATTGGGCAATGATTTCATTTGACCAGCCAGCCCGGCGGCGCCTGACGGTGTGGTCGAAATGCCTTTTTCGGCAAGTATGGCTACTGCTTCCAGTGCCTCTTCATCGGATATTGTCAGGTAGTTCACGTTAGAGCGTTCAAGCAGGTCAAAAGCCAGTATGGACGGGGCTTTGCAATCCAGCCGTCCCATGTTTGAAACTGGACCTTCAACAGTTACAGGCCTGCCAGCTTTTGAACTTTCCATTAAGCAAGGGGCGGCATCTGGTTCAATGATGATAATTTCTGGTTGTTTTACCCAATTTTTTCGGATCATGTAGGTGATGGCGGCCGCCAATCCTCCGACACCGGCCTGGAGATAAACGTGGGTTGGCCATTGTTTTTTTGCCTGAAACTCCTGCCGCATTTCCTCGGCGATGATGGTGTAACCTTCCATGACGAAAGAGGGCGGCACGGTATATCCAGGCCATGATCCGTCTGCCAGCAATATATCGCCGGTGGTCTCGGTATCGCGCAGAGCTTCGGCGACACTTTGATCATAGGTCTGGCTTGTTCTGGCCACGTTTGCTTTTTGCTCTTGCAGTCTCCGTTCGAATGCATCGGGCATTTCACGTGCCAGATGAATTCTTGCATTTGCGCCGAATATACGCGCGCCCACTGCAACGGCCAATCCATGATTGCCTGCACTGGCACAAACAAAGGTTAGTCTGCTTGCAAATGCTTTAACTTTTTCGGAGCCAAAATCCACAGGATTGAGTTCTTCGCCGTGGTGTTTTTTCCATTCCATGGAGATTAACTGGGCAACCGCATAGACACCGCCAAGCGCCTTGAATGATCCCAGGTTCATTCGTTGGGTTTCATCTTTCAAAAAGAGCGTGCCGCCGGAGGGATGTGCAGTTTCTAAAAGTGGCGTTGTTTTATAGGCCGGACAGACACGTAAAAGACTGGCCGGTCTTGCTGGGTCGGGCACAAAGGCATTTGCCCCGGATGGTTGCTGGAGAAAATTGGTCATGATTATGTTATCGCGCTGTGATTGAACTGCTAAAGGGGGAGTTTCGAAAAGAGAATAATTTCCGATCGAAAATTGGAAATTTTTGTGGGAAATGTGGCGTGAAACGCCAATTTAAACACACCAGCATTTATCTCACCTTTTCCGGTTTGTATTTTTGTTCCAGGCGATTGGCAATGATCGCTGCAGGGATTGAAACCAGAAGAAAGAACACTCCTACAAGCGTCATTGGTTCCAGATATTTATAATTGCTGTTGCTGTAAATACTCGCAGAATTGAACAATTCAACCACCGTGATCGCGGATAATAGCGGGGTCTCCTTGAACATAGTGATCAGGTAATTTGCCAAAGGCGGGATCATTGGTGGAATAGCCTGAGGTAGGATGACGTACCGCATTGTTTTATAAGGCGTGTAATTGAGAGATTTGGCCGCTTCCCATTGTCCTTTTGGAACATTTTCAATTCCGGCTCTGAATACTTCAGACGTATAGGTGCTGAAATGAAGTCCCAAACCTATGATGCCCGCAGTCATCGGTTCAAGGAAAATACCAAAGTCAGGAAGTACGTAGAACAGAAAATACAGCTGAACCAGAAGAGGGGTTCTGCGCACAAATTCCGACGACCAATAAACGCTGAATGCCAGGGGTTTGTTTTTCGACATTTTCAAAATGGCAAGTAAAAGCCCAAGGGCATAGGCAAGGATAGCGCCACCAAATGTTGCCTGAATTGTAATAACAAGCCCGGCAAGCATTTTGGGCATTACGTCCTGAACGACGAGCCAACTCCAATCCATGATCAGTCTCCTCCTGCTTGTATGGTGTCGCGACCCTTGGAGACTTTTCTGCCAATGTAATTTGTTATGGCGATGAGAACTGAGGAAATGCAGAAGTAGATGATTAGAATTACCAGGAATGGTTCCAGCGTAAGCGCGGTTTGAGCTCGAATGATTTGCGCCATGAATGTAAGATCCGAGATTGTAATCAGAGATGCTACGGCGGTTAATTTTAGCAATTCTATGAGTAGGTTTCCAAATGTAGGAACCATCATCGGGATGGCCTGAGGGATAAGCACGTAGAGGAAACGCTGGTAACTTGTATAATTTAAAGAGATGGCGGCTTCATGTTGTGGGCGGCCAACAGATTGCACGGCTCCACGGACAATCTCCGATCCATATGCGCCGACATTCAATCCGCAGGCTAATATTCCAGCCATGATAGGTGAAAAATTTACTCCCAATAATGGCAATACATAATACATGAAAAACATCTGTACGATTGCTGAGGTGCCACGGAAGAATTCAAGGTAAACGACGGCCGACCATCTGACAGACCGGAGTCTGGAAAAACGAGCCAAACCGACGATGAAGGAAACAAGCAAGGCTAGAATTGCGCTTGCGATAGTCAACGTAATGCTCGTGATTGTTCCTTCAATCAGGATCGGAGAATAGGTAAGAACTTCGTTCATTTAGGCACCTGGATAATACTGCTCCCGGAATGGGAGCAGTATTAACGTGTTAGGATTGGGATTAATTTCCTGGGCAAAAATCGTCGCGTTTGACGCTCATTGTTGCCTCGGTGGAGAAGCCATAAGGCTCAATGATCTTGGCAAATTCGCCACTTTCCTTGAGCTCTTTCAGGGCCTTGTCATAGGCTGCCCGGAAGGCTGTATCCTTGGAATTGAAAGCTGCACCAGCACAACCCATCGGCACACCTTTTACGGGCATGATGAGTTCAATGTTTGGATCGTTCATTTTTTCAACCAGAGCCTTGGTTCCAAGACCGGATAAAGCAAATACGTTGACGCGTCCCTGCTGAAGCATTTTCATACCACTTGGTGGATCGGTGAAGACCTTGATTTGATCGGGTGAAACACCTCTTTCAAGCGCATAGGCTTCTTCGGCACAACCTGCACAAGTGGTCATGGTCACCTTTGGGTTCTTGCCGATATCTTCGTAAGTTTTGATGTTGAATGGATTGCCCTTTGCAACAGCAAAGGCTTCGGCACCACAAAGATCTGGTTCGGAATAGATGATGGATTCACAGCGTTTTGGTTTGATGTAAAGTCCGGATGTGGCCATATCGACACGGCGGGCCATCAGGGCCGGGATCATTGAACCGTAGCCTACAACTTTGGCTTTTAGTTCAGGAACACCAAGTAATTTCATAACTGCGCGCGCAACGTCTGGTGCTGCACCACTGACATAACCATCGCCTTTAATGTCACTGTAAGGGGGTTCGTTGGCAACCGCGACAGTCGCATAACCTTGTTTCCGGAGTTTCTCCAGCGTATCAGCAAAAACGCTGCCTGAAGAAATTGTCAGGGCGATAATGCCCAATGCAAGGGGCATAATAGTTTTGGAAAATTTGTTCTTTAACATTTTAATGTTCACTCCTCTTGGATTATTTTTAGAATTATTGGCAGATTCTAGTTCCTGCCTTTTGGTCGTTTGCGTGGTTAAATCCCTCCAATAAAATTTTTCAGAAAATCGCGTGTTCTGGATTCTTTGGGATTTGTAAACATGATGTCAGGGGGCCCGGATTCGATGATCCGGCCATGCTCAAAGAAAAGCACCCGGTCAGCAAAATCGCGGGCAAAATTCATTTCATGGGTGACGGTGAGCATTGTTGTGTTGGTGTTTTCAGCCAGTTGACGCAAGACGCTCAGAACTTCCTCGACCAGTTCAGGATCAAGTGCTGACGTAACTTCGTCAAACAGCATGATCTTGGGGTCCATTGCCAAGGCTCTTGCAATCGCCACACGTTGTTGTTGCCCACCAGATAGCTGATGGGGATAATGGGATTCTTTTCCCTCGAGTCCTACCAGTGCTAAAAGCTCTTCTGCCTTGTTAGACGCATCCACCTTGTCCACGCCTTTGATGAGAATTTGAGGCTGTACAATGTTGTTAAGGACTGTCAGGTGGGGGAACAGATTGAATTGCTGAAACACCATGCAGATGTTTTTACGCATTTTATGCAGGTGTTTTTCACTGGCAGGTTCCAGCTTATCGCCGATTTTTTGATGCCACAGATAATCGCCATCGACTTTAACAACGCCGCCATCGATTTTTTCAAGCGTCATGAGAATGCGCAGTATTGTCGTCTTGCCTGAGCCACTGGGGCCAATAAGGGCAAGTTTTTCACCACTATTGACGTGCATATTTAAGTTTTCGAGCACTTGTAATGAACCAAAGGATTTGGAAACATCCTGAAACTCGATGATTTTATTCATCTATTGAACTCCTCACTAAGCACTTCAACTGCTGAAAGCTTGAAGTCTGATGGTGCCATGATCTGTCTTACTACTACAATCCTAACCGGAATTTTTACCAGAAGGGTTGTTTCGAGTTTTCATATTACCGAAAAAAATGAAGTGTAAATTAGTGATATTGCGAAATATTTGAATAATTAATTCATATTTTTAATAAATATGATTGAAATTTTGCAAACATGCTATAGGGGTACTTTACCGTTGAAGGGAGAAATCCATGGAAGAGTTAAAGGCCAGCGATAAAAAGATTTTGCAGTTTCTACAGGATAATGCGCGTGAAAGGCTGGAGACCATCGCGTATGAAACAGGCCTGTCCGTTGCAACAGTTCAGCGACGTATCAAATACCTAAAATCGATAAATGTTATTACCAAAGAGACCGCGCAGATCGCTCCAGATTCGATTGGTTACGGGATGACGTTCTTAATAATGGTCGAGCTTGAGCGAGAACGTGTTGACCAGGTCGATGCGTTTCGTCGTAAGGCGCGCGATGAGCCCCAAATTCAACAATGCTATTACATTACTGGTGAGGCTGACTTTGCTTTGATTGCTCTGGCAAAGGATATGGACGACTTCGAACAATTGACAAATAGGATGTTTTTTGACGACGCGAATATAAAGCGTTTTCGTACATCAGTTGTTATGGGGCGGGCCAAAACAGGAATGGATGTTCCGTTGTCTTGTTAGCAGCGAAAGTGGTCATAAGTTTTTGATAGCGAGAAATTCCTGCGGATGAATTCATATTTTAGTGGTATGTAATCATACACTTGTCCTATTTTGTGGAAATGGAAAAGTTGAACAACAAAATAAAATACAGCCCTGAAGAATTGAAGAAAATGCCAATCGCTACCGCGCATTGGGGTTCTTATCGGGTGGAAATGAACGATGGCCGCCCTGTGGCACTGCATGGTTTTGAAGATGATCCTTCCCCATCGCCAATAGGCGAGGCGATGTTGGAAACCCTTTCTGGTCCGTGTCGCATTGGTAGCCCAATGGTGCGACGTGGGTTTCTTGAAAACGGTAAGGCAAGCGACAGAACAAAACGCGGGTACGATAGTTTTGTTGAGGTAGAGTGGGATCAGGCTCTTGATCTTGCTGCACAGGAACTGACACGGGTCCGCGATGAGCGCGGCCATGAGGGAATTTTTGCTGGTTCATATGGCTGGGCAAGTGCTGGACGTTTTCATCACGCTCAAAGCCAGTTGCGGCGGTTTATGAACCTTTTTGGTGGCTGTACGACTGCTCGAAACACCTACAGTTATGCGGCAGCTGAAGTTATTATGCCCCATGTGGCGGGGTCTCTTAACAAGCTTTTGCTGGAACATACTTCGTGGCGATCCATTATCGAAGGTGCAAAACTTGTGGTTGCTTTTGGCGGGATGGCTGTCAAAAATTCGCAGGTGAATCCCGGAGGCACAGGCAGACATACTCAACGAGATGATATGATGGCTGCAAAAAAAGCTGGGATCGAGTTCGTCAATATCAGCCCGGCATCTTCAGATGTTATGGAAGAGCTTGAGGCGGACTGGTTGGCTATCCGGCCAAACACTGATATTGCGTTGATGCTCGCATTGGCTCACACCCTCGTCATTGAAGGGCTGCATGATAAGGCGTTTCTTGAAAAATACTGCGTGGGTTTTGAAGCCTTCATGCCCTATTTGATGGGCACTGATGACGGCACTCCAAAAGACGCAAAATGGGCTGAGCAAATTACCGGCATTGATGCGGGGGCAATTGTTGCTCTTGCCCGTCGTATGGCAATTACGCCAACCAATGTTTCCGTGAGCTGGTCTTTGACCCGCCAGCAAAATGGTGAACAACCTTATTGGATGGTGGTTGTTCTGGCGGCAATGCTTGGCGGCATCGGGCAACCTGGAACCGGGTTTTCCCTGGGCCTTGCAGCAGTCAGTAGCATTGGCAGTGATCGTTCCCACCTGCCGTGGGCTGCATTTCCAACAGGGACCAATCCCGTTGACAAGTTCATTCCGGTGGCACGCATTGCCGATATGTTGTTGAAGCCGGGAGAGGCTTTTCAATATGACGGCAAGGACTACACTTATCCTGATATCGGTCTGGTCTATTGGGCTGGTGGCAATCCTTTTCATCATCATCAGGATCTCAATCGGCTACGAAAAGCATGGCAGAACGTTGAAATCGTAATCGTTAACGAACCATTTTGGACACCCTTGGCCCGTCACGCAGATATTGTGTTTCCGGCAACGGTATCGCTTGAACGCAATGACTTGTCCGGTTCAACCAGAGACAATTATTTCTTTTCCACCCAAAAAGTGATTGAGCCATTTGGTAAGGCGAGAAACGATCACGATATTTTTGCGGGTCTGGCCCGCCGGTTACAGCCGCTGGGTAGTTCTGAAACAGGGTTTCATGAGGCCTTTATTGGGGCGCGCGATGAAGGGCAATGGCTTCGCGAATTATATCGTGAGACTAAAAAGAGAGGTGATAATCTGGGGCATTCTCTTCCTGATTATGATGAGTTTACAAAAGCAGGATTTATCAAGCTTGATGCGCCTGAAGAAGCTAAAGTATTGTTCCGAGATTTTCGTGCGGACCCCGATGCGCATCCGTTGAGTACCCCATCAGGGCGTATTGAGATTTTCAGCGAGACAATTGCCGGGTTCCATGAAGGCGTAATTCCCGGGCATCCTGTATGGAGCGAACCTGTTGAATGGCTTGGTTCGTCAAAAACCAACACGCATCCGCTACATATGGTTTCCCATCAACCCGCAAGGCGGTTGCACAGCCAGCTTGATCACAGCTCTCATAGCCGAGGTGGGAAAATCAAAGGTCGTGAGCCATGTAGCCTTAACCCGCGTGATGCAGCTGATCGTCAAATCGCGGATGGTGATATGGTGCGGATATTCAATGATCGCGGTGCCTGCCTTTCGGTTGCGCAACTTGATCCTGGTGTTCGTGAAGGGGTGGTGATGATTGCAACGGGTGCATGGTATGACCCGGATTGGAATGATGATCCTAAATGTTGCAAACACGGTAATCCCAATAGCCTAACTGCAGATCTTCCAACCTCGAATTTGGCCCAAGGCCCGGGGGCTCTGACTTGTCTTGTTGAAATTGAACGTTTCGATGATGCCCCACCTGAGGTGACTGCGTTTAACTCTCCTGAGATCGTTAGCAAAAAATAATATCTTGGACCTTGAGGAGGCCAACTTAGAGTTTGAATTACCAAAGTTTAATTTTAGAATTGTTGACCTTACAGCTGCGGGAAGGTCTATTCTCGCACCATGACTACGAATGACGCTATCGCCGAATCAAAGCTATTGGGAAAACGACACCCGACTTCCAGTGAGGTCGGGATGCTGGATGGGCTGTTGAAGAAAGCAGAACTATTGGGGTTTACCGAGAATGAAATTGGTATTCTTCGTCATCATTACGAACGCAGCCCGAATATAATAATTTAATGATGGGCATTCGAAAAACAAACGTTCGTTTGAAGCCCTTTGGCAATCTGCTTCATGTGCTTGCAGTGTTGGCATTGATGGTTGCAGGTGGAAATTATGTTCATGCGGTCGAACCGGCTCATGCACATGAGCAAGTGACTTATCCATCTAGCTTTGATGAAACGACAACTCACCAGCATCTGAAGTCTTATGATTCCATGGCAGGAATTTCGACTGCCGATATGCTCCATTGTGGCAGTGATATATTGGCTCTGGTTCCAGAATTCGTCTATATAATGCGCGTAACAGGTAGCAAGCTTTCCGTTGAAACGCTTCGTACCAACCGCTTCTTATTGCCCACGCCAGAACTACCGCCCCCACGTATCCTGATCTGAAATTCAAAGCTAAGCGATCAGGATATTGCGGATTTATGGATGCGTTTAAGATGGCTCTGCGTTTTTAAGC
>JAESUH010000106.1 GCA_016763155.1 Rhizobiaceae bacterium
AAAATTACCCAAGACCGTCGTGCTGTTTGGGGGGGTAAGAGCCGCATTATGGTGGGATTTACTCCATGCCGAGAATTGTTGCTCATGACACCCGGCACAAGTCGCAGACCCTACATATTCAGGAGCTTTGACTGGTGAGGTTTTAGTTTGCGAAAACGCCTCTGTTGGGAGAACAATCAAACAACCGAAGAGAATTCCACCTAGAGACATTTTGAAGGCATCAAGCACACTCAGAAGCTTCTGCAATCTACAAAAATATTTCACCATCTCCGCCTCCAATATAACCGTACCTGAACCAAAATATTTTTTCTGCAGTAGTGAAAACCGACTATCCAACAATGTCGTTCGTTTTCCAATGTTTTTTGGCGTATTCGAATGTGAGTAACTCACTCAAATTAAGTATTTATGTCAATATGTTAGACGTGTTTATTTCCAAGAGGTGTAATTGGCAGAATATTGCCTTCCTTA
Organism: Rhizobiaceae bacterium; assembly: GCA_016763155.1. GTDB lineage: Bacteria > Pseudomonadota > Alphaproteobacteria > Rhizobiales > Rhizobiaceae. The sequence goes on from JAESUH010000106.1 coordinate 469, forward strand.
ATTCAGATTAAGTTCAAAGCGATCATCCTGAATGGTTGGCCCCAAAGAAAACAGGCGGTAGACGCCGTGTACGGGTTTTGTACGGAAATGAGTCGCAAAATCTTATTTTGAACTCGTTAAATCCTGTATGAAGTTGCAAGCTGCATAACTCGGACAGCTATATTCTATTGATTTTATTATGAATTTTGGTGCACCCGGCGCGATTCGAACGCGCGACCTCTGCCTTCGGAGGGCAGCGCTCTATCCAGCTGAGCTACGGGTGCTTTGGTGCTTGTCCTTGATATTGGCCGGACAATCGAAATGATGTTTAGCTGATGCGGATGGTGGCTTCAATGGCTAAATTTGCCGGTTACCCGCGATGTGGATATTTCTGACTATAAGTGAATTGGAATTTTCACGGAATAATGATAGGTCCTAGCGATATTGGCCAATTATGCCGGTACATGGATTAAACTGGATGACAGATGAAACTGGAAGAAGCTTGTGCAAAAAAAGGTCTGAGAATGACCGAACAACGCAGGGTGATTGCGAGGGTGCTTGATTCGGCACACGATCATCCTGATGTTGAAGAACTTTATGCGCGTGCGGTGAAAGTGGATTCGAAAATTTCGATTGCTACTGTCTACCGAACAGTGAAATTGCTGGAAGAATACGAGATCATCGAACGTCATGAGTTTCGCGACGGGCGCGCGCGCTATGAAGCTGTGCCGGAAGACCATCATGACCATCTGATCGATTTGAAATCCGGCGAGGTGATTGAATTTACCAATGAAGAAATTGAACGTCTGCAGGAACAAATTGCCCGTTCACTAGGCTATAGATTGGTGGATCACAGGTTGGAACTTTATTGTGTGCCGCTCGATGATGCCGTATCAGGAAAAGACTCTGACAAAAAATAATTCGGGAATACGCTGATGGCTGCTACTTTCCGCGTTCTTATTGTTATCGTGGTTTTATTACCGGTGACAATTGTGTTGATGCCGGTTCAGTATCTGGCAGTCCTGTTTTTCCCTTCTGTATCGCGTAAAATCCCAGTTTTTTGGCACAAATTGACGTTGTTTCTGGTTGGCACAAAGGTTTTTGTTCGTGGTAAAATACCTAGCGATAAGCCCTTGTTGATTGTAGCAAATCATCTTTCCTGGTCGGATATTCTGGTTTTGGGGAGTTCTATGGAATTGTGCTTTATTGCTAAGGACGAGGTAAAGTCATGGCCGGGAATAAGTACATTGGCGCGATTGCAAAGAACCGTATTTGTTAATCGTGGTCGGCGCAGCGACAGCGCCAATCAAGTGAATTCTATTGCTACGCGCTTGAAAGAAGGCGACGTGATGGTATTGTTTGCAGAAGGGACCACAAGCAGTGGCCATCGGGTAATGCAGTTCAAGAGTGCGCTGTTTGGCGCTGCTCAATATGCCTTGAAAGAATCCCATCTGGAAGCTGTCAGTGTGCAGCCGGTAGCCATTGCCTATACTCATTTGTTTGGTATGCCGCTTGGGCGGTTTCATCAAACACAGGCTGCTTGGCCTGGTGATATTCCTCTTGGACCGCATCTGATCAACTTTTTGAGAAAAGGCGCCTATGATGTGGAAGTTGTCTTTGGTGAGCCTTTGGTGATTACTGGCGAAACCAGCCGCCGCGAGATTGCGCAAAATACTGAAGCGCAGGTTAAAAAAATGTTTCAAAAAGCCATGCGCGGAGACTATTTGAAAGATAGTGAAGTTAACAGCCTCAAAAATTGAGCCGTGCCTCTTTCTAATCCTGCCACAAAAGCATTATATAGCGCTGCTATGAAATGAGATTAAGAAAACAAATGACCAATAATAGTGATACGAGCGGCAAGGTTGTCGACAAAAAGTATTTTGTAAAAACCTATGGCTGCCAGATGAATGTTTATGATTCCGAACGCATTGGTGATGCGTTGGAGGCAGAAGGCTACGTGGTGACCGCAGATATGTCTGAGGCAGATTTGGTTTTGCTGAATACTTGCCACATCCGCGAGAAGGCGGCCGAGAAAGTGTATTCAGATATTGGCCGTATCAAGAAATTAAAACTGGCGCGTGAAGAGGCCGGCAAGACAATGACCATCGGGGTCACCGGCTGTGTGGCTCAGGCTGAAGGCAAGGAAATCATCAGGCGTGCGCCGGTGGTAGATCTGGTTGCCGGGCCGCAGACCTATCATAAATTACCGACGCTGGTAGCGGATGCTGTTGCGGGTAAGAAAACGGTTGAGACAGAATTTGAAATTGAAAACAAGTTCACCAAAATGCCAGTGGCGACCCGTGCGCAGACCCGTTCTCGTGGTGTGGCTGCTTTCCTGACAGTGCAGGAAGGGTGCGATAAATTTTGTACGTTTTGTGTGGTGCCATATACCAGAGGGTCGGAGACTTCGCGCTCGGTCGGGCAAGTTATTGATGAAGCTGAACGGCTGGCCGCAGCAGGCGTGAGAGAAATCACGTTGCTTGGGCAAAACGTCAATGCCTGGCACGGGCTTGGGCCAAGTAATACCGAATGGGGACTGGGAGAGCTCTTATATAAATTGGCCGAGGTGGATGGGATAGAGCGCTTGCGTTATATGACCAGCCATCCAATCGACATGGATGAGGGGCTGATTGCTGCCCATGGTGAGCTGGCTAGTTTGATGCCATATTTGCATCTGCCGGTTCAGGCGGGCTCAGACAAAATTCTCAAAGCCATGAACCGGCATCATACGCGAGATGACTATCTTTATGTGATTGAGAGGATGCGGGCGGTGCGGCCGGACATTGCGATTTCGGGTGATTTCATTGTTGGATTTCCCGGTGAAAGCGAAGCTGATTTTGAGGAGACCCTCGATATTATTCGCCAAGTTGGATACGCGTCAGCCTTCTCGTTTAAATATTCTCCGAGGCCTGGAACGCCGGGCGCTGGAATGGATGACCAAATACCTGCGGATGTGGCTGGCGAGCGTTTGCAACGATTGCAGGCATTGCTCAACCAGCAACAACTTGATTTTAACAAAAATTGCCTCGATTCTGAAATGGATGTGCTGCTGGAAAAACCTGGCAAGCGGGAAGGCCAGCTCATTGCCCGTTCGCCCTATTTGCAATCAGTGATTGTGGATCGTTCCGTTGGTTCGGTGGGGGATATCGTACGGGTAAAGATTACCGAGGCAGCGCCCAATAGTTTAGTTGGGATCTCTGCTTGATTTTTACATTTGCGTTAGCATGTAATAAGGTCGTGGCCAGTTTTACAAAAAGGGAACTTTGATTGAACAAGAACATTAGTAGTGCTGACAGTATTTCCGGACAGGAACATATTGTCCTTTCTTTTGATGATAATATGCTGGCGTCCCAATTATTTGGACAATTCGACAATCACCTTGCCATGTTGGAACAACAATTGGGCGTGGAAGCTGTAGCCCGAGGCAATCGTGTGGACCTTAAGGGCGGCGAAGAAGCTATTGACCGCGCCCGACAAACCCTGGAATTTTTGTATGAGCGTCTTCTCTCTGGCGAAAGTCTGGAAGTGGGAGATGTGGATGGGGCCATTCGAATGTCTGCAATTACGCCACCCGTAGAGGCTGACACCGCCACGGGCTCAAAAGGCAAACCTGTGACGGCACAAATTGCCACCAGGAAAAAACTGGTGCAGGCCAGAAGCAAAACCCAGAATGACTACATTCGTGCAATGGAGAAATTTGAACTGGTGTTTGGCATCGGGCCCGCTGGTACTGGCAAGACCTATCTGGCAGTGGCCTATGCTGCGGCAATGTTGGAGCGAGGTGCGGTAGAGCGCATCATCCTTTCACGGCCTGCGGTAGAAGCGGGCGAAAGGCTGGGGTTTTTACCTGGTGACATGAAGGATAAGGTCGATCCTTATCTGCGGCCGCTTTATGATGCTTTATATGACATGATGCCGGGCGACCGGGTGGAGCGCGCGATTGCATCTGGTGAGATTGAGATTGCGCCTTTGGCATTTATGCGTGGTCGGACCCTATCCAATGCGGCTGTTATTTTGGATGAAGCGCAAAACACAACATCCATGCAGATGAAAATGTTTTTGACTCGGCTTGGCGAAAACTCCCGGATGATTATTACCGGTGATCCCACCCAGATTGATTTACCCCGCGGGCAGGTTTCCGGCTTGGTGGAATCTCTTCAGATTTTGAAGAATGTCAAAAGCATCAAACGGGTTGAGTTTTCAGCAGGCGATGTGGTGCGTCATCGTTTGGTTGCAGATATCGTAAAAGCCTATGATGCTGCGGGGGCAAAAAAAGCAGGCAATAATGGTTAAAGCAGAATTGCCTGAAATTGATCTTTCCATTGAGGCTGGTGATTGGCCTGAACACGATGAATTGGAGCGCCTGATTCGTGCTGCAATAATTGCCGCAATTGAAGTTGCAGATCTGCGCTATGCAAAGGATGCGGAACTGAGTGTTTTGTTGACTGATGATCAGGCGGTTCAGGAATTAAACCGCCAATGGCGCAATATTGATAAGCCAACCAATGTATTGTCTTTTCCTGGCGAAGACATTGAAGTCGGACAGACTGCCGGAATGCTTCTGGGCGATATTGCGATGGGACAGCAGACACTTGCCAGTGAGGCACTTAACGAGGGAAAACGGTTTGAGGACCATTTTTCCCATTTGGTTATTCATGGATTTCTACATCTGTTTGGTTATGATCACCAAGATGATGAGGAAGCCGAAATTATGGAACAATTTGAAAGAGAGGCACTTGCGAAACTGAACATTGCGAACCCATATTAGGAATGTTTATAATTTTGCGTTTGTTACTATGAATTCATCAGAATCCGGCAAACCTGCCGACGACCCAATAGAAAATGAACCCGGTACGGCTCTAGTCGTCGTCGATCCGGAGGTGAATAAAACACCTGAACCCTTCGCATGGTTTTGGAAACTGCTTGGACGAAAACGCGGTGAGGGGGCATCTGTACGCAAGGGGCTGGCCGAAGCCTTATCGCAGGATATGACCGATTCCGAAGGCTTTTCCGCCGAAGAAAAGGCAATGCTTGCCAGTATCTTACGGTTAAAAGACATCCGGGTAGAAGACTTGATGGTGCCGCGCACGGATATTGAAGCAGTTAATATCGACACAACGCTGGCCAAAATGTTGCTGATATTCGAAGCTGAAGGTCATTCGCGTCTGCCGGTTTATGATGAAACTCTCGATGACCCGCAAGGAATGGTGCACATTCGTGATGTGGTCGCTTATATCACCAGAGCGTCAAAACTGTCGCGTGCAGAAATGGCTAAACGGAAAACAAAGCTTCCGTCAAACCTCGATTTGAAGCGGGTAGCGCTTGGAAAAACGCTTGGATCTTTAAAACTTGTACGCCCGGTATTATTTGTGCCGCCATCAATGATGGCGATGGATTTAATGACCAGAATGCAGGCCAGCAGAACCCAGATGGCACTGGTGATTGATGAATATGGTGGTACGGACGGTTTGGTCTCGCTGGAAGATATCATGGAAGAAATCGTCGGCGATATTGAAGACGAACATGATGATGAAGAAGAAGAAATGATCCTCGATAAAGGGGACGGCACATTTTTTTGCAGCGCAAAGGCCGAATTGGAAGATGTGGAAGCAGCTACCGGTAAGACCTTTGATGCGGGCGAAATTGCAGAGGAAGTTGATACAATTGGCGGCCTGATATTCGCGTTGATTGGCAGGGTGCCGGCCAGGGGAGAGGTGATTAACGCGCTTGGATTTGAGTTCCGCGTGATTGATGCAGACCCAAGACGTATCAAATCGGTGATATTGACTTCAAATGCGCGTCGACGGCGTCCGCCGAGCAGCTCCTGATTGGGGCTTTGGCCTTACGGATTTCTGCCCGCCATTTCGGGCCACCGTCATCAAACTGTTACATAGATGTCATAGTTAGATTTTGCGCAAATAAGGACGCGCAATTGGGTCGTCAGTGGGATGGCCGAAAAGCCATAGGAGAAATTTTGGCATGTTGAAAAATACTACTAAATTCGCAGCATTGATACTTGGCGCAACAGTGTTAGCCGCCGGTTCAGCCCCTGCTTTTGCCCGGGATCAGATCAGCATCGTTGGTTCATCAACGGTATTTCCATTCGCTACAACTGTTGCTGAAAGATTTGGTAAAAGTACCTCTTTTAAAACTCCTGTTGTGGAAAGCACCGGATCTGGCGGCGGCTTGAAACTGTTTTGTTCAGGTGTTGGCGATAAACATCCTGATATCACCAATGCATCTCGTCGGATCAAAGCTTCCGAAGTTAAAAAATGTGCATCAAATGGTGTTAAAGAAATCATCGAAGTCAAAATCGGTTATGACGGCATTGTTTTGGCAAATTCAGTTGCTAGCAGCCAAATGGAAATTTCTCTAAAAGATCTATTTCTTGCACTTGCAAAGAATGTTCCAAACGGCGATGGAAAAACCCAGGCCAACCCATACAAAACATGGAAAGATGTTAACGCAGAACTTCCATCTGTGAAGATTGAAGTGATGGGTCCTCCACCAACTTCAGGCACACGCGATGCGTTTGTTGAACTTGCTATGGAAGGTGGTTGTAAGAAGTTTGATTGGGTTAAAGCTTTGAAGAAAAGCGACAAAAACGCCTATAAAACACTTTGCCACACAATCCGCGAAGATGGTGCTTTCATCGAATCCGGCGAAAATGACAATCTGATCGTTCAAAAACTTGCAGCAAACCCTTCCGCATTCGGTATCTTTGGTTTCAGCTTTCTGGATCAAAACTCCGACACGCTACAGGGCAGCAAAGTTAATGGCGTTGCTCCGGAATTTGAAGAAATTTCAAATGGCAATTATCCGATCTCACGTTCTCTCTACTTCTATGTGAAAAAAGCTCACATCGGAAAAACTGACGGCATTCAGGAATATCTGAATGAATTCTCCAGCGATGCAGCATGGGGCGAAGAGGGATATCTGACCGATAAAGGCCTGATCCCAATGTCAGCAGAAGAACGCAAAGAATGGGCTTCTAAGGTTAAGAACCTAGAAAACCTGTCTATGTAATTTGCCAGAATAAAATTTAGACCGGGCGAGCTTCTATTAGAAGGTCGCCCGGTTTAATGCTGTCTAGGGCTCTCTTGGGGCCGTTTTTTGACAGTTAATTCGAGGTTTTTGTCATTTGGTCCCAGGTTTTGATTACTGTATGCCAGTTTCTAAATTAGACAATGCCGCTGGAACCTGGAGCAATTTCTGGGCGAATTGCTGAAACTTTTTGGCGATAGTTAGAGGTGCGGTAAGTTGCAATCGGGTTGACCGATCCACCACTTTCCAAGCGGGCCATGGCTAAAATTGGTTCAACATCCGTGCGAAATGCGGATTTCAAAGTGTTGCTTGCCATCAGTGCGTCATTATCTTCCTGATAGGTTTCAAGCTTTTTCCGGTCAACGATTAATGCTAAAGCATAGGCTCTCTGCACTTCCATTGCGCTTTGCATCAGGCTTTCAATCGGATCGGTAACGTTGTGTGATTGATCCAGCATGTGGGCAGGATCAAAACCTTCCACATCGCGATTTTCGGCATCCACCAACTCGTTGAATACCAGAAACAATCGATAGGGATCGATTAGGCCGGTATCGAGATCATCATCTCCATATTTGCTGTCGTTGAAATGGAACCCGCCAAGTTTTCCAAACTGGATCAAACGCGCCACGATCATTTCAATGTTGACCGTTGGGGCATGGTGGCCGAGATCTACAAGGCAATGTGCCTTTTCTCCCAACTCTGTGGCGATCAAATAATTTGTGCCCCAGTCCTGTACGACGGTGGAATAAAAGGCTGGTTCGAATATTTTGTGTTCAGTGAAAATCCGCCAATCATCGGGGAGGGCCTTGTAGACCGATTTCATCGCATCAAGATAGCGCTCAAACTGGCGGGTAAAATTTACCTGACCGGGGAAATTGGACCCATCTCCAACCCATACGGTAAGGGCCTTTGAACCAAGTGCCTTGCCGTATTCTATGCACTCGATGTTGTGGTTGATGGCCTGTTGGCGCGTTGCCTTATTGGCATGTGAGAGCGAACCATATTTATAGGAATGTTCCTGATCGACTTGATCCTGAAAGGTATTTGAGTTCATCGCATCGAAGGTGAGTCCTAATGCATTTCCCTTGGCTTTGAGTTCTGAAATGTCCTCGACCTTATCCCATGGGATATGCAGAGATACGCTGGGTGTGGCGCAGGTTAGTTGATGGATGACTGCGCAATCTTCCATCTTGTCATAGATATGACGTGGTTCACCCTTGCCTGGAAAACGTGCGAAACGAGTCCCGCCAGTGCCAACTCCCCATGAGGGAATTGCTACTCCGTAGCCTGCCACTTTATTCTTGATGGCATTAATATCCACACCGCGTCGATCAAGATGTTCGCCCAATGCTTCGTAGTCCGGTTGTAGGGCGGATAAAGCTTTGTCATTCTCGGCAGATACAATTTCTGCATCAATCATAGTTTCGGACATATTGATTCTTTCTAACGCGTGAAACTTTGAGCATTGCCGGCATCGACATTGAGAATGTTGCCGGTAGATTTTGAAGACATTTCCGATACGAAGAAATAAATTCCCTCGGCAATATCTTCCGGCAATACGTTGCGCTTCAACAATGAGCGCTTGCGATAATGTTCTTCAAGATCATCAACTGACATATCATAGGCAGCAGCGCGTTGCTCTTTCCATTCACCGCTCCAGATTTTTGATCCACGCAATACCGCATCAGGATTTACGACATTTACACGAATTTGGGCGGCGGCTCCCTCCAAGGCGAGGCAACGGGCCAAATGGATTTCCGCAGCTTTTGCGGTGCAGTAAGCTGAAGCATTGGGCGAGGCTGCAAGACCGTTTTTGGATGCCACGAATACGACGTTGCCGCCGATCTTCTGGGATTGAAACATTTTGAAGGCTTCTCGCGACACCAAAAAATAACCGGTAGAAAGCACGTTCATATTCTTGTTCCACAATTCCAAAGAGGTTTCCTCAATTGGTGCAGAAGATGCCAGCCCGGCGTTGGAAACAAGAATATCTAGGCCGCCAAATTCAATTGCCACATTCGCAAAGCCTGCTGCAACTTCCGCTTCGTTGGTAACATCCAGTTTGCATGAACGAACAAAATCTTTGCCGAAGGCGCTGGCGAGTTCTTTTTCTGCAACTGCCAGAGCATCCTGATCAACATCGCTCAGCATGACGCAAGCGCCTTCTTGCAATAGTCGTGCGGCACTGGCTTTTCCTATTCCCCCGGCACCGCCGGTTACCAGTGCAATTTTTCCGGCCAATGATTTGGGTTTGGGCATTCGCAATAGTTTGGCTTCTTCCAAAAGCCAGTATTCAATATCAAATGCCTCTTGTGTTGGCAGTCCCTGATAGGTGGAAACTGAAGAGGCCCCGCGCATCACGTTAATGGCGTTAACGTAAAATTCGCCTGATACGCGTGCTGTTGCCTTATCTTTGGCAAAGGTGATCATGCCGACGCCTGGTATCAGATAAACAATTGCGTTCGGATCACGTATGGCAGGGCTGTTATTATGTTTGCAGGCAAGATAATATTCTGCATATTCAACACGGTAGGCAGCGATTTCTGGTTCAAGGCCTTTGATTGTGTTTTCGATATCACCTTTTATTGGGTCGAACGATACAACCAACGGCCGGATTTTTGTGCGCAAGAAATGATCAGGACAGCTGGTTCCTAGCCTTGCCAATGGTTCCAAATCTGCGGAACAAACAAATTGCAACACGGTATCGCTGTCATCAAAATGCCCGACCTTATGACTGTCACCAGAGATCATGCCGCGAATTTCCGGCATAAGGCGGGCTGCAATTTGCAGCCGCTCATTTGCTGGAAGGGCAGGGACGATTTCGCCACCAAAAATTTCGACATTTTCAGACTTTTTATCAAGCCAGACAATCGCCTTATTGATGGTTTCAATCGTCATGTCGTAACACTCTTTTGGGGTATCTCCCCAGGTGAACAACCCATGGCTCTCCAAAATGACGCCACTTGCTTTCGGGTTATCAAGGCAGAATTTTTCAAGCCATAACCCAAGCTCAAAGCCCGGGCGTTTCCACGGTAACCAGCCTATATCATCGCCAAATATTTCTGCGGTCAGCGCCTTGCTGTCCTTTGCGGCCGCAATTGCAATGATTGCATCGGGGTGCATGTGATCAACGAAAGACCTTGGTACATATGCGTGCAGGGGTGTGTCGATGGAGGCCGCCCGTGGATTTAAATTGAATGTGCAATGGGGCAGATAGCCCACCATCTCATCTTCAAACTCCACTCCGCGATAGATGTTTTTCAGGGCTCGCAGCTTGTCCATGTAGAGTGTGGAAAAGCCATCGAGCTTCATGGTGCCGATATCGCCGCCGGAGCCTTTTACCCAAAGTACCTCGACATTCTCGCCGCTGAGAGGGTCGGTCTGGAAGATTTTGGATGATGTGTTGCCACCACCATAATTGGTGACGCGCATGTCGGAACCCAGCAGGTTTGATCTATAAACCAGGCGTTCAGCCTCATCCATAGATGCGGCCTTAGCCTCATCCCAAAGGTTTTCAAGGCGGAGCGACTCAGGGGGTTTGGGCATGAATTCCTCTTGGTTCAGTAAAGCAGATTGTCTTAGTTAGTAATAGCCGTGCGATCAAGTCAATCATAATCAATCACTTTCAATCAAAAATATCTAATATTGAAATTATTTGAACGATATTGATTGACAGAATATCAAAATGATGGAACCCTTAGGCCTGATTGGAGACTAAATGCACGAGAGTGAACGCCACCGCGTTATTTTATCCGCCATACAATCACGTCCGGTTGCGACCATAAGTGATTTGGTGGAAATGACTGGAGCATCGCAGGCCACGATCCGCCGCGACGTTGCGTCATTGCATCTTCAAAGCAAATTACGCCGGGTGAGAGGTGGGGCTGAGGCCGTTAATCCGCCATCTCAGTCGGGGCTGATCGGCAGACCATTCAGCGTGAATGAATCCATTAATATGCCGATGAAACGTGCCATAGCCCGTGAAGCTGTGGCGCTTTGCGAGGATGGCGAACCCATTATCATCAATGGCGGCACTACTACGTTTCAGATGGTCCATCATCTGGTTGCCCGTCAGGTGCCGGTTTTTACCAATTCATTTCCAATTGCCGAACACCTTCTGCATCATTCAAAAAGCACAGTTACATTATCGGGTGGTACGATTTACCGGGAGCAGAATATTATTCTCAGCCCGTTTGATGATGAAGTGACCAGCCATTTTTACGCACGCAAAATGTTCATGGGTGCCCATGCTCTGGGGCCGCAAGGTCCTATGGAAGCTGATCCGTTGATCGTTCAGGCCGAATTGAAATTTATCGAACAAGCAGACGAGCTGGTCGTGTTGGCGGATTCTACCAAGTTCCGAAAACGTTCCAGTTTGATTTTGTGCGCGCTGGAGAAGGTTCACACTGTCATTACTGACCGCAATTTGCGCGATGAGGATCGCGATATGCTGGAGGCTGCAGGTGTGCAGCTCGTGATTGCGGATACGAAAGAGGAAACAAATTCAAAGTCTTCGTCGGTCGCATAAGCGGCCTGCAAAGGGAAATAATACCAACCAAAATCGTTTCGGGAGGAAACTATGAATATTCTAAAAAAACTGGCAACTACAACAGCGGCACTGGCTGTGCTTGCAATGGTTGCCCTGCCTGCACAGGCAGAAATACGGATCGCCCTTGTGGTGAAATCACTCGGCAATGGCTTCTTTGATGCCGCTGCAAAAGGTGCAGAAGATGCAGCCAAAGAAATTGGTGACGTAAAAATCATCTATACCGGCCCAACTAAAGCTACTGCCGAAGGCCAAATTGAGATCATCAATGCATTGATTGCTCAAAAAGTGGACGCAATTGCAATTTCAGCCAATGATCCGGATGCTTTGGTTCCTGCGCTGAAAAAAGCTATGTCTCGTGGCATCACTGTAATCTCTTGGGATTCAGGCGTTGCAGCTGAAGGCCGTCAGATGCATTTGAACCCTTCTGATACAGATTTGATTGGTTCTACCATCTTTAAACTGGCCGCAGACTTTTTGCCGGACGGTGGTGAAGTTGCTATTCTTTCAGCCTCATCAACTGCTGCTAACCAGAATTCATGGATCGAAGCTGGTAAAAAAGTTTTGCCAACCATGTTCCCAAAAATCAAACTGGTCGCAACCGTTTATGGTGATGATGATTCTGTAAAAAGTACAGATGAAGCCAAAGGTCTGATTGCTAGCCATCCAAATCTGAAAGCAATTATTGCACCAACTACCGTTGGTGTTGTGGCTGCTGCTCAAGTGGTAACTGACATGGGTCTGATCGGAAAAATCAACGTGACTGGTCTTGCGCTGCCATCAGAGTTTAAACAGTTCATTGATAATGGTGCTTCACAGGCTGTTGCTCTTTGGAACCCAATCGATCTTGGCTATTCAGCGGTTTATATTTCCCATGCTTTGGCAACCGGGAAATCTAAAGCTGAGCCAGGTGCAAAACTTTCAATTGGTCATGTGGGCGAAGTTGTTTTGGATGATGCCAATACAACAGCGATGGCTGCACCCTTCCAGTTTGATAAGTCAAACATCGAAGAGTTCTCAAAAATCTATTGAGGCATTGAAACGGTCCTGGCGGCGCTGACGCGCTGCCGGGCTCTTTTATTGGGTGGGGTTACCACCACAACAAGCGCTGAAATATCGCTTTCGAGAACACATCAATGTCGCAGCCAAAGCTATCCCTTTCAGGCATTTCGAAATCCTTCCCTGGCGTTCGTGCTCTAGATGACGTGAGCCTTGAACTATATTCGGGCGAAGTTACCGCACTCATTGGCGAGAACGGCGCTGGGAAGTCTACCTTGGTCAAAACCCTGACCGGAATTTATCACCCCGATGAGGGTGAAATTCGTATCGATGGTGAGGTGGTTACCCTCACTTCACCCCATTCAGCATTTGAACTTGGTATTACCGCAATCCATCAGGAAACCGTCCTGTTTGATGAGATGAGTGTGGCTGAGAATATCTATCTCGGTCATGCGCCAAAAACGCGCTTTGGCACCATCGATTTACGGGCCATGCATTCGAAAGCTAAAACGGTTTTAGAAGGTATGGGTGCAGGGCATATTGAGCCAGCAACGCTTCTGAAAGAATTGGGAATTGCCAATAAACATTTGGTTGCTGTGGCAAGGGCGCTATCCATTGAAGCACAGATTGTTATTATGGATGAGCCGACAGCTTCTCTCTCGCACAAGGAGATTGAAGATCTTTTTGTGCTGATTGAGCATTTGAAAAGTGAGGGCAAAGCCATCCTTTTCATCTCTCATAAATTTGATGAAATATACCGGATAGCTGATCGATATACCGTGTTTCGCGATGGTGGAATGGTTGGAAAAGGGCTACTTGCAGATTCGCCTCAGAACGAAATCATCCAATTGATGGTTGGGCGTTCGGTGGATCAGATTTTTCCTGCCAGAGATAGTTCAATTGGTGAGCAGGTATTGAGTGTTTCGCAGCTTAGCCACCCCACGGAATTTCATGATATATCGTTTGAATTGCGGCAGGGAGAAATCCTTGGTTTTTATGGTTTGGTGGGGGCCGGGCGCAGTGAGGTGATGCAGGCTCTTTTTGGTTTTACCCGCCCGTCGCGTGGCCAGGTCAGGCTGGATGGAAAGCCTGTTAATCTAAAATCTCCAGCCGATGCTATTAAGGCTGGCATTGTTTATGTGCCGGAGGAACGCGGCAAGCAGGGCGTTGTTGCGGATCTTCCGATCTTTCAAAACGTGTCACTGCCGTCTCTGCACGAGATTTCAAAAAATGGGTTTCTGCAATTGGCAAATGAGTTTGCTCTGACGCGTGAATATACCGAGCGGCTCGATTTGCGAGCGTCGTCTTTAAGCCAACATGCTGCAACTCTTTCCGGTGGCAATCAGCAAAAAATTGTTATTGCCAAATGGCTGGCTACCCGGCCGCGGGTGATCATTCTGGATGAACCGACCAAAGGTATCGATATTGGCAGCAAGGCGGCGGTGCATGAATTCATGGGAGATTTGGTTGGGCAGGGGTTGAGTGTGGTTATGGTCTCTTCTGAATTGCCCGAAATCATGGGGATGAGTGACCGAGTAATCGTGATGCGTGAGGGGAAAATCATCGCTGAGCACATCAATGATGAAACCCTTGATGCCGCAACTTTGCTGAGGGATGCTGCGGGCATTGAAGAGGTGGCAGCATGAGATGGTTGCTTCGCACACGAGAAATCTGGCTGGGGCTTGCTATTATTGCAATCATCGGCGGCACCACATTGCGCTCAAGCAATTTTGCTTCAATCGGCAACCTTGCCGATATTTTTAATAACACTGCAATGTTGATGATTTTGGCGCTTGGCCAAATGGTGGTGATCCTTACACGCTCCATTGATCTTTCAATGGCCGCCAACCTTGCTTTGTCTGGGATGATTGTCGCTCTTTTGAATTCATCCTTTCCGGGAATTCCGGTGCCGCTATTGATGTTGATTGCAACCATTTGTGGTTTGGCGATGGGTGCGTTTAACGGCATTCTTGTTTGGAAACTTGATATTCCGGCAATTGTTGTAACCCTTGGCACGCTGACTATTTTCCGTGGTGTGATCTTTTTGATCGCCGGTGGGAAATGGGTCAATGCAGATCAGCTCAGTCCGGGGTTTATTGAGATGACTCGCATTCAGCTTTTGGGGCTACCTCTATTATCCTGGTTTGCAATTATCATTGCCCTTTTGTTTTTCCTCGTCATGAGCCGCACGCCAATTGGCCGTTCTCTTACGGCGATTGGTATCAATCCCACGGCCTCAGTCTATGCCGGTATTGATGTGGGAAAAACTAAGTTTATTTCCTTTTGCATGTCCGGTGCAGCCGCTGGTTTCTGCGGATTCCTTTGGGTGTCGCGCTATGTCATTGGCTCGGTCGAGATTGCCAATGGCTACGAACTTTCCATAATAGCTGCCTGTGTGATTGGTGGAGTATCGATTGCGGGCGGCGTTGGTACGGTGGGGAGCGCGCTGCTTGGTGCGCTGTTCCTTGGGGTCACTAATTCGGCCTTGCCGGTGATAAACATTTCACCATTCTGGCAAATGGCAATTTCCGGTGGGGCGATCATTTTGGCTGTCATCTTCAATTCACGCGGCAGCGGGAACAAGGGTAGAATTATCCTCAGGCAGGAGGTTCCCAAAGTATGAGTGAGCAAAAAACTATCATGCGTCATATTCCAGACCGGTTGGATAGCCCGCTTCATAGCGCCATATTCTCATGGCAAACGCTGCTTTTGACGGTGGCGATTGGCATCTTTGTAATCAACTCATTTGCCTCGCCCTATTTTCTCGATCCGTGGTCTCTGTCGGATGCGACGTTCAATTTTACCGAAAAAGCGTTGATTGCTCTGGCCATGGCGCTGGTAATTATTTCCGGCGAAATTGATTTATCGGTCGCAGCTATCATTGCGCTGGCTTCAACCATGATGGGGATTGCTTTGCAATTTGGAGCTGATACGCCAGTTTTGGTGGTCGTTGGTTTGTTGAGCGGCCTGGTTTGCGGGGCGTTCAATGGATTATTGGTAACGGGGTTGGGTCTGCCATCTATCGTTATTACAATTGGCACGATGAGTTTCTTTCGCGGAATCTCCTTTATTGTTTTAGGCGATCAGGCTTTTAAGGGGTACCCGATTGATTTTGCCTATTTCGGGCAAGGGTATGTCTGGTGGGTGATATCGTTTGAATTTGTTTTGTTTGTTGTTTCAGCCATCATTTTTTACGCCCTGCTGCACAAAACCAATTTTGGTCGTCAGATATTTGTTATCGGCAATAACCCTATTGCAGCGCAATTTTCCGGTGTTCGGGTCGGACGGGTGAAGTTTTTGCTCTTCTGTCTTACCGGGTTGATGTCGGGGGTGGCGGCGATCCTGCTTACGTCGCGATTGGGTTCAACGCGCCCTTCAATTGCGTCCGGGTGGGAGTTGGAAATTATTACTTTTGTGGTGTTGGGTGGCGTTAATATCCTGGGTGGAGCAGGCAGTATTCTTGGGGTGGTGATTGCAGCCTTTATCATGGGAATGGTTACCTTCGGGTTTGGCCTTCAAAATGTGCCGGGCATTGTTATGTCCGTATTTACCGGGGCGCTGTTGATTTGTGTTATTGCATTGCCGATTGTTGTGCGGCGGTTTCGGAAGGGAGCAATTGAATGAGCGAGGAAAAAATTGCATTCAAAATGAAGCTCCATTCCGGTAAGCTAGAAGAATATCGGCGGCGCCATGATGAAATCTGGCCGGAGCTTGTTGAAGCTCTGCATGAAGCAAAAATCCGCGATTATTCTATCTATTATGACGACGAGACCCGTATTTTGTTTGCAACGATGTGGCGGAGCAAGGATCATGGATTAGAAGCCTTATCCAAATCCGAATTAATGCGAAAATGGTGGGCATATATGGCGGATATCATGGAAACCCATCCAGATAACGAACCGATTGCCACCCCGCTCGAAACCGTCTTTCATATGGAATAATGATTGTGGCTGCTCACAACATTATTGGCGTTATTGATATTGGTAAAACCAATGCAAAATTTGCCGTCGTTGATGGGCAATTGCGCAAGGAACTTGCAGTGCGCACCATGCCAAATACGGTCTTGAATTCTGACCCATACCCTCATTTTGATATCGAAGGCATATGGGGTTTTATCAAGCGATCAATCAAAGAGCTGAACCTTGAATATAAAATAGAAGCTATCAGCATTACCACGCATGGGGCTTGTGCGGCTTTGGTTGCAGGGAATGGAAATCTTGCCTTGCCAGTGCTGGATTATGAACATGATGGGCCAGAGAAACTGGCCGAGGGTTACGCATCTGTTCGTCCCGATTTTTCCAGTAGTTTCTCCCCGCTTTTGCCTGTTGGATTAAATCTCGGTGCGCAACTTTACTGGCAACAAAAAACCTTTCCTGATGAATTTGAGCGCACACGCTGGATAATGTCATACCCGCAATATTGGGGCTATCGTCTCAGTGGGGTTGCTGCTGCGGAGATAACATCCATCGGGTGTCATACAGATATGTGGGATTTTCGTTCAGATGAATATTCTAGTCTGGTCAAAACGTGTGGTTGGGTAGAAAAAATGCCCCCGATGCGTCGTGCCAATGAGGTGTTAGGGTCTATCTTGCCAAGTCTTGAAAAGGAATTGGGGCTTGCGGGGAATATCTCTGTTTACTGCGGTATTCACGATTCCAACGCGTCGCTGCTGCCGCATTTGCTTGAGCGGGAAGCGCCGTTTTCGATTGTTTCTACCGGAACATGGGTGATCGTTTGCTCGCCCGGTGGTGATTTAGCCAAGCTCGATGAAACTCGCGATTGCCTGGCGAATATTGATGTGTTTGGTCACTCAGTCCCCTCGGCCAGGTTTATGGGGGGAAGAGAGTTTTCCAACCTGCTTGGGAATGAAATTTTAGAACCTGAGCCAAGTGATGTTGAGCGGGTATTGCATGATGAAATTATGCTTTTCCCTTCGGTGGAAAAAGGCACTGGCCCATTTGCCCATGAGGTGCAGCAATGGTCCCACAACAAGGACAGTTTGAGTGCGGAAACCCTCTATGTTGTCGTTTCATTTTATCTGGCGATGGTAACTGCGGAGTGTCTGGAACTGAGTGATGGGCATGGTGATATCATTGTTGAAGGGCCATTTGCTCGCAACATTCATTATTTGACGATGCTCTCATCTGCTACCAAAACGCGGGTCTGTGCTAATGCTACAAGTGCCACCGGAACCAGTATTGGTGCCGCTGCACTTGTGATGATGGGTGATGAAGGTAGCCAACAGCGTGATCACGACGCTGGGCCATTTTTGTTTTGCGACCAAAACGACTACCAAGAGTATGCCAAAAAATGGCGCTTTAAAAACTCTCACAGGAATGTAATACACCCTTTGTGATTCTACTTTCCGCCTCGTGCATGACCTTCGTGCGGTTGATGAGTCGGATCATTTTTAATACAAATCCAAACCAGTTTTATCATGCTTAGTTTGGACGGTTCTTGTTTTTGCAGGTACTGTCTGCCCTAGCAGGATGCAGAATCACAAATATGAGGGAGAATTTTCTTGATGAGTCCCAATACAAAAGGCGTCCTTCTAGGTCTTGCGGCCTTTGGAATATTTGCTACCCATGATGTGATTATCAAATATCTGGGCGCGACTTATAGCCCGTTCCAGATGGTGTTTTTCAGCGTTCTATTCGGGTTCCCTCTGGTCTCATTCATGTTGGTGGGTGATGTAAGTTCTGAAAACCTGCGCCCGCGCCATCCCTGGTGGACCAGCCTTCGAACGGCTTCGGTGTTGATTACCGGGGTTTGTGTTTTTTATGCATTCTCGGTTCTGCCTCTTGCCCAGACTTACGCGATGCTATTTGCCATGCCCTTGCTGATTACGCTTCTTTCAATTCCCATTTTGGGTGAAAAGGTGGGGCTGCATCGCGGCGGTGCCGTTATTGTTGGCCTGATTGGCGTAATAATTGTGTTGCGGCCTGGAAACTCTGAATTCACGCTGGGTCATGTCGCTGCGCTGGTTGGTGCGTTGAGTGGTTCATTGGCTGCGATTATTGTGCGCAGAATTGGCCGGGATGAGCGGGATGTGGTTTTGCTCCTATATCCGATGCTGGGTAATTTCCTGATCATGGGCGCTTTGATGCCGTTTGTTTATAAACCGATGCCACTGATTGATTTGGGAGCGGTTGCATTAATGGCTGTGCTGGCATTTGCCGCAATGCTTTGTATGATCGGCGCTTATAAATCGGGGGAGGCGGTGGTGGTAGCACCCATGCAATATTCTCAAATTATTTGGGCATCGGCATTTGGATATATGTTCTTTAATGAAACGCCCGACATGCAAACACTTGTTGGAGCCGGGGTGATCATCGCCAGCGGTATCTATATTGTATTGCGGGAAGGCCGCAAGAATATTTCAGAAAATACGCCTGTTTTACGTTCGCGCAGCAGGGTAGCTGCTGGTGCCTATTTTCGAATTGGCCCGAGATTGCGTGCTGCGCGTAAACGAGCAAAGCGGAGCAAATAGCTTCAATGAATTTGAGTGCGATAGAATTGGTGATCTTTGATTGCGATGGTGTTCTCATTGATAGCGAAATAATTTCTGCAAGTATTTTGATTGAGCTGTTGGGGGAACTCGGCATCGATATTGATTTGAGCTATGTGCAGGAACATTTCCTTGGTCGAAGTTTTCCAAGTGTGGTGATAGATATTCGCAGCCGTTTCGGGCTGGACCTATTGCCGGAATTTGAAGACAATTACCGCCACAAATTATTGTCTACATTTGAAGATGAACTGCACGTAACCGATGGGGTGGTGTCGGTGCTGGAAATGTTAGGCTGTACATCCTGCGTTGCAACCAGCAGCAGCCCCAAAAGAGTTAAGCGATCTTTGGAGCTGGTCGGGCTAAACCAACATTTTGGAGATAGAGTGTTTACTGCCTCCGAAGTGAAAAACGGAAAACCTGCGCCAGATTTGTTTCTTCACACGGCGGAAATTATGGGTGTTGATGTTCGTAAATGCCTGGTGATTGAAGACAGCATTTCCGGCGTGCGAGCGGCCCTTGCTGCGGATATGAATGTGTGGCGATTTATGGGGGGAAGCCATTTGAATTCCGTGTCTCGGAGCGTGGAAAGCAACCCACCCGGAGTGCAGGTTTTTGACAAATGGTCAAAATTCTTTGATATAGCGCCTGAGTTGAAAAATAATTCAGCCAGCGTAACAAACGTCTAGTTTTGGGGAACATTGATGTCCAGCAAGTATGATGCCGAGCCTAGTCGGCTTGACGAAGCCGCCCGAGCGGGCTGGCTGTATTATGTGGCTGGCAATACTCAGGATGAGATCGCCAAAAAACTTGGCGTGTCACGGCAATCGGCTCAACGCCTGGTATCATTGGCAATCAGTGCAAAGCTGATCAAGGTGCGGCTCGATCACCCTATCGCTCAATGTATGGAACTCAGTTTACGTCTTAAGGACAAGTTCGGTTTGCAAAGCTGTGAGGTTGTGCCAAGTGACCCGACCTCAAGTTCGGTAACGCTGGGTATCGCGCAAGCGGGTGCAGCTGAAATGGAGCGGCATCTGAAATCAGAGCAGCCGATAATAATGTCTGTTGGAACCGGGCGCACGCTACGAGCCTGTGTTGACCAGTTGCAACAAATGGATTGCCAGAAGCACCGTATTATTTCGTTGGTGGGGAATATCGCATCTGATGGCTCTGCTTCCGCCTATGATGTTATCGTGCGATTGGCCGACACGATTAAATCACCCCATTTTCCTCTACCTTTGCCGGTTATTGCGGCAAGTGTTGAAGAACGGGAAATTCTCCAAAGTCAGAAATTCATTCGCCACATATTGGATCTGGCGAAGCAATCTGATGTGACATTTGTCGGAATTGGTCATTTGGAAGACAATGCGCCCTTGTTAGAGGATCATTTTATCACAAGTGAAGAACGATCAGATTTGATAAAAGCGGGAGCCGTAGGCGAGATCGTTGGCTGGGCCTATGATGCTCAGGGGAACCTCCTTGAGGGCCATACGAATGACCGGGTGGCCAGTGTGCCTATCTTCCCAAACCACGATAAACCGGTGATTGGTATCGCTTCAGGAATCGGAAAAATTTCTGCAATATCCGGAGCGTTGCAGGGAAAATTGGTCAATTCTCTGATTACAAATGAAGCCACCGCAGAGCAATTGCTCAATAATTAAATTTTTACCCACTCCGTAACATATTGAAATAATTAACTTAAAAATTATTCTCCGTGAATTTTTGCGAAATTCCGCAGAATTTCTTGACTCTTTGTTGCAATCAAGTGAGTATTTGCCCGTAAATGTAGCAAATGCCCATAGCGGCTTTGGGAGGAAATAATGAAGAAATTTATCGGCGCGCTCTTAGGAGCGTCGGCGCTTTGCGCAACCGCGTCAGTAGCGCTCGCAGAAAAACTTACCATTGCAACAGTGAACAATGGTGACATGATCCGCATGCAGGGTCTTACTGCAGATTTCACAGCGAAAAACCCTGGTATTGAACTTCAGTGGGTAACATTGGAAGAAAATGTTCTTCGCCAGAAAGTAACTACAGATATTGCCACTAAGGGTGGACAGTTTGATGTTTTGACCATTGGTACTTATGAGGTTCCAATCTGGGCCGGTAAGGGCTGGTTGAATGAGCTCAACGGTTTGGATGATGTGGAAGATATTCTTCCAGCTATCCGTGCCGGCCTTTCCCTGGATGGCAAGGTTTATGCCGCTCCGTTTTATGGCGAAAGCTCCATGATCATGTACCGCAAGGACTTGATGGAAAAAGCCGGACTAACAATGCCGGATGGGCCTAATTGGGAATTCGTTCGCAAAGCAGCCAAGGCAATGACTGATAAATCGAATGAAGTTTATGGCATTTGTCTTCGCGGTAAAGCTGGCTGGGGCGAGAATATGGCGTTCCTGACTGCCACATCAAATGCATTTGGCGCGCGCTGGTTCGATATGGACTGGAACCCTGAATTTGATGGTCCTGAGTGGAAAGAAACTTTGACTTTCTATGTGGACATGATGAATGAATCTGGGCCTCCAGGTGCTTCTTCCAACGGCTTTAACGAAAACCTTGCCCTGTTTAATACAGGTAAATGCGGCATGTGGATTGATGCAACGGTTGCAGCTTCTTTTGTGACCAATCCAAAAGACTCAAGCGTTCACGATAAGGTTGGCTTTGCTCTTGCGCCAGATGCAGGAAAAGGCAAACGCAGCAATTGGCTTTGGGCATGGTCATTGGCCATTCCTTCAGGAACCAAGAAGAACGATGCGGCACAGAAATTCGTTTCCTGGGCTACCAGCAAGGCTTACCTTGAATTGGTTGCATCGAAAGAAGGTTGGGCTAATGTTCCTCCAGGCACTCGCATCTCCCTTTATAAAAACCAGAAATATCTTGACGCTGCACCATTTGCTCAAATGACGCTGGATTCAATCAATGCAGCTGATCCGGTAAATGGCACTGTAAAACCTAAGCCTTATGTGGGTGTACAGTTTGCAGCTATTCCTGAGTTCCAGGGATTGGCCACCAAAATTGGACAGATATTCTCTGCTGCTTTGGCTGGTTCCAAGAGTGTTGATGATGCCCTTGCTGAGGCTCAGGCCGTAGCAGTGCGCACCATGAAAAAAGCTGGATACATCAAGTAAAATCCTTCCGGTTCCTGCTTCGGTAATTAATTTTGCTGGAGTGGGAGTTTTTAAGCAGACTTTGCCCGGCAAACTTGTCGGGCAGGTTTCAAGAATTGAATGAGGTCATGACAAACCCGACCAGCTGAGTGGTCACGTGGTTATGCATGGCAGGGAATGAACCCCTAAACATTCGGAGTGGTCTCGATGGCAACGAAGCAAACCAAAACACTGGCAACTTTTATGGTCGCCCCATCGGTTACAATGCTTTTCCTCTGGATGATTGTGCCGCTTGGCATGACGATCTATTTTTCGTTGCTTCGTTACAATTTGTTGGACCCAGGCAATGAAGCCTTTGTTGGTTTAGAAAATTACTCCTATTTTCTATCTGACCCGGATTTCTTCACAGCCCTTTTCAACACGTTGATACTTGTTGGCTCTGTGTTGGTGATTACGGTTGTTGGCGGAGTTTTACTCGCGATCCTTCTGGACCAACCGTTTTTTGGGCAAGGAGTTGCTCGTTTGATGGTGATTGCACCATTCTTTGTAATGCCGACCGTTAGCGCGTTGATCTGGAAAAACCTGCTGATGAATCCCGTATCTGGATTTTTCGCCTTCCTTTCCAAAACCTTTGGAATGGAACCGATTGATTGGCTTGGCGACCTGCCGTTATTCTCAATTATTATTTTGGTGGCATGGCAATGGCTTCCCTTCGCGACACTCATTCTTTTGACGGCCGTTGGATCGCTTGATGGCGAACGCAAGGAGGCAGCCGAGATGGATGGCGCGGGGCCGCTCTCACTCTTCTATTACATCATCCTGCCTCATCTGGCTCGCGCGATCACAGTGGTGATTTTGATTGAAACAATCTTTCTGCTGAGTGTCTTTGCCGAGATTTTCGTTACCACCGGTGGTGGTCCGGGGCTTGCGACGACAAACATCGCGTTCCTGGTCTATTCGCAGGCATTGTTACAATTTGACATTGGCGGTGCATCTGCAGGCGGCATTGTTGCTGTGATCCTTGCAAATATCGTTGCGATCTTCCTGGTTCGGATGGTCGGAAAAAATCTGGACACTTAGGAA
This sequence comes from Rhizobiaceae bacterium, assembly GCA_016763155.1. Classification (GTDB taxonomy): domain Bacteria; phylum Pseudomonadota; class Alphaproteobacteria; order Rhizobiales; family Rhizobiaceae. Next base: position 23,729 of record JAESUH010000106.1, read on the forward strand.
AAATTGAGGGAAATATCGTGGCTAGACACATAACAACTCAACGCAAAATACTGGTAACGGGCGGCGCCTGGTTAGCTGCCTTCATTATCTTCTTTCCAGTGCTTTGGATGTTTTTAACGAGCTTTAAAACCGAGCTCGATGCCTTTTCGCAACCGCCGTCATTTTTGTTTTTTGACTGGACCCTAGAAAACTATGAAACCGTGTTGGAGCGCTCGAACTATTTCAGGTTTGCGCTAAATTCGATTTGGCTGGCTTTGGGGTCAACTGCACTTGGCCTTTTGATTGCTGTTCCTGCCGCATGGGGCATGGCATTTTCGCCGACAAAACGCACACGCGGCACGTTATTGTGGATGCTCTCCACCAAGATGATGCCACCGGTTGGCGTGCTTATTCCAATTTATCTGATCTTCCGTGACTGGGGTCTGCTGGACACGCGGTTTGGTTTGATCTGCATATTATTCTTGATGAATTTGCCGATTATTATCTGGATGCTTTACACATATTTCAAAGACATCCCGACAGATATTCTTGAAGCAGCCCGTATGGATGGGGCGACACTTGGCAAAGAAATTCTTTATGTGCTGACGCCTATGGCAATTCCTGGAATTACCTCAACGGTTCTACTCAACATCATTTTGTCTTGGAACGAAGCGTTCTGGACCTTGAATCTAACCACAATTGATGCGGCTCCGCTTACCGCATTCATTGCGTCCTATTCCAGTCCGGAAGGGCTGTTTTGGGCGAAGCTATCTGCAGCTTCAACCATGGCGATTGCCCCTATCATTGTTCTTGGGTGGTTCAGTCAGAAACAGTTGGTGCGTGGCCTGACATTTGGAGCCGTAAAATGAATATTCACAAACTCGGAGCAGCGTAATGGGACGAATTGTACTGGAGAAAGTCTCGAAATATTTTGGGGATGTATTGGTCATTCCTTCAATAGATCTGGAAGTGGAAGACGGAGATTTTGTTGTATTCGTTGGTCCTTCAGGCTGCGGAAAATCTACTCTGCTTCGTTTGATTGCGGGACTGGAAGATACGTCATCAGGCAGAATTTTGATCGATGATGTGGATGTAGTTGCCGAGCCACCTGCAAAGCGCGG
>JAESUH010000107.1 GCA_016763155.1 Rhizobiaceae bacterium
CTGGTACTCGATTTTGCCATTTGGTTTTCCCATTTAGCATCCCATAAGGTTCCAATCTTCTGGCGCATTCATCGTATGCATCATTCTGATATCGATATCGATGTCACAACGGCCATACGCTTTCACCCGGTTGAAATCATTCTTTCCATGTTTTGGAAATATCTGATCGTGCTTGCCCTTGGGGCGCCTGCGGCCAGCGTGCTGGTGTTTGAAATTGTCCTCAACGGCGGCGCATTGTTCAATCATGCAAATTTCAAACTGCCCCTGAGCATCGATAAAGTTCTTCGTTTACTGATTGTCACCCCAGACATGCACCGGGTCCATCATTCGATCATACGCAAGGAAACCGATAGCAATTACGGGTTCAACCTATCTATTTGGGATCGCATGTTCGGCACCTATATCGACCAGCCCTCCAAAGGCCATGACGAAATGACAATCGGACTGAAAGAATGGCAAGATGAAAAGCCTGCGCGACTGGACTGGATATTGATGGTTCCGTTTAGGAAATAAATCAGCGCTCTCCACCTAATCAATAGGCAAAGCTTAGGAAATGCAGGGGCGTTTTTAAAACAGACCTATTGGAAAATACCGCAAATACAATTCAGCAAAACGGCCATTTTCATTAATGGACTTCAAAGCGTAATCAACCGCTTCTTTTAGCATTCCTTTGCCTTTCGGCATCGCGACCGCCATGCCCTTGCCAAAATACTTCTCCGATAGAAACGGCCCGTCAACAAACTGACAACAATTATTCGACGCAGCCGATGCAAGCCAGAATGACAAAGAGAGGCCGTCGGAAAACACCACATCCACCTCCCCCTTCTCAAGGGCAGTTAACGCCTCAGCCCTGCTCGGGAAAGAGGTATATTTCCGCTCACCAAAGACAGTGGAAAAATACGCTTCATGAGCAGAACTCGCCACAACACCAGTAGTTTTCCTGAACAGGTTTTCGTAGACAGGCGCACGAATACCCAAATTTTGTTTGGTGATAAATCGGCCGGGAATATGAAAATATGGCCGCGAGAAATTGTAAGTCTTCCTGCTTTCCTCACTAATCGCAATACCAGCCAGCACCAGTTCTCCATCGCCCTTTTCCAGCGCTGGCCCCAATTCCTCCCAGGGCAAAGCCTGAATCTGGCATCGGTTGATTAGTCCCAGTTCTTCGCAGATGGCCCTCGCCAAATCCACATGAAACCCGGTCAGGCGTTTATTCCTATCTATGAAATTGAACGGTGGGAAATCAGTCGTTGTCAAAAAGCGCAATCGTTGGAGACCGGCCATATCCGGCTTCACAAAACGTTCGTGCTTGTCCCAAAAATTAGGAACAAAGCTCTCTTGCGCCATAGTATTATGGAAAGCAAAACCACTCAACAACACAACTATTACCAACCGAATTACTGACAATACATGAAAACAGCCGAAAAATCGACCTAAACTACCAAATATATCACGAATTTTGTTGCTCATATGCTGTGCTTTGATCTAATCTTCGAGGTGTGCAGAGGGTTTAACAGTATTATCGTGCCAAAGGAACAGCCTAAACGCCGGGCGGGCAAATTCACTAAAACGCCGGAAGATTCAGCCTTGCCAGATAGTACTGCGCAGGACACGCATTCTAGTGCCAATTTTCATCTCCCAAACGAACAAACTACTTTCAATTATCTAGACCTGATAGTGGCAGCACGCAACGCCCGCAATAGTTCCTCATCACAATCTAATTATGCTCAAATGATGAAATTACACGGCGAACGCATAATGTCGATCCGCCAACGTCGTGAGCAATCGGAAACAACTGCAACCCAACCTTCCAACCGTAAAAATTCCAGCACCGGAAAGTCCTCTTTCGCCAAACGCAGGCTAGAGTTTGAAAATAACAGCAAACTTCATCTCGATAACGCTATCAACAACCTACATAATGTAGCACCCGAATATTCATCCAGACGCACTTTTACGCCTGCGCATATAGTGGTTTTCACGATTTTGGTTATTACACTCTTTGCGGGATGGGGTTTTGATATTGCTTTTATTGACAAGGCCACAGCCATCTTTTTGTCCGTATTTTATCTGGCCAGCGTCCTTTGCCGCGTCATTATTCTTGCAAATTATAATGGGAAAACAAATGGGACAAAAACCGCTGAGCTTGAAAAAATTCCCTATGGCAATCTACCCGACTACTCGGTTGTCGTTGCGTTATACAAAGAAGAAAACCAAGTCGAAGCCCTATGCCACCATTTGTCCAAGTTGAAATGGCCGGAAGACCGTTTGGAAATCAAACTGATATGTGAGGCCGGTGATGCCAAAACAATTCATGCAATTCAGCAATTAGAATTGCCGGACTATTTCGACCTGATAGTCGTTCCCAATGCTGAGCCAAAGACAAAGCCTAAAGCACTGAATTATGCCCTGCCGCTTTGTACCGGAAAATATCTGGTTCTTTATGATGCAGAGGATCAACCGGACCCTTATCAATTGCTGGAGGCCTACCACAAGTTTGAACACGGCAATCCTGCCCTGTTATGCCTTCAAGCCCCGTTGCATATTTATAATCGCAATCAAACATGGCTCACTCGAATGTTCGCCATTGAATATTGCACTCAATTTGAAGGCATATTGCCGGTGCTGGAGCGTTGGCAAATGCCCATTCCATTGGGTGGCACCTCCAACCATTTCAAACTGAAAGAACTCAAAGAGCTGGGAGCATGGGATCCATATAATGTGACAGAGGATGCAGACCTTGGCATTCGTATCAGCCGGGCCGGATATCTGTGCGGGACATTAACACGCCCGACCCATGAAGAATCTCCGCCCACATTCAGCGTCTGGCTGCCCCAACGCACCAGATGGATTAAGGGGTGGATGCAAACAATTTTAGTCCATTCACGCTCCCCACGCCTATTACTAAAACAAATAGGCTGGAAATCATTTTGTATGTTCCATCTGCTCATCACATCGGTGGCATTATCTTCTTTGATACACCCGTTTTTTTTGATTACTGCGATCAGTGAATTGCTTCCTGTTGCAGGCCAACTGTTCGTTCCTGCTGAAGCAGCGCTACGGATGGTTTCGATTTTTATATTAGTTTGCGGATATCTGGCCTATGGCCTGCTCGCTTTTTCCGTATTGCGGGACAATAAATTACCGAATTTCTCGATCTATTTGCTCACGCTTCCCCTATATTGGGTGCTGATATCCATTGCTGGATGGCGAGCACTATATCAATTGCTTTTTAATCCGCATTTTTGGGAAAAAACCACACACGGACTCGCAAACCACCCCAAAGCCACTACATTAGATCAAGGACATAAAGCCTTTTAGTATCAACAATAAAGGATTTGCTGAAACTCAACTCTAAAGTGTATATTTGTTTTTCTGAATTTGTGCTTAAACTACCAAATTCGTACAGCAAAATTGTTCACTCAAGCTTTTAGTTCTCAGTCAAATCTAACGGATAAACCAACGGAACGGTGGCCATGCAAGACAGTTTCCAGACCCTAATTCGTATTTTCAGCCTTTCATTTTTCTTAGTATTATTGGGCATTCAAAGCGGTTTTGCACCAATTGCGCAAGCTGGTTGCAGGGATGCGGCCGAACCAGGAGTAGACTGGAAAAATTGCCGAAAACGTAATTTAATTTTGAGTGGCTCCGATCTAAAAAATAGCGAACTGGCTCGCACAGATTTTTCAGCAACCGACTTGAGGGAAAGCGATTTCTCAGGTGCGAATTTACATAAATCCACATTAATGCGATCAACAATGGCAGGTTCAAAGGCGGTCAAAGCCAATTTTGAACACGTTATGAGTTATCGCACGAATTTTAAAAACACAGATTTCACCGGCGCAAGCTTCAACAAAGCCGAACTCCAGCGGGCAAATTTTACTGGCGCAAACCTTACCGATGTAAGTTTTGTCAAAGCTGACCTTGGTCGCGCAAAGTTTGATAATGCCATTTTGGCGGACAATGATTTTGACCGGGCAAATCTTTCTCGCGTAGATTTTAGAAAAGCCAAAATCTCTGGTAAACTCAACGTAGACAGCGCCTTTTTTCTCCAGACAAATATTGAAGGCATTGATTTTTCAATAGCTACAAACTTGGAGCAATGGCAGTTGGATATGGCTTGCGGCAATGACAAAACCATCGTGCCTGAAGGTTTGAAAATCCCGGAAGAATGGCCTTGCGTCCCTGATAAAGACGAATAAGAACAGCCCACTTTTAGCTACTCTGTTCACCTATAGAGCAAGATCAGGGCGTGAAATGCTTTGAGAGTTTAAGGCCTTGCGCCTGATAATTGGAACCAAGGTCAGAGCCATAAAGCGCATCAGGGCGCTTAAGCAGGTGTTCATAAACCAGCCTGCCAACCAATTGCCCATGTTCCAGAATAAACGGCACTTCGTGGCTACGAACTTCCAGCACCCCACGCGAGCCCGTCCCACCCGCAGCCGAATGTCCAAAGCCAGGATCAAAAAATCCAGCATAATGCACTCGAAATTCGCCTACCAACGGGTCGTAAGGCACCATTTCAGCAGCAAAAAGTGGTGGCACATGCACAGCTTCCCGTGACACCAGAATATAAAACTCATCAGGGTCAAGCACCAATTCCGCAGCGCCGCGATTATAAATCGGCTCCCAATAATCAAGCACGCGATGTTGTGCTTTCTTATCCACATCCACCACTCCGGTGTGACGCTTTCCCCGGTAACCGACCAACCCGTCATCATCGCCGATTAGATCAATCGACAAGCCAATACTGCCACCACGAATATGTGGTTCACTCGCGGCTACCAATGTCTCTTTTTTGTGCAGTTCCAATAGTTCATCATCGCCAAGCAGGGAAAACCCTTTACGAAAACGTATCTGGGATAATCGTGAACCCGTTCGCACAACCACCGGAAACGTACTTGGGCTAATTTCCAAATATAGCGGGCCTTGATAACCCGCAGGAATTTGATCAAAGGCCTGAGAATTATCGACGATCACCCGGGTAAAAATATCAAGCCTGCCGGTCGAACTTTTAGGGTTGGCCGAGGCTTCTATTTCATCAGGCAAATTCAAGGTTTCCAGGAGCGGAACAAGATAAACACAGCCGGTTTCTAAAACCGCCCCACCGCGCAAATCAATCTCGTGCAATTTGAAGCGATTGAGCTTGGTCTCAACCGAATTACCTTCACCAGGCAAGAATGACGCACGCACGCGAAATGCTTTTTCCCCCAGCCGTAAATCCAGGCTGGCAGGTTGAATTTGATTATCATCCAATGGTGCCGCCGACATCAACTGTTTAGCGTCAAACATTTCTTTGATCATGGAATCTGGCAAAATGCCGGTGCTTCTCAAATCTCTAATCCATCCGGTTATTTTCAAACAACACTATAAAAAGAAAGGTTTGACGAAAAGCACCAATCGGCGTAAACCACAATCTATTACACAGTAATCGTGGTGATTTGGGCCGGTCGGCTTGCAGCCACGTAAAACAAGTTGCTAAAACGACCGCGAATGAAAATGCTTTTCATCCGGTTGCAACTTGCAATCGGTTTTTTTATGCCTGAATCTCAGGCAATTTTAGATGAAAGTATTATTGCCATGCCCATCGATAATAAAAATCCAAACTGGCGTTCTTCAACCAAAATGGTCCACGGTGGAACCACCCGTTCGCCGTTTGGTGAGACTTCCGAGGCCCTGTTTTTAACTCAAGGGTATATTTATGACAGTGCCGAAAGTGCTGAAGCCCGTTTCATGGGCGAAGAAGAGGGTTACGTTTATTCCCGTTATGCAAACCCCACTGTTTCAATGTTTGAAGAACGCATGTGCCTTTTGGAAGGCGCGGAAAAAGCCTTTGCAACAGCCACCGGCATGGCCGCCGTTACCGCAGCAATTGCCTGCCAGTTAAGTGCAGGCGATCACATTCTTGCAGCACGTGCATTATTCGGTTCGTGCCGGTATGTTTGCGAAAAACTAATGCCCCAATATGGCGTCGAATGCACCTTGGTTGATGGCAAGGATATCAACGCCTGGAAAGCAGCAATCAGACCAAACACCAAGGTTTTGTTTCTCGAAAGTCCTACCAACCCCACCCTTGAACTGGTCGATATTGCAGCCGTTGCAGATATCGCGCATGAGGCCGGAGCAAAGCTGATCGTGGACAATGTTTTTGCCACACCAATTTGGCAAAAACCGCTAGAGCTTGGCGCAGATATTGTGGTCTATTCAGCCACCAAACACATTGACGGTCAGGGTCGTTGCCTCGGCGGCGTTATTCTTTCAGATCGTGAATGGATGGATGAATCTCTTTATGACTATTACCGTCACACCGGCCCATCCATGAGCCCATTCAACGCCTGGGTTTTACTCAAAGGTCTTGAAACCCTAACCGTACGGGTACAGCAGCAGACCAATTCCGCTGAAAAAATTGCCCAATTTTTGTTTGAACATGATGATGTAAACCGGATGCTTTATCCAGGCCACCCATCACACCCTCAGGCAAACTTTGCAGCCAAGCAGATGATCCGTGGCTCAACCCTTATTGCCTTCGAATTGAAGGGCGGCAAACGGCGTTCATTTGCCTTTGAAAATGCCCTGCGCACAGTGCAAATTTCCAACAATCTGGGCGACGCAAAAAGCCTGATCACTCATCCTTCAACCACGACCCACAAAAACCTGTCAGATGAAGATCGTGAAGAATTGCAAATCACCGATGGCACGATCCGCCTGTCGGTCGGTCTGGAAGATGTGGATGACCTGTTAGAGGATATAGATAAAGCCCTGATTGCTTCCGCGTAACAACTCGGTCTAATCCTTAAATACACCGCGCGCCAAAACAATGCGTGAAAGCGCGGTGTAAAAGCAGATGCCAGCAAAAATATACGCAATCAGCGCGAAGTGCTGTGGCAAAATGCAAAACAATACAAAGGTCACGATTGTTTCCGTGCCTTCAGCCAGCCCGGTCGTAAAATATAACGATTTACGGCCGCGCTGATCCGTACTTAAATTGCGCTTTTCAGCCATGGTTGCAAAAGCAAGAAAACTTGCTCCATTCACATAGAATGAGAGGATCAAAACGCCTCCTGCAATGCCGTTTTCCGCAGGATTTACCAAAATAAATGCAAATGGAATCATGCCGTAAAAGGCAAAATCCAAGACAATATCAAGATACCCACCAAAATCCGTTGGCTTGGTAGCACGCGCAACGCATCCGTCCAGCCCATCAGCCAATCGGCTGAGCAATAACAAAATCACTCCCCACCAAAACCATTGCTGAGCAATCACAACCATTGCACCAACACCCAGCACAAATGCTGCAATTGTTACGCCATTCGCAGTAATGCCCATCCGTGCCATCTTTTTACCAATGACTTCGAGAATCGGATCAATTTTTTGTCTAACGATGCCGTCGAGCAATTTAGTCTCCACTTTCAAGAATTCGCAGCATTTATGGCGCCATCACAGCACCGAAAACAAGGCTACGTCAGCACACTTTTTCGTGCTACAGTTTACAAATAAATATCGGAACACACCATCTATGTATCACACCAAGACCCACGATATCACCGTATCAGCAATGCCTGTTTACATTGACGAACGTTCAGACCCGGACAATAGCCAGTATTTTTGGGCCTACCGTATTGTCATTAAAAACGAGAGCGACATAGCCGTCCAGCTATTGCGCCGTTACTGGCATATTACCGATGGCAATGGCAAAGTTGAAGAGGTCGCGGGCGATGGCGTTGTAGGTGAAACTCCAACGATTGAACCCGGCACCAGCTTTGACTATACTAGCGGCTGCCCCCTCACCACACCATCCGGCATAATGACTGGGAAATTCTTCCTCGTGGACGAAGATGGCAATGATTTGGAAATTGCAATTCCCGCCTTCTCACTGGATCTTCCAGATATCAAACCCACTTACAATTGATCCGCCTATCTCCCCATGATAGTTGAGGCCTATGAATTTTGATGTAAGACCCATATTGCTTGTCATTGGCCTGTTGCTGACCACTTTGGGCTGCGCGATGATCCTTCCGGCGATCGTTGATTTAATGGCCGAAAACGACGACTGGGAGGTCTTTGCCTTTTCCGGCCTGCTGACCCTGATCACCGGTGTGGGTTTTTATGCAGGCGCCCGCGGCACGGCTACTAGCCTTTCAACCAGACAAGCCTTTGTCATGACCACCTTGGCATGGGTGTCCCTGAGCCTATTTGGTGCCTTACCTTACCTTTGGTCAGGTATCGTGCCCAATTTCACTGATGCTTTCTTTGAATCAATTTCAGGTCTTACCACCACAGGTTCCACGGTTATTACCGGCCTTGACCATGCCCCACCGGGAATTCTTCTTTGGCGCGGCATCCAGCAATGGCTGGGCGGGCTGGGTATCATCGTTATGGCCGTTGCCGTTCTGCCAATGCTACAAATTGGTGGTATGCAACTCTTTAAGATTGAAGCCTTTGATACTGCTGAAAAAATCATGCCTCGGGCGACACAGATTTCTGGTTCTCTGACGCTTGTTTTCATCGTCATCACCGTTATTTGCGCAATCGCTTATCTCGCCGCCGGGATGGCAATTGATGATGCAGTCATTCACGCAATGACCACCGTCGCCACCGGTGGGTTTTCCACCAAGGATGCGTCTCTGGGGCATTTTGATAGCTATATAATCGACACCATTGCCGTCACCTTTATGATCCTTGGTTCGATCCCCTTTATTCTTTACGTGCAATCCATGCAGGGCGCGCCCAGAGAGCTTTGGCGCAATTCGCAAGTTAGGGTATTCCTTGTGCTGCTGGTCGTGCTGGTGGGGATCGCATGGTCTCTCAACCCCGTTGCAGAAAACCCTACTCAGGGCTTTTTCCATGCACTTTTCAACGTCACTTCAGTTCTAACCGGAACCGGTTACGCCACCACCGATTACAGCGCCTGGAGCCCTGCGGCCAATGCATTCTTTTTTGGCATCATGTTTATTGGCGGTTGCGCCGGATCAACATCTTGTGGCATCAAGATTTTCCGTTTTCAGGTACTTTATGAAAATCTCAAACAGCACACAAAGCGGATATTCTATCCCCATGGCATTTTCACCATGCGGTTTAATGGCAAGATCCTTACGGACAGCGTCACCTCGGCTGTGATGAATTTCATGGCGGTATATGTCTTGCTGTTTGCGCTGATTGCCATCCTGCTTAACATGACCGGGCTTGATTTCATGACTGCAGTTTCTGCCGCCGGTTCAGCGATATCAAATGTTGGTCCGGGCCTTGGAACAGAAATTGGCCCATCTGGAAATTACAAAGATCTAAACGACGCCGCCAAATGGATCATGTGCGCTGGCATGTTGATCGGTCGCCTGGAACTATTCACCGTATTGGTGTTATTCGTCCCGAAATTTTGGCGCAATTAGAGCGGTTACTATTCTGCCAAATCCGTGGAGATTTCCTGACCCGGTGTTTTCGGTGGCTTTTGCCTTACTCCAAAAACAGTATCCAGGAGCCAGCGAATATCATTGCCGATACCCACTAATGCAGGCACCAGGAACAGCACAAGCAAGGTTGCAAGGCCCAGACCAAATACAATCGTGATTGCCATAGGCAGCAGGAATTGCGCCTGAATGCTCTTTTCAAACATAAGCGGTATCAAACCACCAATGGTCGTCAATGACGTAAGCAGAACGGCGCGCAGGCGATCTCGGCTTGCGCCAATCGCGGAGTCCTTTAGAGACTCCCCTTCCTCAAGGCGCTCATCCAGTCGGCTCACAAGGATAATTGAATCATTGACCAGAATACCAGATAGCCCCAACAAGCCAATGAAAGACAGGATGGTCAATTTAAAGCCTAGTACCCAATGACCAAATACAGCACCCACCAGACCAAATGGGATAATCAACATGATCGCCAAAGGTCGCCAGTAGCTGGAGAACACCCAGGCAAGCACAACGTAAATCACCATCAATGCCATTGAGACCCCTAGGCCCAGATCAGCAAAAGCCTTTTTGCGTTCTTCGGCCCTGCCGCCAAACTGATAGCTCAAACCATATTTAGAAACAATCGAAGGCATATCTCCGGCCTTCAGAAGTTCAATTGCCTCCTCAGTGGTCATAACATCGGTATCAAGGTCACCGGCAATATGAACAATCGCCTGTCCGTCTTTACGTTGGATAGCAGAAAAACCCTGTTTTTCCGTGAGGCTGACAACTTCTGTCAGAGGAACAAATTCGCCGCTCTTGCTGCGTAATTCAAAGTTTCTCAGCGCCGCTCCCCCTTTATCCGAAGTGAAACGTTTGACGCGAACTGTTACCTCGTCATCCCCTCTGGCAAAGCGTCTTGGAATTGCGCCATCAAAGGCATCACGCACCTGTTTTCCAACTTCTTCAATGCTAAATCCAAGTGCCGCACCACGCGGTAACAGGTTCATCACAAGCTCCGGCTTGCCATAAGGCAAATCATCCGAAGCCCCATTTATGCCGGGCAGAGCTGCAACAATACCGATCAGTTCAGCCGCAGCTTTTTTCAAAACTCCAACATCGCCACCCAAAAGTTCTAGATCGATGTCACGTCCCGGAGGGCCGCCACGAGGAGAGTAAACGGAAATCCGTTTTGAACCCGCCAACTTCGGCAGGTTTTTGCGCCATGCCTTGATAATTTCTGATGTCCGAACCGTGCGCACTTCTGATGAGCTCAACTGAATTCGAATTTCCGCAAGGTTATCGCCAATATTTCGCCCTGCCCCACCTAAAGTCACAAATACCGCTTTAACTAATTCTTCTTTGCCACCAGTCAGTTCTTGCACGGTTTTATGCAGGCTCTTTTCTACTTCACCCACGATCTCCAATACCCGTTTTTGGGGGATACCCGCATTGAAAACCATACGGCTTCGGATATTTTCAGATTCTGGAGACGGGAAAAACACAAATTTCACATGGTTTCCCTGCAGCAATCCAACGGCCAGAACCATCACGCTTGCAAGTGCTATCGCGAGGGTCACATAGCGATATGTAAACGAAAGCTCTACCAGCTTGGAGAATGGCCCATCCCGAAATTTGCCAAACCCGCGATCAAACGAGCGTCGGAACCAACCTTCATCTGAAAATCCGACAGTATTCTTTGAAACATTTTTGCGGCGACCTTTCCGCATTCTGCCAATCAGGAATATAGCAAATTCAATTATTCCACCCGCAATAAGCGACCCAATTGCCAGCATCACCGCAAACACCGGCATTGGGTAATTTGCCTTCGCCTGTGCAGCCTGTTTGAGCACATTGATATCGAGCACATCAACCGGCCCAATCGTCGTGCGGCTGGTAACAGAGAGAATAAATGCACCGACAACGAAGGAGAAAAATAGCTGCCGCCAGAAAGACCACGGCCGTTTTACCCGTGGCTGCAGCGTGTGTGCCAAATGCCCCGGCAAGACAAGAAAACACTCAATCAGGCTGGAAAAAATTACCGCAATAACCACAATCGGCAACACGCCCATTATCTGGCCTATAATATCGCCGATTAGCAATATTGGTGCGAAGGCAGCGACCGTGGTAATCATCGCCGCAAAAACCGGCGTAACCATCCGGCCTGCACCGTTTTCCGCAGCTTCATAGGGGCCATCCCCCGCACTGAAACGGGTCGCAGTATGCTCTCCCACCACGATGGCATCATCCACAATCACACCCAGCATCATGATGAGGCCAAAGAGCGAAATCATATTTATCGATTGGCCCATAACCAGCATAAAGCCAATAGTGGCAAGCATGGAAACCGGAATACCCATCGCTACCCAAAAGGCGATACGCGTATTGAGGAAAATGAACAAAGTGGCCACAACAATCACCAGGCCACCAACCCCGTTTCGCACCAGCAACATGATGCGTTCCACCAATGCATCGGCGCGAACTTCATATTTCTTCAGCTTGATACCGGGAGGCAAAAATTCATCGATGTTTGATAGATAGTCGTCCAGAATTTTTGCTGTCGCCAGAGTATCTGCAGAAGGAGCCCTTTGCACGGTAATTTGAATGGCCCGCTGGCCGCCAGAAAACCCTTGCTTTTGTGTGTCGTCATATCCCCGAGAAATGGTTGCGATGTCTTTCAGCAAAACCTTTTCGCCGGTGACAAAGGATAACACTTCAATATTGCCAACTTTTTCGGGTGTATCCATATCAGCCAGCGCACGAATTTGCTTCTCGACCTGACCATCCATTTGGCCCGATGGCGTGTCCTTGCTGTTATCTGCAATCGAGTTTGATATATCGCGAATCGAAAGCCCGAGCCGTCGCAACTCACGATTTGGCACCGTAATTTGCAGCTCCTCATCGCGCATTCCGTCAAAGACCACCTTGTCGATGCCGCGCTCAATCAAATCATCGCGTATTTTCTTGGCGTGAATTCGCAAGGTTGCTTCCGGCACATCACCGTAAATTGCCAGCCTCGCCACACGGTCAAAGAAAGTTCGGTGGCTCACCTTCGGCGTGTCGGAATCCTGCGGCAGGTTTCCAATGGATTTCACTGCGGAATCGACATCGGCAACTGCCTTTTGCATATCCGCATCAGCTGCAAATTCAAGCGTAACCGTGCCAGACCCTTCGCGCGCATAAGAGGTCATTTTTTCAACCCCATCAACAAAGCGTACTTCTGGCTCAATGATTTGCAGAACATTTGCGGATACATCTTCTGCACTCGCACCAGACCAACTGACCGTCACATTGACGGCATTTGTTTCAATGGTCGGGAAAAACTGGGTGTTAATCCGCCCAAGCGAAAACACGCCGAAGATCACCATGAGCACCATTACCAGATTTGCGGCATTGGGATGGCGAGCGAATAAGCTCACGACACCGCCCGTTCCCGGTATGTGGCGACCGGTCATTGGTTACCTTTCGGCGCTGCAGCATCATCTGGCTTCTGTTTTCCGCCGTTTTCGGGTTTCTTGCCTTTGCCGCGTTTGCCTTTTTGCGCCTTGGCTTCGCTCTCTGAAACAACAGCAAGACCTTCGCTGATTTCAGCAATGCGTGTCGTCAGAATTTTATCTCCTTGGGCAACACCTTCGCCAACCAGCACATATTCCCCATCATAGCCAGAAACTTTAACGGCTCGCCTCTGGAGCTTTCCATCCACCGACACATAGATTGTGTTGCCATTATAAACGGCAGACTCTGGCATTCTGACATGAGCGTTATAGGTTTTGTCAGGAACTCTGATCTCCACAAAAGCGCCAGGGCGAACGCCAGCAATTTTCATATCGCCAAGAATGGTGGCATAAACTTCAATCCCACCCTTGGCGGAGCTGATTTGTGCACCAATTCGGTCAATGACTGCTGGAAAGACCCGCTCTTCGCCGCCGACAACCCAAACAACTTTGACTTTTCGGCCAATCAAACCCTCTTTATCTGTTTGAATACGCCCGAACAATTGGTCCGTCAGGGTGAAACGCACATCCATCTTGTCTGCCTGATAGATGGTTACAACCACATCATTTGCACCCAGCATTTTGCCAACATCCACTTGAGCATTGCTGATAATACCGCTGAAAGGAGCCGTTAAAACTGTATCTCTCAGCTTGCGTTCAGCCTGATTCATGCGCCATTTTAGCCGTGCAAGAATGGCTCTTTGCTGATCCAGCTTTGCATTCTCAGATACCACGTTAAGCTTGGTTTGTGTGGCAAGCTGTTTGCGTTGACTAACAATCAACATACGGTCATCTACCTGTTTCTGGGTAGATGTCCCACGCTCACGCAAAGACTGAATGCGCTGCAAATCCTTCTCAGCCAGCCCAAGCTGAACAAGCAAATTGAGTAATTTGGATTTTTCACCATCAATGCGCGCCTGATATTCCGCGATCCGCGCTACAGTTTCATCCCTATTGGCTTTGGCTTCGCGCAAGGCTCCCTCATAGTTGAAATGATCAACCTCAAGCAGCGCTTCACCCGCCTGCACATGTTCACCAATTTGCAAATTGGGGTGAACTGAAATCACCTCCCCTGCAACCAGTGCCCGCAAATCAACCGTCCGGGAAGCAGTTGTCTCCCCATAAACAGTCATAATCGGCCGGTAATCCTTGAGCTCAGCGGTCAACGTATCAACGGTATATACGGTCTTGAATGATGGCCTACGCGTGGGCTTTTCACCGCTGGAAATCAGCTTGTTCATGCCCACATAGGCACCTGCCAAAACAGCCACCATCAAAATAATCTGGAACAATCCACGTACCAATGTGACAAAAATCACCCTTGTCAGCGATGGTTTTTGCACCAACCCGAATTCTTCGACAGGAACATTGTCCTGCGTCTTTTCTATTCCGGTTTCCTGCACTGGCTGGACAGCATTATTTTTCGTCAACATTAGCTTTCCCATTGCGGAATTTAGTTTCTATGTGCACCATATCCGTGAGCCCTGACAAGTTACAACTTGTTCATCTGGCCATTCATATAGGCATTTTTATATAGCTTTTTTATGCTTGGCCAATTTCTTCGCGGGTCAATTGGTATTTGCTGCTGCAAAATTCACAAACAGTTTCAGCAACTCCGTCTACAAAGGAGCCCTCACGGTCTTCCTCGGAGAAGCCCTGTATCATGCCTATTACTTTTTCCCGGCTACAGGAGCATTTGTCAAAAACAGGCTTTCCAGGATGAACCCGCACCCCACTTTCGTGGAACAAGCGATATAGTAACCGCTCTGGAGATATTTGCGGATCGGTTAGTTCATCCGCTGATATGGTCCCAACCAGAGAACGCGCTTCCTGCCAGGCCTCATCTTCACTAAAGCTATCATCTTCCTCTTCGGCACCATCCCCACCATGCAAATCTGGCATTTTCATGCGATCGGGAGCTTCGGGTAAAAATTGTATCAACACCCCGCCTGCTCGCCACCGGCGGACAGAACCATTCCCTTCGTCAGATGGAGTATAGATTTCCGCAACAGCAAGCTTAACCTCAGTTGGAATTTGTTCTGACTGGCGAAAATACTGCCGCGCAACCTCTTCCAGTGACTGGCCTTCCAGCGCAACAATTCCTTGATAACGACGGGTAAAGCTTCCCTGATCGATGGTCATTCCCATCATGCCTTTTCCCAGCAATTCTTCCGGAGTTGCATGCCCTGCACTGATTGCTTCTTCTATTCGTTCTGCATCAAAGCGTGCATAGGCACGAACAGAATCTGGTGAAACAAAATCAACTACCAGCAGAGACACAGGGCCATCAGTCTGGGTCTGAACAATGAATTTGCCCTCAAACTTCAACGAAGTCCCAAGCAAGACCGTGAGAACAATGATTTCTCCCAGCAAAACTGAAACCGCTGTGGGGTAAGCATGTCGCTCAAAAATGCGATCAAGCATGGGGCCCAATTGTACAGCACGTCCGCGCACATCCAGAGCATCCACCTGAAACGGCAAAACCACATCGTCGCTAACCGGAGTATAATCCGGTCGGTCCGTATCAATTTCTATTTTATCGCTCATTGGCCCTGCCTAGGAAATTATTGACCCTTCAGCCCAAAGCACCACGCAAGGATGCCTTTTTGTACGTGAAGGCGATTTTCTGCCTCATCAAATACAACTGATTGCGGCCCATCAATGACTTCATCCGTCACTTCTTCATTCCGGTGCGCCGGCAGGCAGTGCATGAAAAGAGCGTTCTCATCTGCTTTTGCCATTAGCTCCGCATTCACCTGATAAGGAAGAAATACATTGTGTCCCGCCGAATCCTCTTCATCTCCCATAGAGACCCAAGTATCGGTGATAACGCAGTCGGCATTGCTGACGACAGAATTGGGATCATCGCTAAGCGAAATATTGGCGCCTTCACCCTGTGCCCACTTGATAAATTTCTCAGCAGGCTTGCGAGTATCAGGAGTGGCAACTGCCAAATCATAACCAAACCGGGCAGCACCATGGGCAAGGGATGCAACCATATTATTGCCATCTCCGGTCCATGCGAGTTTCTTGCCTGCAATCGGTCCACGATGTTCTTCAAAAGTCATAACATCTGCCATCACCTGACATGGATGCGTGTCATCCGTCAGCGCATTAATCACGGGAATGCTCGCATATTCTGCCATTTCCAGCAGGCGATCATGAGATGTTGTCCGGATCATAATGGCATCAACCATACGAGAGAGAACACGCGCCGTATCGGCAATTGATTCCCCGCGACCAAGCTGGGTGTCATTGCTGGACAAGAATATCGTTTCTCCGCCCAATTGGCGCATTCCCACATCAAAGGAGACCCGTGTGCGCGTCGAGGGTTTGTCGAAGATCATAGCCAGCACTTTGCCCTTGAGAGGCTGATTACCAGCATCACCAGACTTCAACGCGTCCTTCATCTGCCTTGAGTGGCTGATAATGCCATTCAATTCGCCGGTTTGAACTTCGGAAATATCTAAAAAATGCCGGATGCCTTTGGCCATGTCCCGCCCTTACTTCTCGTTGAAACTAAATTTAATTGTTGAGTGTTGCCTGTATTTCGTCAAGCGCTTCTACCAATCGCTCACGCACTTCGCGCAATTCTTCTTGCGTAATGATCAAAGGTGGCGCAAATCGCACCACATTATCGCCAGCTGCAATGCCCAAAAGGCGATGTTTGCGCATGGCAATCAACACATCACTATTGGGAATTTTGCACTTCATGCCCTGCAATAGTCCGACGCCCCGTACATCTTCAAAAATATCAGGATAACGATCCAGCATTTCTGCCAGTTGCTGACGTAATACGAGTGCCATTTCATTCACATGGGCAAGAAACCCATCTTCCAAAACCACATCCAGTACTGCATTGCCAATCGACATGCCCAATGGATTGCCACCATAAGTGGTGCCATGTGTACCCGGCGTCATTCCCTTGGCAGCGTCCTTTGTTGCAAGACACGCACCAATCGGAAACCCGCCGCCAATGCCCTTGGCGATTGCCATAATATCAGGCTCAGCCCCGGACCATTCATAAGCAAACAGTTTTCCCGTCCGGCCGACACCGGTTTGAATTTCATCATAAATCAGCAAAATGCCGTTCTCATCACAAAGCGTGCGCAATTCCCGTAAAAATTCGTTGGGAACAATGCGAATACCACCCTCGCCCTGCACTGGCTCTATTAGTAATGCCGCAGTTTCTCCATCAATTGCAGCTTTTAGGGCGTCCACATCCCCAAATGGCAATTGAATAAACCCGCCAGCCTTGGGTCCAAAACCTTCCAGATATTGTTCCTGACCGCCAGCAGCTATCGTTGCCAGGGTTCGACCATGAAAAGCGCCTTCAAATGTAATGATATTAATTCGTTCCGGCGCACCACTTTCATAGTGATATTTGCGCGCAGTCTTGATTGCACATTCCATCGCCTCAGCGCCTGAATTGGTAAAAAAGACTTTATCAGCAAAGGTCGCCTCGCAAAGGCGCGCTGCTAAACGGTCCCGTTCAGGTGAAGCAAACAAATTGGAGATGTGCCACAATTTATCAGCACTGTCTTTCAAGGTCTGAACCAGATGCGGATGCGCGTGACCCAAAGCAGTCACAGCCACTCCCGATGTACAATCTAAATAGTCGTCCCCATTGGCGTCAAACATTCGCACACCTTCCCCGCGCTCAAATATTTGCTCGGGAAATACGAATGTTCCGTAGATATGGCTATCATCTGTCATCTAATTACTCGCTCAGCGCCTCAACTGGTGTCTCAATCAGTGTATGAAGCATACAAAAACCAAAAAGCCCGCCTCACAAGGCCCAGCATACCTGCTGCTAAACCTGTTAAATGACGGACCTCTTTAAAACCACCCAATGGCAGTCAACAATATTGTTATAGTAGGCATTGGTAAAATTTTGTCAATTGCCCAATAAACCCGTGAAATATCGAGGGTTTTGAGATTGTCCACAGTCAAACACACAATAAACAGGAAACAGGATTCACCTTTCCACAGGAATTTGGAATTTGATTCCCGAAGTTGGGGACAATCGGGAAAATTGATTCGAACTACCCCTAACGGCCTTGTGCGCCTCGGTTTAACTGGTTAACTTCTTATTAACACGGGGCACCGGCGGCGAACCGGAGCAAATTTTCTAAGGTGATATTTATACTAAATCGTGAAGTTATCTTCTCGGTCTGAGCATGGATTCTGCCTTGTAGTTAGAATTAATTTTGAAAGGGTATTTTTCATGGCATGGACTGATGATCGCGTAGCCACTTTGACCAAACTCTGGGCGGATGGATTGAGTGCGAGTCAAATTGCCAATGAATTGGGCGGCGTAACCCGCAATGCCGTCATTGGCAAAGTACACCGTCTGGGTCTTTCTGGTCGCGCCAGATCCGGCAATAGCACACCTAGAACCAAACGCACGACACCGCGCGCTTCAACTTATGCAAAATCGAGCAAAGCAGCTTCGAGAATCTCAGGCAATTCAGGCATAAAATTGCATTCAGTTTCAATTCCCCGCCCGGAAACTGCACCGGATGCCGTTGCTCCTGACCCATTGAAACTTTCACTCATTGAATTGTCAGACTCCACCTGCAAATGGCCAATTGGCGATCCTTCGACCTCTGATTTTTACTTTTGTGGTCATAAGAGCAAGGATGACTGCCCGTATTGCGAGTTTCACTCATCGCTGGCCTACCAGCCTCAGGCAGAACGTCGCGCCAAGCGCGCTAGCCGCTAATAAATTCTGGCCGGGCAATTATATAGCGCCCGGCTCCTTACAATCTACCTGCAAAATTATAGTTCTGAAAATACAACACCGGTTTGCCCGCGCGAATACATGTTGTATAAAAGGCGTGACCCAAATTTTCATTCGAGATTTGGCACGATAATTTTGCGGGAAAAACCATGAAGATACCTGACGCACCAATTGTAAATTTGGACATAGACGGGAAAACCCGCCAGTTCGATCTTGATGATCCTAAACTTCCAGATTGGGTGAAAGAGCAAGCCTTTTCCAGTGGTGGATATCCTTATGAAGAGCGTCTAAAGCGCTCGGATTATGAGGCAACTCTGGAAACGCTTCAGGAAGAGTTAGTAAAACTGCAATACTGGCAGGGCGAAACCGGCCAGCGCATCATGGTGGTTTTTGAAGGTCGCGATGCCGCTGGCAAAGGCGGCACAATCGGCAGATTTCGCCAACACCTTAATCCAAGGCATGCGCGCACCGTCGCTCTATCAAAACCATCAGATACCGAGCGTGGCCAATGGTATTTCCAACGTTACGTCGATCACTTCCCCACCGATGGGGATATGGTCATGTATGATCGCTCCTGGTACAACCGCGCAGGCGTTGAGCCGGTCATGGGATTTTGCAGTGATGAACAACACCGCCATTTTCTTGAGCAGGTTCCAGCTTTTGAGCAAATGATTGTCAATGACGGCATAATACTCTTCAAGTTCTGGCTAAATGTGGGGCGCGAAATGCAATTGGAGCGTTTCCATGATCGTCGCCACTCACCTCTTAAAGTTTGGAAGCTGTCCCCCATCGATCTCAAGGCGTTGGATAAATGGGATGATTACACCAGCGTCCGTAATTCCATGTTTGAACATACGGATACCGACCACGCCCCATGGACAGTCGTTCGCACAAATGACAAACGCCGTGCTCGCATCTGTGCCATCCGTCATCTCCTGCTGAATGTGGATTACGAAGGGAGAGATTTGAAAAAAATCGGCGACATGGACGAGAAAATTCTCGGCAGACACAGCGATTTGTTCAAAGACGGTAATGAGTAGGAAAAGACGCTAATTAATAGGCTCTGACCTAATTATCGCCGACAATCCGTAGTCTTGCAGACAAGATATCGAGGGTATCGCCACGACCGGAAAGATTTGCGCTGCTGGCAATATCTGTTCGAAGGGCCAGATAAGCCTTCTCTCCGTTGTCTTCTCCGTTCTTCATGTCAATTGAAAAGACCACCGCTTCCGGCTGCAAACCCACGCGAAAGCGCTTGCGGCCACATGAACCGAGTTCACCAAAAAGGCATTCGACTGAAAAAGTAGCAGGCCCAGAGCTTCCGGATTTGACCAAAATCTCGACCGTAATTTTTTTGCCTCTGATTTGAGCAATAATTCCAGGCTGGATTTCCAGCAATATCGGTTTGGCTGGCTGGCTTTTGTTGGTTTTTGACCGAACAGAAACAATCCGCAGCACCGTCGCATCAACATCGTTGACAATATCTGCTTGCCCGGCACCATTCGTGATAAGCGAGGATGGGTCATTGGGTTCCAGCAGCGTAATATACTGGCCAGGATTAGCGCTATTCTTATCCACTGGGTTCAAAGCAGAAACGCGGTTAACCTCACGATTTTGCGATAGATTGCCTGCATTATTGCCCACCAGCCCAAGGATCAGGATGTAGCTGACGTATACCACCATGGCAATGATTGCCACCAAGCCCACAAACCCGACAAATTTGATAACCCGGCGCCGGGATCGAAACCCATGCGCCAAATCGGCTGCAATATCCTGTTCTTCGCGGCGATCTATCTCGCCCTCTGCCTCACCGTAAACCGGATTTAACACAGGTTCAGGGGCACCCTCATATGAGGCCTCTGTTTGAAAGTTTGAAACCACAGGTTCATGGGAAACTTGAGGTGATGGCACCTCATGGGACACAGTTGGTACAGGCGGAGGAGGAGCGACAGATGGCGCAGGTGCTGGCTGAGGAGAAATATTAAAAAGCGCTTCAATTTTCTGAATAGACTGCTCGAGCATCATCTCTTGGCGTTGGACGGTCGCCGAGGCCACATCAGGCTTCTTAGCAATCATACGTGCCAATGCTGCGCGCGAAGATTGATAAATGCGCGCGCGAACATCGGGATCACTGGAATCCTGTTTAGCAAGCGCTTGTTTTATCAATCCTTCGAAGTCTGCCAAAATGTCCCCGCTGACAGTTACCGTATTTATGTTCGTTTTATCTAGTTTGACCTGCTTTGCAACGCAAATGTCATAGCTAGAGCTGTTAATTCCAACACAACCCATATTTCAATTTTGAATTACTTTGGATCAGGTCCCACTATATTCATTTTTGCACCATAGAAAAAGCCATTTCCGCAATTGATACGAAACAGAAAACAAATTATAGCTTACGTTTACGAAAACGTAAAATCCCAAGGTTCAGGAGAAATAATTTGGCCCTTCCAGACATCCTAAAAGACAACCTTTCCGTCCCCGTAGTAGCGGCACCACTATTCATTATTTCAAATCCAGATCTTGTTCTTGCCCAGTGTAAAGCTGGCGTTGTGGGATCATTTCCATCGTTAAATGCCCGCCCAATCGAGCAATTGGATGATTGGTTGGCGCAAATTACCGAGGAATTGGCCAATTACAAATCTGCCAATCCGGACAAAAAAGTTGCACCTTTCGCGGTCAACCAGATTGTTCACAAGTCCAATAACCGGTTGCAACAGGATATCGAACTATGCGTGAAGCACAAAGTGCCCATCGTCATCACTTCGCTGGGCGCTGTGCCGGAAATCAATGACGCCGTACATTCTTATGGTGGCATTGTACTGCATGATATCATCAATAATCGTCACGCAAATTCTGCCATTCGCAAGGGCGCAGACGGACTGATTGCGGTTGCCACCGGTGCCGGTGGCCATGCCGGTGTCCTCTCACCTTTTGCCCTGATACAGGAAATTCGTGACTGGTTTGACGGCCCTCTATTATTGTCAGGTTCCATTGCAAATGGTGGCGCCATTCTGGCAGCTCAGGCCATGGGCGCTGATCTCGCCTATATCGGCTCCCCCTTCATTGCTACCCATGAAGCGCGTGCGATTGATGAATATAAGCAAGCAATTGTAGATGGCGGCGCTTCCGATATCGTCTACACAAACCTGTTTACTGGCGTGCATGGCAACTATCTTAAACCTTCCATCATCCGGGCCGGCCTCGATCCGGATAATTTGCCTGAAAGCGATCCAAGCAAAATGAGCTTTGCATCCGGTAGTGGCGATGCTGCCAAAGCATGGAAAGATATTTGGGGTTGCGGACAAGGCATTGGCGCTGTCAAATCTGTTACGTCAGCACAGGAATACATTGAAAAACTGACTGCGGAATACAATGCCGCCAAAGCAAGAATTTGTTGATTTATTATGTCTAATTCCTACGATGTCATCATTATTGGCGCTGGAGCCGCAGGCATGTTCTGCGCCTTCACCGCTGCCCAACGAGGGTGTTCAGTATTAATTGTTGATCACGCAAAATCCGTCGGGGAGAAAATTCGTATCTCAGGCGGAGGCCGATGCAATTTCACCAACACCAGAACAGATCACCATGCATTCCTGTCGCAAAATCCACATTTTGTAAAATCGGCACTCTCTCAATATACCCATTACGATTTTATCGATCTGGTAGATCGCTATGGAATTGACTGGCATGAGAAGGCTTTGGGACAATTATTCTGCGATGGACAATCCAACCAGATAATTGATCTGCTTTTAAACGAAATGTCGCAGGCCGGAGTCGAACTTCGCTTGCACACTGTCGCAACAGAAATTGAAAAAGACGGCGATCAATTCGAGTTACGTCTGAACGGCCAAAAAACCCGGTGCAATTCGCTGGTCATTGCCTCTGGTGGTAAATCCATTCCAAAAATTGGTGCAACCGGCTTTGGCTATCAAATTGCCGAACAGTTCGGATTAAATATCATTGAGACCCGTCCGGCGCTAGTGCCTCTGACTTTTGAAAAAGTTTTACTCGAACAAACCTCAAAACTCTCCGGCATTTCAACCAATGCCCGGATAAGCTGCAACGGCATTTCTTTCAATGAAGCCTTGCTCTTCACTCATCGTGGATTAAGCGGCCCGTCCATCTTGCAAATCTCCAGTCTCTGGCGAGAGGGCGATGAAATCATCATCTCATTGCGGCCAGATTTTGACGCTCTTGCAGCACTAAAACAGGCGCGCGATGATCACGGCAAAAAGGCCATCACTACAATTGTCGCAGATATACTCCCTTCTCGAGTGGCAGAGTTCTTGGTAGAACACACGAAATTAAGCGGCACAATTGGTGGTTTGAGCAATGCAGACCTTGAAAAAATATCGACTGCCATCAATGATTGGCGGGTCAAACCTGCAGGCTCAGAAGGCTATCGCACGGCTGAAGTTACCCTTGGCGGCATTGACACCAATGAACTAAGCAGCAAAACCATGGAAGCTAAATCCGTGCCCGGTCTCTATTTCATCGGCGAAGTGGTTGATGTCACCGGCTGGCTTGGCGGTTATAATTTCCAATGGGCATGGTCCTCTGCATGGGCCGCTGGCCAGAATGTAAATTGATAGGTTTTTGATGTTTTTCTATGCTTCGAAAATTATCGGCAGTTTAATTCAACCTTCGGTTATGGTTATTCTGCTGCTATTATTCGGGTTATTTTTATCGGCTACAAAATTCAAAAAACTATCCCGCGCAACGCTAATCCTGGCAGCATTCAGTCTGCTTATGATTTCGTTTTCGCCTCTGGGGTATTGGCTGCTCATTCCCCTTGAAGAACGTATTCAAAAACCTCCCCTACCCAGTGAAGTGCATGGCATCATCATTTTGGGTGGGGGAATTGATAATGTGGTCTCAACTGGCCGCAATGTTTCGGAACTAAACTCTGCCGCTGACCGAATTTTTGAAGGCATTATTCTGGCCAGAAAATTTCCCACCGCTAAAGTTTTATATTCTGGAGGATCATCCTCCATTCTCTCCAAAAACAAAGCAGGCGCGGTACTCGCAGAACCAATATTCCTCGATCTTGGCATCGATAAAACACGGCTCATTTTGGAAGATAAATCCCGCAACACAATCGAGAACGCTCTATATTCTCTGGAGGCTGTAAGACCAAGCCCTGATGAAAACTGGTTATTAGTAACTTCAGCTTTCCACATGCCACGCTCGATTGGCATTTATCGCAAGGCCGGGTGGAAAAACATCATTCCTTGGCCAGTCGATTATCGAACCAGAGGCCCTTCGGATTATTTTAAATTCTCTCCGAAGCCGAGTAAAAGCATCAGCCGCACCGATATCGCGGCACGAGAATGGCAAGGCCTCCTTGCTTATTGGCTCACCGGCAAGACCGACGCCTTGTTTCCTTCATACCCATAAAGCCTACATCAAACGGGCAAATCCAGAGACCTTGATGGCACTTCCTGGCTCTTGCGAAAACTCTGCCTTCAGGATGGATTTTGCACCCATATCTTCCCCTTGAATGACATCGATTTCGCCTTCATGCGACCAACCCAGATCTCGCAAATACCCAGCCAATGCGGCTGCTGCAGCCCCGGTTGCTGGATCTTCCAGCACACCGCCAGAAGCAAAGGCATTACGCGCATGAAACAGCTGATTGGTTTCCACATAAATCAGGCTGATCGTCACCAATCCCGCTTTTTTCATCAGCGCTCGCCCGGCATCCAGATCATAATCCATGGCCGCCAGCCTATGGCGCTCTTGCAAGGTCAATATAAGATGGGTCGCCCCGGCTTGCGCAATTGCAGGCGGCATTCTCATATCCAGATCATCATATGAATAGCCAAACAACGCCAAGGCTTCATCGACTAAAGCTGGTTCAGCAGGCTCGCTTTTAGTTGGTGGCGATTGCAGAGATGCCATGATCAAATCACCGTTGCTACTGCCTTCGACAGAAATCTCCGCCTCATTCAGTTTCAGCTGGAATACGCCATTACCTTCTTTTCGCGCCAAAGCGGCACCCAGCGCAATCGTTGCGTGACCACAAAACGGCACTTCGGATTCCGGTGAAAAATATCGAACCCGGTAGCCGCCTTCATAAGGGGTAGCAAAGGCAGTTTCCGAGAAACCCACATCATGGGCAATTTTCTGCATTTCATCCGCATCAGGCAATTGCGCTTCAATCACCACACCAGCCGGGTTGCCGCCAGTATCTCCGTCAGAAAAAGCAGATATACGCAAAATTTCCATTTCAATTCCTCATCATTCATTCGACCGTCATGGCGAAAGCTGTCTCAATCATGTATGCAGCCAGGATGAGAAAACAATACCATTTCCGCCCATCCAAGAATGGGTTTTTCGCCTGGGACGTTCATCGTCTAATCGAATTATCCTCATCCCTGACACCGTCTTTAATCAACCTCAACGAAATTTCTGAGATTGATGAAAATTACTGGTTCGGCGATGGAAGCGTAATACCAACAGGAAGAGTGATTGCCGAACACTTTAAGCTAGTGATGGAAACAGATTTGGAGTTTCCTATCATTCTTTGTTCAAAAGGACGGTTGATGGACGGTATGCACCGTGTGCTAAAGGCGCTTCTCGAAGAAAAAGACACCATTCTATGTGTCCGATTTATCGAAGACCCGGAGCCGGATTATATCGATGTTCAAGCAGATGATTTATCCTATTAGGCCAAATCATACGTAGCAATTTCGATTAAATTTCCGTCGAGATCATTGAAATAAACAGACATGATTGGCCCCGTAGCGCCGCTTCGTTGCAGCGGACCTTCAATAATCTCAACTTCTACCGATTTCAGATGAGAGATAATCTCATCCATCGACCATTGGCTAATCAAACAGATATCACCGGACCCAATCCCTGCATAATTCAGGGTCTCCATGCCAAGTGTCTGCAAATTTATTTTTTGATTGCCAAAAGAAAGCGCTTTGCGCCCTTCGCCAAATTCAACAATTTCCACGCCCAAAACCCGCGCAAAAAAATGCGCGGATTGATCAATGTTACGTACGGTCAACACCAGATGATCCAGATGGCTGATCATTTCATTCGTTTTCATCAAACCCTCAAAATTGCGAGTAGTCGATTTCCTTATTCTTATCCAAATGATTGCTCACCGGATCCAAAGGATATTTCAAACCAGTGGCACAATTGAAAAGGATCGCGGTGTCATCTGCTGAAACCAACCCTTTTGCCAGCGCCGTTTTATAAGCTGCCGCAGTCGCCGCCCCTTCCGGGCATAATAGCAGTCCTTCTTCTTTGGCAATGACGTTACGCGCATCCATGATTTCTTCATCTGACAAGGTGATGCAAAAGCCATCGGATTCCCGCACTGCACGAATGATCAAGAAATCACCAACAGCAATCGGCACACGAATGCCAGCGGCCACCGTATGGGCATTTTCCCAAAGCGGCGCATGCTCTTCACCAGCTTCCCATGCTTTCACAATAGGCGCGCAGCCTTCGGCCTGAACCGCAACCATGCGAGGCATCGGACCATCAATCCAGCCCATTTCTTTCAACTCGTGAAACGCCTTCCACATGCCGATCAAACCAGTGCCACCACCGGTTGGATAGAATATCACATCGGGTAATTTCCAGCCAAATTGCTCTGCCAGTTCCAGCCCCATCGTCTTCTTACCTTCAATTCGGTAAGGCTCCTTCAGGGTAGAAATATCGAACCAGCCCACGGCCTCCTTGCCGCCGCCAACGATTGCACCGCAATCATTGATAAGACCATTGACCATATAGGTATCGCCGCCCTGCTGCTGAATTTCCCGGATATTGATTTCCGGTGTGTCCGAAGGACAAAACACCGTAGAACGCTGACCGGCACGGCTTGCGTAAGCTGCCATTGCTGCACCCGCATTGCCATTGGTCGGGATTGCCAGATGTTCAATACCAAATTCCTTGGCCATCGATACAGCAAGACAAAGCCCACGCGCCTTGAATGAGCCCGTCGGTAAGCGGCCTTCATCCTTGACAATTACCTTGCCAGATTTTGCCCCAAGCGAGGCTGCAGAACGCTCAAGCGCGATGAGCGGCGTTACTACTTCCCCCAAAGAAATGCGATTTTCTGCCTTGGTCACAGGCAACATGGAAGCATAGCGCCACAAGCCCAGCTCTTTGGAATTGGCAATGTCTTCTTTGCTCAGGCGCGATGCCATTTTTTCCAGATCATAACGCACCAGCAAGGGACGCCCGGCTTCGGAAAGGCCATGGATTTCTCCGGCCTCATAACGTTTGCCCGTGATCGAACACTCCAGATGGGAGACGAAAGTTTCAGTCATATCAGTTCCAATCAGGCAATCGAGAAGGTTGCTTCAATTTCAACGCAGGCATTCAGCGGCAGTGCAGCAACGCCAACAGCAGCTCTGGCATGAACACCTTTTTCACCCAGTGCTTCGCCCATGAAATCGGACGCACCATTGATGACTTTCGGATGGTCCGTGAATGTCGGAGTAGACGCAACAAATCCACCAAGGCGGATACAACGAACGATCCGGTCGATATCCCCATCACAAGCGACATTGATCTGCGCCAGAATATTGATCGCGCAAACCCGGGCAGCCTCAGAACCATCATCGATGGAAACCGTATCCCCATGCAGGCCGGTGCAAACCATGACACCCTTTACCAGTGGCAATTGCCCAGAGACAAACACCAGATCGCCCTGACGCACAAAGCCCACATAGCTTGCAAGAGGCGTTGCCGGTTCCGGCAATTCAATGCCCATTTCTTTTAGTCGTGCAGAGATCGATGTGCTCATAACAAGCCCTTTCTATTGATGAAGCTTAGGTCATAGACCTAGGCTTCAAGTGAAATATAACGTTCCAGATGATGATCGGTATCGCCAAATAAATGGTCAATCATAATAATCCGTTTTGCATAATGGCTGACTGCATATTCCCAGGTCATGCCATTGCCACCGTGAATTTGAATGGCTTCCTCTGCCACCTGTCGGCCAATGCGCCCGGCAAGATGTTTAGCTGAAGAA
>JAESUH010000108.1 GCA_016763155.1 Rhizobiaceae bacterium
GCAATACTTTCATATAGCGCATCAACCTGATCTGGCTTGGTCACATCACAAGGCGCAGCCATTGCATTGGCACCCGCATCACCAGCTTCTGCAATTGCCTCTTCAAGTTCTTCCGCGCGCCGTCCAACAAATACCGTGGTCCACCCAGCGTTAAGCAATGCAATAGCGCTCGCTTTACCAATACCGGAACCTGCACCCGTTACGATTGCAACTTTAATGTCTGCCATTTTAAATAAATCCCATTCTCAATATATTTTATTGTTCACTGGCTGAAGCAAAATTGCAGCCATCCAAACTATTAGTATCACCTTATCGGGCTGCACTAAAGTTGCATTTACAAGTCATCCCCTATCACTTCCCGAGCGACAAACCTTTGCTAAACGATTGAAATTACACAATTGACTCCTTTAATCCTCAACGATAGCATTATTTTGGGAGAAATGGCCGGTGTTGGATATTGGCCAAATATAAAGGGAGAAGAAAATGAAAATTACTAAGAATACATTTAGTCGCGCGCTTTTGGGAGCAGCGACCGGACTTGCTGGTATGCTCGCTTTAGGCGCACCTGCGCAGGCTCAATATGAAGGGATAACGGTCAATATTCTAACTCGTCCCGGCCCCGTTATTGCACAACGGCTAGTAGAGCGCGGCAAGGAATTCACCGCTGCCACCGGCGCAAAAATCAAGGTCAATGAGCTTCCATTTGCGGAACTCTTTCAAAAGACCCTGACCGATTGGGCCACAGGCACCAACTCAATTGATGTGGCTGTGATTGCATCTGGCTGGGGTGTAGAACTTGTTGATGGCGGACTACTTGAAAATCTTGATGCCTATGTGGCCAAGGATACCAAGATCAACATGGCTGACATCGCGCCGTATTTTCGCGAGTACAATCAAAAAATCGCAGGCAGCACCTATCTGATTACCATTGATGGTGATTTCCAGATGCTGTATTACCGCACAGATGTGTTGGAAAAAGCAGGCCTCAAACCGCCTACAAACTGGGCTGAATATATGGCTATCGCCAAAGCCACCAATGGCACAGACATGAATGGCGATGGCACTCCGGATTACGGCTCATGCATCTTCAAAAAGCGTAACGCACAATCCTTCTTCGCAGTTCAGTCTATCGCCGCTGGTTTCGTTCAAACCAAAGGCACCGGCGAAGGTATCTACTTCGATGCTGATACGATGAAGCCAAAAATCAACAATGAAGCTTGGATCGAAGCCTTCAACATCTACAAGGCTACCGGCAAATATGGCCCGCCTGATGAGTTGAACCATGATATCGGCGATACACGTGCACTTGTCACCGGTGGTCGTTGCGCCTTGATGATTGACTGGGGTGATATTGGCCCGCTTTCAATCGACAAAGACGGTGCAGCCATTAAAGGCAAAATTGGCGCAATCATAATGCCTGGTTCAGACCGGGTTCTTGATACTGCAACAGGCAAGCTTGTTTCCTGTACTGCTGAAATTTGCCCTCATGCAATCGATGGCATCAACTATGCGCCATTTGCAGCATTTGGTGGCTGGTCAGGTATGATCAACGCAAAATCAGATGCCAAGGTCAAGCAGGCAGCCTATGACTTCCTGTCTTATATGAATCAGGCAGCCCAATCTAATGTCGATGTGACCATGGGTTGGACAGGCTATAACCCTTATCGGAACTCTCAACTCGATAGCACCGATAATTGGGTCAAAGCTGGCTTCTCTAAAGCATTCGCCGAAAATTATCTCGGCGCGATCAAAGACAGCTTGAACAGCCCCAACATGGCGTCAGACATAGCCATTCCGGGTGCTTCACAATATACAAGCGTAGTGCTTGACCGTGAAGTTGCGCGTTTCCTTGCTGATGAGATTACAGCTGCAGAAGCTGTTGCCAACATTGAAGCTGGTTGGGAAGAAATCACTGAAGATTTCGGCCGCGATAGCCAGAGCAAAATGTACAAATAGTCTCTTGGCATAACCAACTAATTTAGTTGTAATGACCAAAGATAATCAAAATAATGCAACCCGGCCGGGGCTAGCCTTGGCCGGGATTGCGGTAAGCTCTACGCCGCGCCGTGTCTCCATAAGTGAATGGATTGACCAGCGTGCCGGTACTTTTTTCATCACGCCAGCCGTGGTATTAATTCTGATTTTTTCCATATTCCCACTGGTTGCATCGCTCATTCTGGCATTTTCGCGAGTCCGTTTGGGCGGTGGCGGGTATAAGGTTCGTTTCGTTGGTTTTAGGAATTTCGAGAAGCAGTTTTTTGGTTCCGAGCAATATCATTTTCTGGGCAAATTCACTGAAATAAGCCTGATGGGCTGGGTGTTAATCCTCGTGGCAGGTGCCGGAATTTTATGGTGGCTCTATAAGTTTTGTTCGACACGCTTTAATTTGCTTGGTTTTGTCGGACGCTCAATTACCGCATCAATGGCATTCGGCCTGGTTCTCATGCTGGCCGCGACACTGCTCAGTGGAAACCGCTTCGGTACCCTTGGTGTAACTCTCTTTTATGTATTCGTCGGTTGCGCCATACAATTCGGTATCGGGCTTGGATTGGCGTTGCTTTGTTCGCAGCAAATCCGGGGAAAAACCTTCTTTCGCATCGTGTTTTTCATCCCCCTGATGATCACGCCAATTGGCATTGGCTATGCATTTAGAATGCTGGCAGATACCACCAAGGGCCCGTTTTCCCCAGTCTGGCAATGGGTTGGCCTTGGCGAGTATTCATGGGCAACCAGTGCATGGGCCGCTCGTTCTTTCATCATCATCGCCGATTCATGGCAGTGGATACCCTTCATCTTCGTTATCCTGCTCGCTGCTTGCGAAAACGTGCCACGCGATCATTCCGAAGCTGCCGAGGTTGATGGCGCATCTGGCTGGCAAATATTTCGTGAAATCACATGGCCGCAAATTATGCCGGTGGCAGCATCCGTTATGCTGATCCGTATGATCGAAGCATTCAAAATCATTGATTTACCAAACATCATGACTTCCGGTGGCCCGGGCATTGCAACCGAATCCATGAGCCTTCATTCACTGTTTGCATGGCGCACGCTAGACCTTGGCCAATCAGCAGCAATTGCCTATCTGCTCTTGTTCGTCACCGTGGTGATTTGCGTATCCTTCTTCAATCTTATCGTCTTGCAATATGTGAGGAAATCATGAGCAATATTGCAAAACCATCGCTTTACGCCCGTCTGTTCCAGCCTCTAGTGCTGGGTAAAATACCGCCGGGCAAGCTGTTTCTGGTCTATCTGGCGCTGATCCTGTGGTCGCTGTTTGTGCTCTTTCCGATTTACTGGATCGTAATCACTTCGGTGAAGGAAGCGGTCGACGTTAATACCGGTCCGTTCTATCTGCCATGGGTGGATTTCCAGCCGAGCCTGCATGCATGGAAAGATCTGTTCGTTTATGATTATGAAGACACGCTTTTTGCCTATCTCAACTCAGTCATCATTGCTGTTTTTTCCACTCTGCTGTGTGTATTGATTGGCTCCATGGCCGCCTACGCACTGGCTCGAATTGAATATAAACCAAAATTCGGCAGCATAATGATTTTCGTCATTTCCATGGGAGTTGCGATGTACGTGGTCGGGGCTTTTGGCGTCGACTGGCGTTTGGCTATGGCCGTTTCTCTGGCAATATTCGTTATTCTCGTACGGGCATTATCTTCTCATTTCAAACGTCATCTTGGTAATGGCGATATATTATTCTGGATGATATCCCAGCGCATTTTAGCCCCCATCGTGGTGGTGGTTCCAATTTATATGATGTTCCAGAAGTTGCACTTGCTGGACACCCATCTGGCACTGATCCTCACCTATTGCGTGGTCAATCTGCCGATTGTGGTCTGGCTGATGTATGATTTTTTTGTCTCCATTCCCAGAGATCTGGAAGAAAGCGCTCAGCTTGACGGAGCAACAAAATTTCGCACGTTCTGGGAAA
>JAESUH010000109.1 GCA_016763155.1 Rhizobiaceae bacterium
AAATTCTGGTGCCCAGAAATAATGCAGGCCAACAATTGGTAATGCGTCAGCAGCTGCTTTTTCAAAACCAAAATACTCACCGATATCCAAACCTACAGAATACCAAATGCCTACCGAAATGGCGGTCCAAACAATTAGCGCCGGGAAAAACAATCGTGGATTAGGGAAAAATGCTGCAAACATGAGTGGTCTCGTTTTGATTTCAGTTTGCGGATATTACTCAATTATGTGGCCATAGCTAGGCCTCATACGATGTTGTGAACAAATGTGGCCAAATATCCCAATGTATAAAACGTCGGTGTGTGATGGAATGCACATACGCCACCCAAACTTCCACCTAAATTGAGGTCAGGAACAGGGAGACCTGTTGCGAAACAAATTAGAAATACTGGTTGGTTGGCTTTCCAATAGTTTTTGCTAACCAGTATGTCCTCCCGGTCAACGCCCCTACCGGGGGGACATTTTTATTTTGGCCACCATTGAAAAGTCGATAAGAGTTTGGCCGCCCCCCTCGCATTAACTGTCCATTAAATTCAAATTAACTCCCTAGTTACCATTTGGGGGCAAGCTGTGGGTTCTAACGAATCGTATGGAGCGCCCGGAATGCGTATTGTAAGTGAAATAGAAGCCGATAGTGAATTCATCAAAGAATTTGAAGAGATGTTGGGAGACAGGGCTGCTGCTGACAAATTCTCTGCAACCATGGACGACATGGTTGTATATCTGGAAGACCTTGATCCCGTGAATTGCCCGCCAGATTATATTTTCCCAAAAGAAGACTGCGAAGCCTGGGTTTATAACCACGGAAAAATTTCAGAATTGATCTTCGTTAGAACCTGATATTTCCCCTTTGGGAACTATCAGGAAGCGCAAACAAACAACATCATTCAGAACCATCCGTGGCTTTGTGTCTTTAGGATGAGAGATTGATGCTCATTTGGGTCTAATTTTTGTTGCGGATGCACTCGTCCCAAAAATCATAAAATGCCATGGCAAGGACTGACACGGAAATAACCCAGAATGGCAGACCGCCCCAGAACCCGGCAAAGCCTGTAGAAATACTATAGGCAATTCCTACGATAAATGTGGTCATCAAGGCTGTGCCGAGAAAGCCTACAATTAGTTTTGTCGTCTTGGAAAGCATGATACCTGCTCCTTGTTTTCGAAATCTGTAAGTTTAAGCCGCATTTGGCTGTAATTCCTGCACAACCCAACTTGCGGTCCTTAGCAATCGGTCGTCCTCTTCAGCTGCACCGATCAATTGTACACCAATTGGAAGCTCATTACTCCCCATTAGCAATGGTAAATTCAAAGCGGGCAATCCAGCCAATGTCCAGATTGTGCAAAATATTGGATCGCCAGTGCCATTACCGAATTTTGGCGCTTCGCCTGTGGCGCTTGGTGCAATGATTGCATCATAGTCATTGAAGAAGGTGGCAAAAAATTCTTTTGCGGCTTTCATCGTACCCAGCGCATCTTCATATTGTGCTGCACTCAGGGTCCTGCCGTGCTCAATCACTGGCTGGAGCGTTGAACTGACCTGATCCCAATGATCGGTAAATTCTTTTTCCAGATGTTGGCAAATCTCATATTCGTGAATGGTTCTCTGGACTTCGACCAAAGAACTGAAAGCTGAGGGTGCAGGTAGTTTCTCAACCCTTGCACCAAGCGCGTTGAGGACTTCATCCAGCCCTTCGCGGGCATCATCATTGAGGCGGTCGCTAAAGGGAAGGTCAAGCCAGGCAAGCGCTGGCTCCACAGGCGCTTCTGCTCGCGCACCTTCCAACATATGTGGCCGAGGCCTTGCGTAAGACAAGGTGTCGGTCGGATCATAGGCAGCAAGTGCGTCTGCAAGCAAAGCGACATCATCAATGCTACGGCCAAATGTCCCTACCTGATCCAGCGATATCGAGGTTTGTAAAATCCCTCTTCGCGAGATTACACCGTTGGTCGGCTTGAACCCGTATACGCCACAAAATGACGCTGGGCGAATGACAGAACCATTGGTCTGTGTGCCGATTGCCAGTGGCACCTGTAGGGCCGCAACCGCGGCAACAGAACCGCTGGACGAGCCGCCAGGAGAGTATTCCGGGTTATGGGGATTGCGGGTTTCATTAGCGTGAACGAAAGCCAGTTCAGTTGTCACCGTTTTACCCATAATGACCGCACCAGCATCAATTAGGCGTTCAACAATTGCCGCATCTTTTTTGGGCTGACGCCCTGCAAAAATTGAACTGCCCCTTTGGGTTGGCTGATCTTTGGTATCAACGATATCTTTCAGGCCAACAGGAATCCCATGCAACGGACCAATCGGGCGACCGGCCTTTCTAATGGCGTCCAGTTTTTCGGCCTGAGCCAGTGCGTATTCGGGCTCCAGGTGAGCCCAAGCTTTTACTTTTCCATCCGTTTCCTCAATTCGATTGAGGCAGGACTTGACCAGATCTACTGACGAAATCTGGCCTTCCCGGATTTTTCTGGCCGCATCAACGGCTGACAAAGTGTAATGCATGGTTTGGTTCCTTAAATTTTCAGCCTAAGGAATATACACGCCAAACAGATAGTCTGGGAACCAGAGCGCAATGCCCGGGAACTGATACATCAGCACCATCGAGAAAATCACGATGCCAAGATAAGGCATAATACCCCTGAAAATTTCCATCAGCTCAATCTGGTCTCGAAGCACCCCTTTTAAGTAGTACGCCGACATCGCCATTGGCGGGGTAAGGAATGAGGTTTGTAGGTTAAGCGCAACCAGCATTGCGAAGAAATATGGATTGACGCCAAATGTCTCAAGCATTGGCAGGAAGATCGGCACGAAAATAATCAAAATTTCGGACCATTCCAGCGGCCAGCCGAGGAAGAAGATAATCATCTGGGCGATGACGAGGAATTGCCATGGTTCCAGATTCATACCAAGCACCCAGTCCTTGATGATGTCGTGGCCGCCAAGATAGGAGAATATCGAGGCAAAGGTCCATGAACCAACGAACAGCCAGCATACCATTGCGGTGGCTTTTGCGGTCAGAAAAACACTTTCTTTTACCTTTTGCCAACTCAGCGAACGATAAATTGCAGCCAGAACCAGACCACCCAATGCGCCCATTGCGGCAGCTTCTGCCGGTGTTGCCAAGCCGCCGAGAATAGAACCCAGGACCAGCGCGATCAGCACCGTTAGCGGTACAAAGGAGATCAACAAATCCATATAGATTTGGGCTTTTGGTGGCACATCTTCTTCTTTGGGTTTTGGTGCCAGTGACGGATTTATATAAACGCGCACGATCACATAGACGATATAAAGACCGGCCAGTATCAGGCCAGGGAAAACCGCGGCAGCATAAAGGCGGAGCGGTGAAAGCTCTGCAATCGCTGCGTAAACAATCAACATGATGGATGGAGGGATCAAAATGCCCAGCGTACCACCAGCGCAAATAACGCCTGCGGCGAATTCTTTGTTGTAGTTGGCGCTGGCCATGGCCGGGAATGCCAGCAGACCCATCAGGGTTACCACAGCACCAACGATGCCGGAGGCGGTTGAGAATACCGCGCAGGTAATCAGCGCGGCAATCGCCATGGAACCGGGCAGGTTACGGGCCGCCATTTGCAGGGAGAAGAACAGCTTGCTAACGATATTGGCGCGTTCCACCACATAGCCCATGAACAGGAAGAGCGGGATTGCCACCAGCGTGTCGTTTTCCATCACCGAATAAGTATTCTGGTTCAGCAGGTAGAAAATATTGTTGCTGAATATGTCGGAGAATGTTTCGATGCCGCCCTGATAATAGGCGTAATAGCCGAATGCAACGCCCATGGCCAACAGCGTGAAGGCGATTGGGAAGCCCAACAGCACCAGCACGATAAACAGGCACAACATTACGATGGCGATTTCAGGATTGGTCATACTTATCTCTCTAAATAGTAAATTTCGTGCCTAGCGGACATTAGCCCTTGGAAGGTTCTGAGGAAGGTCTCGGCAAATCTTCATTCATCAACAGGTCTTCCGTTTCGTGGACGTCATCCAGACGCTTCATCCAGACACCGGTTTTCATCGCACGCCAGCAACGCATCAGCTCCGCTGTACCCTGAAGCATGAGCAGGAAGCCGGCGACCGGGATCAATGTTTTGAAGAAATAAATCTGAATTCGGGCCGGGCTGTTCCAGCTGACCTCTTTATAGCGCCAACTATCGGAAGCAATCTCAATGCCGTACCAAAACAGCGCGAACATGCCGGGGAAAAAGAACAGGATATAAAGGGTGAAATCCACCCTCGCCTGCCAACGAACGGAAAATAGCCGGTAGACCACATCGCCTCTTACATGGGTATCCTGGGCGAGTGCATAGGGGCCAGCCATCAAAAATAGCGCACCGTACATCTGGACCATCATATCAAAGGCCCACACGGTTGGAGAATTCAATACGTAACGAACAAACACTTCGTAGGAAACAGATAGTGTGAGGATCAAAATGCACCAGCCAAAGGCTCGTCCTACCCAGATGCTCAATCCTTCGATTGCATAAATAATCTTTGTCGTCACAGTTTTCTCCAGACATTAACAAACTCCGGAGGTCGGTTATCGACCCCCGGAGCCATAGCTCTTAATTCAGCAGCCCTTAGCCGAAGTAGTGCTTGTAAGCCAGTTTGTAGTCTGGCGTGTTGAGGTTCAGATAGTTCATTACGTTTTTGGCGTAAACTTTCTGAGATTCAATCACTTTGGCAAAGAATTCATCTTCCTTGGAGATACGATCAACCACAATGTCCCAAGCGTCCAACTGTCCGGCCATTACTGAATCCGGAGTTCTGTGGATGTTCACGCCTTGC
Organism: Rhizobiaceae bacterium; assembly: GCA_016763155.1. Taxonomy (GTDB): domain Bacteria; phylum Pseudomonadota; class Alphaproteobacteria; order Rhizobiales; family Rhizobiaceae. The sequence goes on from JAESUH010000109.1 coordinate 4,817, forward strand.
TCATCACGCAGCTTCACTAGATCGTCAGCATAACGTTTTGTGTTGTGCCAATAGAAGTTTGAGTTCTCAGCTTCGGAAGCATATTTCAACACAGCCTGCAATTCGGATGGCAGAGCGTT
>JAESUH010000011.1 GCA_016763155.1 Rhizobiaceae bacterium
AGTATCGGGATTATCCCTTTCCATAGCCTCGACAAATATCACATCTCCGACCTCAAGGATGTCATTCACCTTTTTGGCAGTGCGGTTTTTCTCATCCTTGATGCGAATTTTCTTTGCCCATTTCATGTCTTCCAAAAACAACCGACCAGTTTTACGTTCGCTGGAGAGAGCACCTGAAGTTTCTTTCTTTGGCTTGATACCGAATGAAGCGCTGGTTTCATCAGAAGATAAAATAACAGCAAGCTTCCATTCAGGAACGTCGGAAAGCCCTTTTACTTTAGCAATAGACAGGCCCCAGTCATTGCCAAGTTCGATTTTCTCACGAGCACCGCGATAACCATCGACAATATCGAATTTGACAAGACCATCCATCAACGCCTTGCGCGCCATGATCTGTAGTTTTGGATCAAGGGTCGTGCGGATCGATAACCCGCCTTCATAAAGGGCCGTTTCACCGTAACGTGTAACGATTTCCCGGCGAACTTCTTCGGAGAAATACTCCGATGCAGCCAGATAGGTTGACCGGCGTCTCGGGTTAACTTCCAGTTTGTGTGCTTTTGCCTTTTCACCCTCTTCGAAACTGACATAGCCGTTTTGAACCATGCGATCGATCACCCAATTGCGCCGTATGATTGCCCGTTCGGTATGTTTAAAAGGGTGATAATTATTAGGTGCTTTGGGAAGTGCTGCCAAATAGGCCGCTTCATGCAGTTCTATTTCCTGAACTGCTTTATCAAAATAGGTCAACGAAGCACCAGCAACACCGTATGCTCCAAGACCCAGAAAAATTTCATTCAGATACAGTTCAAGAATTCGGTTTTTTGAATAGGCCTGCTCAATTCGTAGCGACAGAATCGCTTCCTTGATTTTACGATCAATGGAGCGCTCATTCGACAATAGAAAGTTCTTTGCAACCTGTTGAGTAATGGTCGAGGCACCAATGGCGCGGCGTCCGCTGCCATAATTGCGAATATTGGTGATAACAGCGCGGGCAAGGCCGGTTGGATCAATGCCGAAATGCTTATAAAAATTCTTGTCTTCCGCAGATAAAAACGCGGCCTTGATCAATTCCGGCATGGCCTGAATGGGCAGATACAGCCTGCGCTGGCGCGCATATTCGGCCATTAAATCACCATCACTGGCATGAATGCGGGTGGTTACTGGCGGCTCATAAGCGTTCAAAACCTCAAAATCTGGCAAATCTTTTGACAATTCACTCACATACCAGCCGACACCTGCGATTGCAGCAATCGCAAATAATATACCGATTCCAAAGAGATAGCCGAATATTTTAAAAAACATTTAGTCTGGTTTCACTTATATTGTGGTCTGAGCAGCAAGTATTGAGCCTTCAATGCAGAATCAGTAGCATATACAATGGGGGAAAAATATGTCCAACAGGGTAAACAACCCCTTACCATCGGCAATATCAAAGGATATTAAATCACGGTTGTAACGGTAAGGGTAATCTCGGTTTGAAAAATTTCAAGACCGCCTCACTCACCAATCTTGCCACTTTGGCCTGCCACAGTTTTGAATTCATAAGTTTTTCGTCTTCTTTATTAGACAGATACCCCAATTCAAGCAGGACACTTGGCACTTCCGGCGCCTTTAAAACCCCGAAGGCTGCATAGCGCTGAGGGTTTTTAATCAGGGTTATTCCGTTTTTTAGTGTGCCGGCCAAAATACCGGAAAAATGTCTGGAAAACCGGATTGTTTCACGCGCAGTCAGTTCAACCAGAATGTCAGTCACCACCTCTTTTTCTTCAGGCAAAGCCAGCCCGGCAACCAAATCTGAAAGATTTTCTGATGCAGCAAGGCTCGCTGACAGTCTGTCAGATGCCTTTTTGGATAGGGTGTAAATGGTCGACCCTCTAACGCGGCGCTGGGATAGGCTATCTGCATGAATGGATATGAACAGATCTGCCTGGGCAGTTCTGGTGAAATCCACCCTTTGCCTGAGGGAAACAAATACATCCTCATCACGGGTTAAAACCACATCGAAGGGGCCAATCTTTTCCAGCTTCTTTTTAAGTTGCACCGCCACGGCAAAGGTAATTGTCTTTTCCTTGGTTCCCCCAACCCCGACAGCACCCCCATCAATTCCGCCATGGCCCGGATCAATTATAATTGTAAAGCGCCCATTGTTTTTACCAGCGTTGGTATTTTTGTTCTTGAAGACCCGGTCACCCTTTTTGGCAACAGCGCCACTGGCACCGCGAATTTTGTTTTGCTCTTCAATGAGCTTGGTAAAATCCTGCTGAGATATTGCATCAATATCCAAGATCAAACGATGACCAATGCCGGATTTCAGTTCGGAAATTTCCTGGCTTGAGACCTTCGCTGCACCTTTAAGTGTAAGAACGATACGAGTGGTTTCCTTGGAGATGGCCCCATGGCGAACCAGATCGACCAGGCCACGCGGTTCAATTGCCGTTTTTCCTCCAGCAAACCGAAATACGGTCTTCGGCAAATCGATCACAATGCGCCGTGGCTGGTCCATATATTGGATGTTGATGGTGAGTTTCGTATCAAAATCCATCAACATACGGGTGCTGTTATCATCTCCCATAATCCGCACAGCAAAACCAACAGCACCGGGCTTATTGTTTTCTGAGGGTTCGGGTTGGGCGAAGCTATCCGCGACAAGTGCAAAAAACATGCATGCAAAGATCAGCAACAAGCGCATCACAGCAGCCCTCCCCGCATTTGCGGCCATCTTTTCAATTGCTGTTGTGAACGCACTTGAATTTGCACGGATGCTGCACCTTTTTGAAGCGACTCAATTTCTGCAATTCCATGACTGCAATAGCAGGCATTTAGTAATTTCAAAGTCAAAATACAAAAGAGCTTTCTGCCGAATGGATTTATTCAAACCGATAAAGCCTCATTTCCAGTAGATAATTTACCCTAAAATTGTCGGAAAATTTTATTTCCTTGTATTAATTGCGCCTTTTGCATAACTATAAGTGGTTGGATTTGAAACAAATTGCAATGTGATGGCGGTACGAGGAAAAACGCCAGACTGCTGAGGTTGTTCGGGTTTGCTCGCAAATGTGAAACGACCGCGTTGAAATTAATTACCAGCGGCTGGGGTTTTACCGGAAACGGCACTCTCTAATTGTATTTAAATTTTGCAAATAGTTGAACATTTTGGCTGTTTGTAATGAATCTAACGAAAAATTCGCGCTTTTTCTCATTTCTGATGAAACAGATCAATTGAGATAAAGGCATCGATACTGTGTTTCTCAAGGTACCATAATATGGCTGGGAAATGCATCACCGATCTGGGCAACGCACGATACGCTCCATAAAGAGCAGTATTGGCGAGCTGAACGATCTTTATGTAACAAAAAGTGGACGGAACCGCTGAAATGAGTATGGAAAGTCAGAAAAGGAGCCGGAATTTTACCGTGCATTCCTTTGCCCCTACGGGCATGTTGTCTGACCCGCTCAGTTGGTTCGCTCCCGCTTTTGCAATTGCAAACCTTTTCCGGAATATAATCATCCGCCTTGTTTTGGCTGGAAGACAAGCGATATCGCTTGAACAACACGAGTATGTTTTCGAGCTATCGACCGGATCCGCGTTTGCGGAGATAATTAATAATGGCTACCAACAAGATGTTAATCGACGCCTCCCACCCGGAAGAAACCCGGGTGGCCGTGGTGCGCGGCAATCGTGTAGAAGAATTTGATTTTGAAAGCCAGGAGAAAAGACAACTCCGTGGCAATATTTATTTGGCGAAAGTTACCCGTGTAGAGCCCTCTCTACAGGCTGCTTTTGTTGACTATGGCGGAAATCGTCACGGCTTTTTAGCCTTTAGTGAAATCCACCCGGACTATTACCAAATACCGGTCGCTGACCGTATTGCTTTGCTTGAAGCCGAGGCAGAAGACGCGCGCGCTTCACGCAAAGAAGATGATGATCGCGACGAAGCTTCTGACACAGATAATGGTGACAACGGTAACAATACTGATACTGATACTGATACTGATACTGATACTGATACTGATACTGATGCTGATACTGATGCTGCTGAAGAAGGCGATAGCGTTGAAGTCATCGATGCTGCACCTGCAGAAGATGGTGAAGCTGAAGCCGAGCCAAAGAAACCAAAAAGAAATCGCCGTCCAAGACGCCGCTCCCGGGCAAAATCTTCCGAGACCAGCGAAGATAGCGATGCTGTAGAAGCAAATGCTGAAACTACAGATAAAGATGAGAGCGCTGATGCTTCCAATGCTGACGCTCCATCCACAGATGAAGCCCCTGCTCCTAGTGAAACAAAAACAGTTGAGGCAGAATCTGCCGAAACGGAAGTAGTTGAAACAGCCAGTGAAGATGTAGTCGCGACAAAAGAAGTAGCGGATACAGACACACCGGCACCCGAGCCAGAAAATGGCGAACCGGGTGAGGATGATGCTTCGGAAGGTGATCCGAAAATCATGTCCGCAATTGTTGAAATGGATTCAATTTCCGAACCAGCCTCAGAGCCTGATTCAGAAGACGAATCCTCTTCAGATGGCGAAGAAGAAGAGCCCGTTGCAGAAAAACCTAAACGGCGGACCACCAGAAGAAAACGCGTCACCAAGAAAGTGGAAGCCACCGAGGAAAAAGTTGAAACTGCTAAAGATAGCGTAACGGCAGAATCCAAGGAAAGCGCACCGAGCGAAAAGGACGCAGCTGAAGAAAAAAGCGATGTGACCGAAGAAGTCGTTGCTGCAGAAGAAGCTCCTGCTGAAAAGCCCAAGCGGCGCACCACAAGACGCAAACGCAAAGCCGTAGAAGAAAAAAGCGATGAAGTAGTTGCTGAAGAGGCACCAAAAGCTGAAACAGCGCCGGTTGCAGAAGCAGAGGCCAATCCAGAGCCCGCTGCTGACGTAGAGATTGTTGCCGAAGCTGCAAAAACCTCTTCTGAAGAAACTCCAACCGAGGCTTCTTCCGAGGAAGAAGCGACAGAAGAGCCACGCAAAAAGCGTTCACGCCGCTCAAGAAGAAGAGGCCCTAAGAAAGCTGAAGCTTCAGAAACTGAGTCAGATTCCAATGGCGAAGACGATGTAGAATCTGTTGGCCAGGAAGATGCGCTTGAAGAAGTGCCTGTACGCCGCAAGAGCCGCAGACAATATAAAATTCAGGAAGTGATTAAACGCCGTCAGGTTCTGCTTGTTCAGGTTGTTAAAGAAGAACGTGGCAATAAGGGTGCAGCTCTTACCACCTATTTATCACTTGCCGGGCGTTATTCCGTATTGATGCCAAACACTGCTCGCGGTGGTGGTATTTCACGTAAAATCACCAATGCTAGCGATCGTAAGCGTCTTAAATCAATCGCAAATGATCTGGCCGTACCAGAAGGCATGGGCGTTATCCTGCGCACCGCTGGCGCGACCCGTACCAAAGCTGAAATCACTCGGGATTTTGATTATTTGATGCGACTTTGGGAAAAGGTTCGCAGCCTGACCCTCGCTTCATCAGCCCCGTGCCTCGTCTATGAAGAAGGCAGCCTGGTCAAACGCTCTATTCGTGATCTCTACAATAAAGACATCAACGAAATTCTGGTTTCCGGTGAAGCTGGCTTCCAGGAAGCCAAAGACTTTATGGGCATGTTGATGCCTGATCACGTGGATAACGTGAAACAGTATGAAGACAGCCAGACAATATTCAGCAAATTTGGCGTTGAAGCACATCTGGAACAAATGGTTGCACCGCAGGTAACGCTGAAATCCGGCGGCTATCTGGTGATCAACCAAACCGAAGCACTGGTTGCAATCGACGTGAACTCCGGTCGCTCGACCCGCGAACACTCAATCGAAGATACAGCCTACCAGACAAACCTGGAAGCAGCGGAAGAAGTCGCGCGCCAATTGAGATTGCGCGATCTTGCAGGCCTGATCGTCATCGATTTCATCGACATGGAAGAAAAGCGTAACAATCGCTCCGTCGAGAAAAAGATGAAAGACTGTCTGAAAAATGACCGGGCACGCATTCAGGTTGGGCGGATTTCCCATTTTGGCCTGATGGAAATGTCTCGCCAGCGTATTCGCGCCAGCGTACTGGAAAGCACAATGGATGTCTGTCCCCATTGTCAGGGACTGGGTCACATACGTTCAGAATCAGCGATTTCACTTCATGTGTTCCGCTCTATTGAAGAGTATCTTGCAAAACATTCACGCTTTGATGTGCTGGTTAAAACCACACCGATCATTGCACTGAACATTCTCAACTATAAACGCCAGTCCCTGATGGAACTGGAAGAACGTTTTGGCCTGAAAATTCTGATCGAAGGAGATATGAATATCCAGGGGCAGGACTTCACCGTTGAGAAAGGCGAGCCTGCAAGAGGAAAGCCCAAGAAACAATCGCATATTGATGTTAATAGCGGTGCCGAGCCGGAAAATACTGGCGGGCAGAATTCTGGCTCTGGCGATGAGGAAGATGGCGAACCAAGAAAACGTCGTCGTCGTCGTCGCGGTAAAGGACGTCCAGACGAGAATAATGCTGAACAGCCAGAGACCGTGAGCGAAGATAACGCTCAACCTGTGCTAGCTGACAATTCTACAGTTGAAACCTCCGAAGATGCAGATGGCGAAGAAAAAGGCCAGAAACGTCGTCGCCGCCGGGGTAAACGCGGTGGAAAACGTGGTTCAGCCGAAGAAACACAGACTGAAGAAAATGCAGTTTCTGCCGATAGTGAAACAACTGATGGCGAAGCAAATACTGCTCAGCCGGATGCAGCCCCAGAGACAGTTGTTGAAGCTGTTGAAAGCGAAGAAAGCGTTGCTGAGAAGCCAAACCGGCGCAATAATCGACGCCCGAGAAAAGCTAAATCAGACAAGGTGGAAACCACCGACAGTTCTGAAGAAGCCACAGCAACCGTTTCAGATAACACTGTTAGCGATGTTGAACCTGTAGCTGAACAAGCTGAAAGTCAGGAAGCTGCTCCTCAGGAGGAGGCTTCTGAAACTGAGGCCGCATCAGCAACGGGCAGAAACACAAGACGCCCTCGCAATCCAGTGGAAGCAACCAATAGCGAACCTGTGGTTCAATCCTCAGGTGAAAAGTCAGAAGAAGGCGCAGAAGAGCCGAAAAAACGGGGCGGCTGGTGGAGTCGCGCTGGTGGCTTCTTTAGCTAATATTCTGGCATTGCAGATATTGTGAATTTAAAGTGGGGCTGAACCTTAGTGGTTTGGCCCCATTCTTTTTACAAAAGAGGTTTTAAAGAAGACCCAAATTTGCCAGTTCCGAGCGTAATTCTGGAGGTAGTGCATTTATGCCACTTCCTGAATTTCCAATATCTCGGGGGCTGTCCTCAACTTTGAGATAGCGCCAGCCCTGAAATGCCCGGCGCGGCTGCCACTCTGTTAGAATGAGGCGTGGCTCCATTACCAAATCACAGCGCTTTATCCCCTGCCCGTCAGTAAACGGGCGAATATCCACCAATATCTGGCGAACCTGCACCTTGCCCTTGATAACCCAATAGAGCGAACCACCGTCGAGTAACTCAGGCGCGCGTTTGGGCACCATGCGGGTGGTGTGGGTCGGTTCGTGGATTTGGCCAAGGGCGCGTTTTTCAGAAATCCGAAAATCCAGATGTGCCTGTAGCTCCTCAACAGAGGAGATGCCAACGCAGAGCTTTACCAGATTTAATGTCATGATGAGAGTCTAGTGCTTTAAGGCCTCAGTTGAAACTCGCACGATCAACATTCAACAACATTCACCGCCAATCCGCCAAGACTGGTTTCTTTATACCGGGCATTCATGTCGCGCCCGGTTTCACCCATGGTCTTGATACAGGCGTCCAGCGATACGAAATGGGTCCCATCCCCTTTCATCGCCAGCGATGCTGCAGAAACAGCCTTAATGGCACCCATGCCATTGCGCTCAATGCACGGTATCTGAACCAATCCGCCTATGGGGTCGCAGGTCATGCCAAGATGGTGTTCCAGAGCAATTTCAGCTGCGTTTTCTACCTGTGCAGGCGTGCCACCCATAATCGCTGCAAGCCCTGCCGCAGCCATGGCCGAGGCTGAACCAATTTCTCCCTGACACCCCACCTCTGCGCCGGAAATGGAGGCATTATGCTTGATGATCCCGCCAATGGCGGATGCGGTCAGCAAAAACTCCTCAATGCTTGATTTTTCGGCATCTGGAAAGAATTTCAAATAATAGCTCAAGGTCGCAGGGATAACTCCGGCCGCCCCATTGGTGGGGGCGGTAACGACCCTGCCACCTGAAGCGTTTTCCTCATTGACCGCCATGGCAAACGCCTGCAACCAATCATTGGCAAGCAATGGGTTGGGCTTGTTTGATCGCCAGTCATCCAGTAATTTTTCATGAATTTTCCCAGCACGCCGTTTAACCTTGAGGCCACCGGGCAATTCACCCTCTGCATCAAATCCCTGCACAATGCTTGATTCCATCACATCCCAAATATCCATCAATCCATCAGAAAGCGCATTGGCGCTCATATCAGCGATTTCATTTTCCCGCTTCATGCTGCCAATGGAGAGGCCGGACTGATTTGCCATTTGGAGCATTTGATCAGCATTTTCAAATGGAAATGGCACATTTTGAGGAGCGCTAGCATCTTGCTGCTTTGCAAGTTCCTCTTCGCTGGCAATAAACCCTCCGCCGATGGAGTAATACACCCGTTTGAGCAGCATACGGCCATCGGCCGCATAGGCGAAGAATATCATGCCATTGGTATGGCCCGGCAAAATGGTTTCATAATCAAAGACCAGATCAGAATCTGGTGAGAAATCATAAGCCGGGTGCCCATTTGGAGAGATTTTTTTCTCTTTATGTATGGCGGCAATCGCCGCATCTGCCTCACTGCGTGTCACGCTGGAGGGTGATTTGCCGGCCAAACCAAGCAATATTGCGCGGTCTGTTGCATGGCCCTTACCGGTGAAGGCGAGCGAGCCATGCAAAGAAACTGAAATATGAGTGACCCCGTCCGACGCCGGCCTTGGCCAGTCTCCGTTGAGAATTTCGTCCAGAAACCGGCTTCCGGCCACCATCGGCCCAATCGTGTGGGAAGATGATGGGCCAATGCCAATTTTAAAAAGTTCAAAGACGGAGAGGAACATTGGGTTTCAATCCCGAATTAATGGTTGATTAAAACAACCTATGAGGATTTCTTTTCAACCAGCGTAGCGCCTGCGTCCTTCATTGCGCCAAAGCCGCCATCAATATGAGCAATATTTTCAAACCCCATATCCATCAACGATTTCGCTGCAAGCGCAGAGCGCCAGCCTGCTGCACAAAATAACACATAGGTCTGGCTTTCTTCAGCAAATACCTCACGGTGATAGGGGCTTTCCGCATCAAACCAGAATTCAAGCATACCGCGCGGTGCATGGACTGCATTTTCTACGCGCCCTTCCCGGTTTAGTTCGCGCACATCGCGAATATCAACCAGCAACATCTGGCCTTGCTGCTGGCCTTCCAGTGCATTTTCAGGTGACAAGGTTGTGACTTGTTCATTGGCTCTCTCAACAAGCTCTTTTACGCCAATTTTGGTCATCTATCGCATTCCTTTGTCAGAATTTGTGGGTCCAACAGCAGTAATCCCTAAGAGGCAGCCACACAATATAAAAGGAAAACAAAAAAAGGCCGGTTTAAAAAAACCGACCTTTGAATTTATGAGGAACCAGCGCTATTTGGCGATTCCTATTTAAAATCTTTATTGTGTAGCGATTGTGATCACTTCAGGGACGCTTAACATGTTTGCCGCCAAGAATACCACACCGAAAATCGCTATGGCAGTAAAAGCTACCGTCCACACCGAGCGTTCCGCTCTTTCATCCATAGATAAGTCCATTTCGCCCTGTCAACTTTGCCGAATTATTCCGGCGATTTTTTTGTTTCTATACATTTGACCACCGCTCTTCGCAAGTGCAAAAGTGACAATATTGCGGCGCAGCATTCATGGCTGTTATGCAGCAACCGCATGGAACGTTTAAAACCTGTGCCTGAACACGCCTTTGGAACGGCTAATCCAGAATTCCACGAGAAATTGTGTTGGATAATTACGACAATTTAGTCATAATCGTCTGTGGATCAATACTAAACAGAATCCAAAATCCGTGAGCGTTTTATGAAATTATTTGATATTTTTACGATGTTAGACTTCGCTGCTCTGTGGTATTTCCTCATGTGCTGGATCGTGTTCTCGCTGATTACAGATATCAGCAGGTTCAAAAAGCACAGCATTTCCTATGCCATGAATGAGCAACGCAAAAAATGGATGAACGTTATGGCCAACCGGGAATTGCGCATGGTCGATACTGCAATCATTGCTGGCCTTCAGCAAGGAACCGCCTTTTTTGCGTCCTCCTGTCTGCTGGCAATTGGTGGTTGTTTTGCTTTGGTGAGTGCGGTCCAGGATCTGGCAGGCTTATTTAGTGTGGACCCCATATTGAAGGACACTTTGGTGGCGGGGCTGGAACTCAAGTTACTTGGTTTGACAGCTATTTTTGCCTATAGCTTTTTCAAATTCGGCTGGGCCTATCGCCTGTTTAATTATTGCTCCATCATTATTGGCGCAACCCCACACCGGGCAGATGATACTCCCGACGAGATGGCCATCCAGATCAATAAAGCTACCGAAATCAACGTATTAGGCGGAAAGCATTTCAATTCTGGCCTGCGAGGAATATTTTTTGGGCTTGGTTACATCGGCTGGTTTATCGGCCCATGGATGTTTGTGGCAACGACCACGCTTATCCTTGTAGTGATGGTGCGCCGACAATTCTTCTCCAAAGCCAGTGCCATTGTACAATTATAGGGCACGGATGCAGACCGTTCGATGACAAAAAAAGTGCGAAAGCAGAAAACCAGAATTGCCCTAATCGATCTTGCGCGAGGAATCGCTTTGATATCGATGGCAATATTCCATTTCAATTTTGATCTGGAACTGTTTCGGCTGGTAGATCATGGCTATATCAGCCAGTTCCACTGGGTGATGTTTGCCCGAATCATTGCTGCAAGCTTTTTGATTCTTGTGGGCTTTTCTCTCATGCTTTCTAGCGTTAACGGCATGAACTGGCCTTCCTTTTGGGTCCGCCAGCTGAAAGTGACTGTCGCCGCCTTAATCATCACGATTGCAACTTTTTACGCCATTCCGAGCGGTTACATTTTCTTCGGCATCCTGCATCAAATCGCGCTTGCCAGCCTGCTAGGATTGCTATTTTTGCGGTTGCCATGGGGCGTAGTGGTGACCTTTGCCCTGTTTTTCCTGCTTGCTCGTGACCAAATGCGCTCAGAATTATTTAATGCGCCGTGGTGGTGGTGGAGTGGCCTGTCACAGTCTGTTCCACCCACAAGTGATTATGAACCGGTATTTCCATGGTTTGGCTGGGTATTGGTGGGAATCGCAATGGCGAAAATTTGCATAAATCGAAACTGGCTCTCCCGATTGGCTGACGTAAAGTTTGAGCACCCAAAAACACTGGCACCCTTAGCAAAATTCATGCAATTACTGGGCCGTAACAGCCTCGTTTTTTATCTTGTGCATCAACCAATTATGATTGGATTGCTATATGTGTATTTGCAAATTACCGCATAAGATTGTTTGATAGTAACAGTACAAATACGATTACGGAGCGTAAGATGGAAAAACCAAATACCATTCCCTGGCCACCAATCATTGTGATCTGTGCGTTGATTACAGGTGTGTTGCTTCAGTATATCTATCCCCTTCCCTGGCTGTCGGGGGTTGCGTCCGAACTTGCCTTTGGGCTCGGTCTGTTACTAGCAGCCGTGGCAATTACCATTATCATCTCCACGATCAAGACACTTTCCAAACACAGCACCACCGTGCACCCGACAAAATCTGCCAGCCATCTGGTGACCTCCGGCCCGTTTTCTTTCTCAAGGAACCCAATCTATCTGGCAAATGTGTGCCTGCTTTTTGCAGTGGGGCTTTTGTTTGGGGTTGTTTGGCTATTCATAACAGCCATTGCAGCAGGTTTTGCCACGCAAAAACTAGCGATCGAACGCGAAGAAGCTCATTTGGAGCATAGATTTGGTAGAGCGTGGCGCCATTACCGCAAAACAGCACGCCGCTGGATTTAGAGCAAAATCTGAAAAGTGGTGACCAGTTTTCGGATAAATTATGCGTTAAAATAAACAGATAGGCGCTTTATCAGCGCCCTACGCCAAGTTCTGCCAGTCGTTGCAACACCTGATCCTCAACTTGTTCCAGTTCGGCCATGGTTTCGTTGATATCCAGCCGCTTTTGCTCAAGTTCTGCACGTTTTTCCGAAACTTTTCCAACCAGCATCCGCAATTGGCCTTCTTCGCCAGGCGGTTGCTTATACATGGCCAGAATTTCGCGAATTTCAGCAATGGTAAATCCCAAACGTTTGCCGCGCAGGATGGTCATTAGCAAACGTCGATCGGACGGGCGAAACAGTCTTGTGCGCCCTTTGCGGGCTGGCTTGATCAATCCCTCATCTTCGTAAAACCGAATGGTGCGCGTCGACACACCAAATTCTCGGGTTAACTCAGAAATTGTATAAAACTCTTTTGGTTCAGGAACGTTCACACGGGCCAGCTTTCATTAGTGTCTTAGTCAAGACAGGGATAGAGAAGTTTACGTAAAAGTCAATTAAACCGGCGAGACTTTTACTACCTGCCCTATGTCCGGCCTGTGCCCGTCTAATGAAATCACAGTCTACACCAGTAAAAGTGAGGCCAATCCCAAGAATGCAAAGAACCCGAATACATCGGTAACTGTTGTCACAAATACGCTTGATGCAATGGCAGGATCTGCATCCAGCCGATCCAGTAAAAGCGGAATTGAAATACCGGCAATGGCAGCGCACACCATATTAAACATCATCGCCGCAGCAATGACCCCACCAAGTTGCGGTGAATCAAACCAAATTCCTGAAACCACACCGATGATTACCGCAAATACGACACCGTTTAATACGCCCACCAAAAATTCACGGCGAATAATGCGACCCGCATTATAAATATCAATATCACGCATCGCGATGGCGCGAACGGCTACTGTCATGGTCTGGGTGCCAGCATTGCCCCCCATGGAGGCAACAATGGGCATGAGGATTGCCAGTGCAACCATTTCCTGCAAGGTTGCATCAAACAGGCCAATGACAAAGGAGGCCAGTATGGCGGTGGCAAGATTGACCAGCAACCACGGTATGCGTGACTGGGCGATTGCCCAAAAAGAATCAGATAATTCCTCATCTCCAACACCTGCCAGCAATTTAATATCTTCATCCGCCTCTTGATGGATAACATCCACCACATCATCAATGGTCAGCACCCCTACCAGCCGATTATTCTCATCAACCACCGCAGCAGAAAGCAAATCATACTGCTCAAACATGTGGGCAGCCTCTTCCTGATCCAGATTGGCATCAACCGAGTGAAGCGTCTCCCCCATTATTGTTTTGATTAATTCATCACGCGAACTGCGCAAAATTGCATCCAGCGTTACCGATCCGTGCAAACCAAATGCAGGTCCAATGACAAACACCTCATGGAATCGATCCGGCAACTCTGTATGAGCACGCATATGGTCGATTGTTTGCCCGACACTCCAAAACTCAGGCACAGCAACCAGCTCGGTCTGCATTCGACGACCAGCGGATTCTACCGGATAGTCCAGAGAACGGCGCAGTCTTTGTCGTGCCTCGAAGGGCAATATCGCCAGAATTTCTTCCTGATCCGACTGCTCCATATCCTCAAGAATGTACACAGCATCATCGGAATCTATTTCCTGAACGCCTTCAGCAATCTGCTCATTGGGCAGTGCATTCACAATGCCCAGACGGATCGCCTCATCCACCTCAGTAAGTGAGGATAGATCAAAGTCTTCTGCGGCAAGTTCAACTAACTGGTTGCGCTGTAAGGGATTTAGCGCTTCGAGCAAATCCCCAAGCTCTGACCCATGCAGATCTTCGATAGTGGATAGCAATTGATTGGCATCCCCGCCCTCCAATTGCTTAACGACATTCCTCACAAAACTATTCAGAAGAACGCCATCTTCATCATAGATGGTCACTTCCAAGGCCAAATCTTCCGGATTTTCGTGGTCTTTCATCTTTTCCATAACCGGCCAATAAATGTGGGGAATGGCCCCAATTTGTTTGAGTTCAACATAAGGCGGGAATGCATCCTTTGACAACCGAGACTTATGTGGCGCAAACAAATATTTTCCTGTGCGAATTACCCCTTGTAAAACCACATCATTGGGTGCTAAAGAGCTGCAAATGCGCCCTTATGGTTTTCCAAAATGGGTGTTTCGATGTTTGCGGGTATGGTGAAATTGGTAGACACGCCAGATTTAGGTTCTGGTGCTGCAAGGCGTGGGAGTTCAAGTCTCTCTACCCGCACCACACATCGAAATTGAAAAAGCAATTCTCAGGAAATTGCCCGGGAAATCAGGGTATTGCCAATCCGGCAAAAAAAGCCTGGCTATGATCTGGCCGGCTAAAACAGTTAGACAGGTGCAAAACTATGCAAGTTACTGAAACGCTAAATGAAGGCCTTCAGCGCGAACTGAAAATTACCGTTCCTAAAGCGGATATGGTTGCACGCCTGGACGAGCGCCTGAACCAGATGAAATCTCAGGTTCAGATCAATGGCTTTCGTCAGGGAAAAGTTCCAACCAGTCATTTGAAAAAAGTTTACGGCGAACAGGCCATGGCTGAAATCGTAAATGATTTCATCAACAATCGCTCAGGCGAAGTGTTGAAAGAGCGCGAAGAGCGCCCAGCCCAACAGCCAGAAATCTCCATGACGGAAGACGAAGCCCAAGCTAAGGAAATCCTGGCTGGCAATGCAGATTTTGAATACACCATGTCATATGAAGTGATGCCGGAAATTAATGCTCCGGAACTTGAAAAACTCAAAATTAACCGCCCCGTTGCTGAAACCACTGAAAAAGAAGTGGAAGAGCAGGTTGAACGTATCGCTGAGAGCGCGCGTCAATATGAAGAGAAAAAAGGCAAGTCTGCAGACGGCGACCGCATTACCATGAATTATCTTGGTAAAATCGACGGCGAACCATTTGAAGGTGGCGCAGACGACAATGCTCAACTCATACTTGGCTCAGGCCAGTTCATCCCAGGCTTTGAAGACCAGTTGGTCGGCAAAAAAGCCGATGATGAAACAGTTGTTAAAGTAAGCTTCCCGGATGATTACAGCGCGGCCCAGCTTGCTGGCAAAAATGCTGAATTCGACGTGAAGGTGATCAAGGTTGAAAAACCAAGCAAACTGGAAATCAACGATGAGCTTGCAAAACAGCTTGGTGTTGAAACAGCTGACCAATTGCGTGAAGTTGTTCGTGGCCAAATTGAAAGCCAATACGGTTCATTTACCCGCGCAAAGGTAAAACGTCAGGTTCTCGACCTATTGGACGAAAAAACCGAAATGGAACTACCCAAGAAAATGGTTGAACAAGAGTTCACCAATATCTGGGGCCAGGTTGAAGCTGAAATGGAACGCTCTGGTAAGAGCTTCGAAGACGAAGACACCACAGAAAAAGAATCACGCGAAGAATACCAGAAACTGGCAGAACGCCGTGTTCGGGTTGGGCTGGTTCTGGCTGATATTGGCGAAAAAGCCGAAATTCAGGTGAGCGAAGAAGAAATGCAGGCTGCTGTTTATAAGCAAATTCAGCAATATCCAGGCCAAGAGCAAGAAGTGATGGATTATTTCAAGAACCATTCAGATGCAATTGCCGGTCTTCGTGCTCCCATTTATGAAGATAAAGTAATTGATTTCATTATGGAAAAAGCTGAAGTCACCGATAAAAAGGTGAGCAAAGAAGAGCTAATGAAAGAAGATGACGACGACGACATCAAATCATAAGATGTCAAAATCTCTTTCAATATAAAATTGGCCCCTGAAGGGGCCATTTTTTTGTCTGCAATTCAGAAAAGCAGACTTCGGAAGGGGCAAAAATCAACAGACCTTACCCCTAAGCCTTATCCCTAGCTCTTTTGAGATCCCTTATTGGCGCAATTGCGGCACAAATGCGTATGAGGCAACAAATCCAGCCTGGCATCCAATATATCGTTGTCACATTGGGTGCATCGCCCATAAGTGCCATTCTCAATGCGTTCCAGAGCAGCCGTGACCATTGAAATTTCAAGCAGGCCTGAATTGCCCATGCTCTCCATAACCTCGTCACCTTCCCGCTCGGCTGAACGATCTTCCCAATCCTGAGACATAGGCTTATCCAGCTCATGTTCAATCGTGCCCAATCGGGTCTCAAGTTCATTTAGACGCTGGGTCAATTGTTCTTTTCGTTCTTGAATGGTTGGCATTTTTTAAGACCTTTACGAGTTGGACGTATACACAAGCACAATACCTGCAAAATATGGCAACTATGTCCCGACTGATATTTCCATCAATTTCAGGGGTATAACTCGCCAAATTCAATTTTTCTCTGTTTAAATCTAGTTGCCATCTTCCCCTATCGCTTTGACGCAAGTCAAAGCCCCTGCAATTGTTTAATCCTATAAAATCAGCCGCTACAATTGAACACATCTTGGGATTATTCTAAATTTAGCGGTAGATAGTAAAAGAGCGAGTTCATAGCGATCATGCCAATTGCATCAAAAGAACACCCAGCAGATCCAGATACTGGATTGTTTAGCCAATTGCGCTGGTCCTATTTACCCCCGTTAATGGTGTATCTGGCCGCAGGAATTTCCGGGCTGACGGCCATTGTTGGAACCTTCTTCGTCAAAGACTATTTGGGACTATCCGCCACATTCCTTGCAGGGCTCGCTTTTTGGGCAGGCATTCCATGGGCCCTAAAAATGCCCCTTGGCCACTTCGTCGACCTGATCTGGCGCTGGAAATTCATAATGGTCTATGTGGGCGCAGGCCTGATTACGTCTAGCATTTTGATCATGTACGGCCTGATTAGCCATACAGATCAAATGACTGCATATATGACCATCGAAGCCTGGTTCGTCACCAGCGCCCTGCTAGCACCCATTGGCTATGTGGTGCAAGACGTTGTGGCCGACGCCATGACCGTGGAAGCTGTCCCAAACCGTGATGATGAAGGCGTATTGTATTCCGAGCGCCAATCCAAGGCCATGCACACAACCATGCAAACCCTTGGCAGATTTGCCATTATCGGCGGTTTTGCATTTGTTGCAGCTTTAAACATTTTCATGTTCTCCGGCGTGGAATTCATGACCCAGCCTGAGAAAATCGAAATTTATTCCAAAATCTATACCGCAGCCCTGATCGTACCCGTGATTTCAGTAGTGGGCGTCATGCTGGGGCAAATGATGTTGCGTAACCGTGCCAAAACCATGCGCGGCCACGGGATGAAAGAAAAAGAAATCGATTCCCTGCTTTTCCGCACAACCCAGGAAACCAAGCCAAATTGGTGGATATTTGGCGGTAGCGGCGTGTTTGTTATCTTCACATTGATTATGGGCTTGGGCAATTACGCCTATGGGCAGGAAGTAATTTTCATCGGCTCAATGGCAATTGTATTGTTCCTCATGTCCCGGCTAATCCGCGAACTGGATCCAAGAGTCGCCCGTGCATTGGTTGGCACAGCCATCATCATTTTCATGTTCCGAGCCACCCCATCACCAGGTGCTGGTGCCACATGGTTTGAAATTGATGTCCTGGGCTTTGATCAGCAATTCCTGTCTATCCTGAGCCTTTTCACCTCGGGATTAACCCTTATCGGCATGGTGTTATTGAGGCCCCTAATGGCGACCAAATCAATCGCCTTCATCATCGTGTTTTTGACAATTGCCGCAGGGTTTTTATCCCTGCCAAATATCGGCCTGTTCTACGGCCTCCATCATTGGACCGAAGCATGGAGTGGCGGCATAATTGATGCGCGTTTCATTGCGATTTTGGATACCGCGATTGAATCGCCATTGGGCCAAATTGCCATGATCCCGATGTTGGCATGGATCGCCAAAAATGCGCCGGTAAACCTGAAGGCTACTTTCTTTGCTGTAATGGCATCGTTCACCAATCTAGCCCTTTCGGCCAGTGCATTGTCGACCAAATATCTCAACAAAATTTTCTTTGTTACCCGCGAAGTGAAGGACCGCGTTACCGGTGAAGTTACCACCGAAGCTGATTATGGCGAATTAGGCTTGTTATTGATCTCAGCCACCCTAATTATTGTAATACTGCCGCTTGCAGCCGTCATCATCATCCAAAACTCGCGTTTTAAAACAACACAATAGGGGAATAATGCAGTTAGAGCATGAACATACAGCCGAAGCGATCCGCGAACGGTTGGCAGAGGAACATCGCCCAAATTACCTGCGCGATTGGGTCTATGGCGGCATAGATGGTGCAATCACAACATTTGCTATTGTGGCGGGCGTGGTTGGCGCTGGCCTATCCGCAAAAGTGATCATTATTCTTGGCCTTGCCAATTTGATTGCCGATGGCTTTTCCATGGCCGCCAGCGCCTATAGCGGCACAAAAACTGAGGCCGATGAACTGGAACGATTTCGCCAGATCGAGAAACGCCATATTGAATTGGTCCCCGAAGGGGAGCGCGAGGAGGTTCGTCAAATTCTCATGGCAAAGGGGCTAAAAGGACATGCCCTTGAAGATGCTGTTGCAGCAATTACTTCGAATGAAGAAACCTGGATCAATACCATGTTGGTTGAGGAGCATAATTTATCAATAAATCTGCGCTCGCCAATGATGTCCGGCTTGAGCACGTTCATATCTTTTTTCATATGTGGCGCGATTCCACTCATCCCCTTCCTGCTGGCATTCGACAACGCCATGGAGATTGCCTTAGTTACAACGGCAGCCGCATTTTTTCTGATTGGCACAATTAAAAGCAAATGGTCACTTGCCGCATGGTGGAAATCAGGATTTGAAACGCTGGCAATCGGCATCACAGCCTCAGCCATGGCCTTCGCCATTGGGTATTATGTTGAAAAAATTGTGAGCTGATCCTAACTCAACCTATTTGCTGCCCTTTGATATTTCCCGGCCAGATCGCGTGAATTGAATTTTCCATGGCTCGTATCGTGGCAATTTCAAATTCACCACATCCGACACAGTTTTTATATCACTTCCACTGAATTTGCGGATGATATCACCCTGCTTCATGCCAAATTTTGCAGCAGAAGAGCCAGCTCTCACCTCAAGTACAATCACGCCTCCCCGCGTGCTTTCAAGGCCATAATCCAGCGCCAGAGCCGGTGACAGGCTAGCGATTTTCGCACCACTGAAAGGATGCAAGGTGGGAAGCCATGTATCCTCTCGTGCCGGTTCATTGGGTGGGGAAGCTAAAACTGCCTTAAGCGTCATCCGCAGGCCATGACGCAATATCTTAAGTTCAACACTATCCCCCACAAGATGCGAAGCAATGCGTTGATTGATCGAATTGGTGTTACTGATAGGCATCCCGTCAAGCGTGAGAATAACATCGCCAGTTTTCAAACCAGCTTTTGCAGCCGGTCCATTGGGAAAAACAACTGTAACGGCCAATGCCGTCTTTTCCTCAACAAGAATTATAGCGGCCAGCGATGGCGGCAATTGTCGCCCGGCAATACCGATCCACGGCCTTAAATAAGGCCGCCGCTTAATTGCACTTTCCACGATGGGGCGCACCATATTAATCGGCACGGCAAACCCCAACCCCTGAGATCCGCCACTTCTGGAATAAATCGCAGTATTGATGCCAACCAGTTTTCCTTCTGATGAAATCAACGGTCCGCCAGAATTACCCGGATTAATCGCTGCATCGGTTTGGATAAAAAATCGAAAATCACTGATGCCGACGGTTGCCCTCGAGCGTGCAGAGATAATGCCGCTGGTCACCGTTTGACCAATGCCAAAGGGGTTGCCAATAGC
This sequence comes from Rhizobiaceae bacterium, assembly GCA_016763155.1. Taxonomy (GTDB): domain Bacteria; phylum Pseudomonadota; class Alphaproteobacteria; order Rhizobiales; family Rhizobiaceae. The sequence continues at coordinate 19,847 of JAESUH010000011.1, forward strand.
AACCACCATGTCGCCAATTCTGAGCTGATCGGAATCACCAAATTCGATGTGGGGCAGCGTCATGTAACTTGCCGAAATGCGCAAAATAGCGATATCTGTTCGCTTATCCGATAAAACTACCTGCCCTGGAAACACCCTTCCATCACTCAAGGACACCAAAATCCCTTGCGCCGATTGGATGACGTGATGGTTTGTAACAATAATGCCATCGGGTGAAACAATCACCCCCGAACCAAGCGCATTCACAAAGCGCTCTCGGCCGTAACCAAACAATAATGTGTCCCGGAACAGCCGCCAAAAAGCTGAACCATCCAGTGCCGATGTTGGAGATTTTGAGCGTATAATTTTGCGCGCATATATGTTGACGACGGCCGGCAAGGTCTTTTCAACAATCGGCGCAAAAGAGTATGTGATTTGATTACGCGATTGGGGCACGATTGGTTTGGTTTCGCCAATGGCGATTATGCAACTCAGCCACAGCCAAATGAATCCACCAAGCGCAGTAACCAAAAGTGGTAAGAAAACCGGTCGTTTTTCCATGCGTCCAATCATTTGATCTCCTTCACAATCCCCCTATCTTGCCAGTGGAAAATATTGCGGCACCAGAATAAGCGCGATAATCAGCCAAAACAAAATGATTGAAAAATATGAGGCTTTCTTGAAGTGGACGGATAAACGACGGGCAGCTGGAAAGTCATTTCTGTTGAAAAGACTGTATGTTTTACCCCACAATTCATAGGGGTTATCGGCATCGATTTGTTCGCACCGTTCAACATAGGAACGTTCACTATTTCCCCGTGGCCTGCGCCGCAGATAGTCCCGATAAAAATCGTAACCAAGCAGTAATTCCAGAAAAATAATGCGCGGATATAAAGCGACAACTTCCCGGTCAATGCTAAGCACAGCACGATAGGAAAAACCCATTATTGCCGATGCCACAAGTGCGCCCGCAATAAGCATGGGGCGGCTGGACATGGTGAGACTTAAATTCAAAATCAGCCAGAAAGAACTAAAAGCAATCGCGCACCCAATCGCAAACCAAACATTATAGGAGCGAATCAATGCCATTCTCTGCTCATGAATTTCCTTATATTCAGTCACATGGAAATCGGTAGCATCAAGTCTTGCAGCGCTGCGTGGTCTAGTTTCGGTCTGCTTAGCCATGGTTCACTCACCTTCCTAAATCCAGTTCGTTCCCCGTATTAAATTAGCATATCGGGTAAATGCGGTCAAAACAGCATCGAAATCAGCTTCAATGCTGACGCGGATTTACAACAAACCCGACTTCTTCATTTCCAAAAAGACCATAGGAAGTTTCTCTTCATCAGGTTTTGACCTTGATCAAGGAAAAGCCGGGAAGAATCAGGCAGTTTCACTTTCAATCGAACCGATTTGAGCCCAGTCATTTTGCCTTTGGGAACAATGATCAAACACTCAAAGGATTGATATGGATCATCGCGGCACGATTTTTAACCTGCGATGATCGCAATAGGCTTCATTGAGAAGCAAGCAGTTTACGAGCCCGGACAACAACATGCATGACACAAAATTGAAGAAATATTATGACGAGCGGCTTCCTCGATATACCAGCTATCCCACCGCTCCCAATTTTTCCGAGAAAGTAGACCGAAATATCTACGCCGAATGGCTGTCGGCTCTTGAACCCAAAAAAGAAGTTTCGTTCTATGTGCACGTCCCGTTTTGTCGGTCCATGTGCTGGTATTGCGGTTGTCACACAAAAATATCCAAACGCGATGGCCCGATTGAAGAATATCTAGATGCCCTGCACAAAGAAATTGCGCTCACCGCTGAGCTGGTTTCGCCTGAGGTAATCGTCAAGCATTTGCATTTTGGCGGTGGTACACCAACAATTGTCGGCGATTCTGGTTTTTTCGAGTTGATGCAAACCCTGCGCAAGAATTTTCACTTTGATAAAAAAGCTGATATCGCAGTTGAAATTGACCCAAGAACCTTTTCTCAGGAAATTGCAGACGTATTCGAGCAGCAAGGCGTAACCCGCGCCAGCTTGGGCGTTCAAAGTTTTGACCCGACCGTCCAAAAAGCAATAAATCGCATCCAGTCCTTTGAAGAAACCGCGGATACGGTCACCATGTTGCGAGGAGCAAGCGTAAAAAGCATCAATTTTGATCTGATTTACGGCCTGCCCCACCAAAGTGAAGTTTCCTGTATTTCGACCACTTTACGGGCTCTGGAGATGGAGCCTGATCGGTTTTCTGTATTTGGTTATGCCCACATCCCTTCCTTCAAGACCCACCAAAACATGATCGATGAATCAGCCCTTGCCGAAGGTCAGCAGCGTTTGGAACAGGCAGAAGCCATTGCCAAAACCCTTGCGGCCCACGGGTATCGCGCCATTGGACTGGATCATTACGCCCGTCAAGGGGACGAATTGGTGACAGCGCTTGATAATGGGGAATTACACCGGAATTTTCAGGGTTACACCACTGACACATGCGATACATTGATCGGGCTTGGCGCCTCCTCCATCAGCCAGTTCCCCCAGGGATATACTCAAAATAATGTGGCACTCGGGCGCTACATTGAAGATATCACCAGCGGCCAACTGGCCACGAGCAAAGGCTATACGCTCACATTTGAAGACCGGATACGGGCCGAAATCATCGAAAAACTGATGTGTGAATACAAGGTTGATCTCGAATTAATCTGTTCCACCCACAACGTGTCGATCAATGATTTTCTGCAAAATAATGAGCGACTAGATTCTCTTGTCGAAGATGGGTTTGTGCGGATTGAACGCGGCCAGATACATGTAAATCCAGATACCCGCTTTATCATCCGCAACGTCGCAGCGGCCTTTGACGCCCATCTTGGCCAAAGCGGACGAACACATTCAAAAACTGCTTGAACTATCTATTTTGGACAAAAGGTAGGATCATAGAAAGAGTTAGCGGATAGATATTTATCTTTTCAAAGGCTACCCTTTTCAAGCTGGTTTGATATCATCAAAGCCAACATCACAGATCCATATTTTCCCAAAATGGCCTCAAAATGATTTCTGTTCTTGGCGTATTCAATGCTGATTTAAAATTTCTGATCAATAAATTCCCTCAGCCAGGAGAAACCCTGCACGGCATTTCTTTTGAGGTCCAACCGGGAGGAAAAGGGTTTAATCAGGCCGTGGCTTGCCGCCGTTCCCAAAATGCCGATGGCCCAGACGTGGTGATGCTGACCCAATTGGGCAAAGATAATTTTGCCGATATGGCAATAGCGGTCATGCAACAAGAAAGCATAAATGCTTCCCAAATTCTGACAACAGACCTCATGCCAACTGGCACTGCGATGATCATGGTGGAAAAAGAAACCGCGGAAAACATGATCGTCATTGCACCCGGTGCGGCTTCATTGTTAGGTTCAAAGGAAATTCACCAATTTTCCAAGGTCATCGAGAATTCTAAGCTTTTCATGACAAATCTCGAAGTACCTATGGAAGCTGCATTGGAAGGTCTTCGTCTGGCGCAACAAAACAACGTCAAAACCCTGCTTGATCCAGCCCCCGCATGTGAATTACCTGCCGAAATATACAGCCATATCGACTACATCACCCCCAATGAAAGCGAAGCAGAAATCCTTGTAGGTTTTGAAGTCAAAACTCTGGAGGATGCCAAGAAAGCAGGGGAAATTCTTTGTTCTCGCGGCGCGGGCACTTCCATCATCACCATGGGCCCGCTCGGCGTTGTAGCAGTAAGCGACAGCGAGACCATCTACAACCCGGCATTTACGCTGGACCATGTGGTAGACACAACCGGTGCAGGTGACGCTTTCAATGGTTGCTTTGCCGCATCCATAATTGAGGGCAAAGGTCTCAAAGAGGCTCTGCGTTTCGCCTCCGCAGGTGCGGCCCTTTGCGTTGGAAAAAATGGTGCAGCAAACGCCATGGCGAAACGAACTGAGATTGAGGAATTTTTACAAAATTCCAGTCCATAATTATGGTTCAATCAGCTGTCGATATTGGCAGGTAACATAGATCAGCGCATCACTCTTTTGGCCGCCATTGTTCGCGAGCTATTTTAAGCACATCGGGCGTATCCACATCAAAACTTGCAGCCTCACCCAGTTCCACTTCAACAACTTTTTCCTGATTCTGCCCAATCAGATGGCGAGCACCCACATCTCCGCTAATCGCGCGCAAGGAAGGGAAAAAGGCCTTTGGCCAAAGTGTCGGATTACCGCGTTTCCCATTATGGGTAGCCATAATTATTGAGCCCGGGCTGGCAGCTTTCGCGGCTTCAAGCAATTGATCAATCATTGAAACTGTAATTCCAGGCATATCGCCAAGCAACACAATTGCCTGATCGGCATCGCCCTCAATCGCTGAAATACCTGCGGCAAGAGAAGTAGATAGGCCTTCTTCATATTTTGGATTATGAGCGAAACGCAAATCCAAGTCTTCCAGCTCTTCACGCACCAAATTGCTCTCATGGCCACTCACCACAACCACGTCAAGTTCCTTGTTTGCAGCGATACTAGCAGCTTCCGCCACATAGCGTACCAGTGCCTTATCCTTGAGCTTTGCCAGCAATTTATTCTGTGGCCCCATACGCGATGATTGCCCAGCAGCAAGAATGATCGCCGCTGTTTTGGGTGCAGTTTCAACAGGCTTTTCGCGAGGACGCGGACGCGACCCAATTTCCATCAAAAGACCACCTACCCCCATACCAACAATATCCGCACTGCTAACCGGCATCCCGGCCAGAACGCGCTGTAAAATCCAGTCAAATCCATTTTCCGCCGGGCTTCTGGAGCATCCCGGCGCACCGATCACTGGCGTTTCGCCAAGTTCGCCTAACAACAGCAGATTGCCCGGATCAACCGGCATCCCAAAACGGGTAATTGCGCCGCCAGCCTCAACCAAAGCGCTCGGAATAACATCACCGATATCCGATATCGCAGACGCACCAAACAAAATGATGAGATCGCTTTCATCACAAATATCATCTAATGCCTGTTTTACTGCTGCACTTTCATGGGGCACCCGAATTTCGCGGGAAATCGTCGACCCGCTCAACAACAATCTTTGCTCCAGCACCCGAATGGTTTTATCCATTACTGATGGTTTCAAAGATGGTAATTGAGTTGCGATCACTCCTACCTTTAAAGCCTGATAGGTGGATATTTTTACAACATTTTCATCCAACGCATCCAGCGCAAGATCAAGCGCTGTACTTTTCACGCCATAGGGAATGATCTTGATGGTAGCGACCATGCGCCCGGAATTCACCTCGGCATAATCTTCCAAAGTCGCGATGGTAATCCCCGGATCAATCTGGTTAACCCGGTCGATTGCCCCCTTATCCACCCGTAGCAAACCATTTTTCGTGGCAAAAACATTTACCCGCCCGGTCGAGGCTGCATCCAGTCGCAAACCAGTATGGAGTAATTGTTCCGCCAGCCGACTTGCTGCCTCATCCTCACCAATTTCGTCTTCGGATAAGAGAGCGACAGTGACCTGATCAATCCCCGATTGGACAAGGTTTTCAATATCCTTAGGCGTGAGGGGCAGCCCTTTTTTTAAACGAACTCCGCTCGCCAATTTCAAACTGTGAGCAAGGATTGCTCCTTCAGCCTGATTGACGGGAATGGGTCCAAATTTCATGAACCAACCATGCCACGCTTGCGAAAGGTTTCAATAATTTCAGCCATCACAGCAATAGCAATTTCCGAAGGAGTCGCGGCAGCTATATTCAGGCCGATCGGGGCATGAATTTTTTCCATCTGTGCAGCCGTTATTCCAGCCTCTGAAAACCGCGTGAGACGTTTTGCATGGGTCTTGCGACTACCAAGTGCGCCCACATAAAAGCACCCGACCCGCAAAGCTTCCTGCAGCGGAAAATCGTCAATTTTGGGATCATGGGTAAGGGCCGCAAGTGCCGTATAGGCATCAAGCGGACTATCTTTAAGAACATCTTCCGGCCAATCCGCTTGCAACTCCACACCGCTAAAACGCTCTGGCGTGGCAAATGCCGTGCGCGGATCAATCACCTTCACATCATATCCTGCAAGGGCTGCAATTTGGGTCAATGCCTGGGAAATATGCACAGCGCCAATAATCACCAAACGGGGTGAAGGCACATGTACGTTTAAGAATAGCTCCGCTCCCTCAACTTCAACCACTCCGGATTTACCGGATCTAAATCCCTTTTGAACAGCTTCACCAAGAGCGCCATCCACCTCATCAGCTTCCAATACCAGCTGGCCTTCACCATTTACCAGATTGGTAACCACCATCGCCGCCCGGCGATTGTCCCGCTCAATATTGAGCTGCTGCAATATCTTTAAATCCATCAGGCAGCTCCCAGCCGTTCCACATAAACGCGAATGCGGCCACCGCAGGAAAGGCCAACCTCCCATGCGGCTTCATCTGCAACACCAAATTCCAACATGCGTGTTTTACCAGATGAAATCACATCCATCGCCTCGGCCACAACGGCCCCTTCCACGCACCCACCAGAAACGGAACCTTCGAAATTACCGTCTCCGTCAATCACCAGGTGAGAACCCACCGGACGCGGAGCGGAACCCCAGGTTTCAACCACAGTTGCAATAGCCACGCTCTTGCCATCGCCAGCCCATTGTTCAGCCAGTTTCAGCTCGTCATTCAAAGTTGCTTGTTGCACCACATGCTCCTTAGGTTTGATCAATACGGTTGACCGCTCGCAGCCAGTTTTTCGGGTCGCTTTCACGCCCCCCCGGCCTACTCAGCGCTTCACAAAGTCCGCTCAAGGCATCCAGCGAATGCACAGGCCGGAACTCGTCCACATGAGGCAACATAGCACGAATGCCGCGCGCTGCAGCCTTGAAGCCTTCAAACCTCAACAGCGGATTTAGCCAGATTAGCCGACGGCAAGATCGATGTAAGCGATCCATCTCAAATTCGAGCACATCATCAATATCCCGCTCCAGCCCGTCGGTAATCAACAGCACAATCGCGCCTTGTGATAATACCCGGCGCGACCAGTCCCTGTTAAATTCACCAAGGGTCGTTCCAATACGGGTGCCACCAGACCAATCATCCACAACATCAGAACATTCTTCCAGCGCTTCATCAGGGTCTTTCATACGCAATTGACGCGTTACATTGGTCAGCCTTGTGCCAAATAAGAAGGTATGCACATTGCGGCGCTCCTCGGTAAGTGCGTGCAGAAAATGCAAGAATACCCGCGTATATTGGCTCATTGAACCCGAAATATCGGCCAACACAACAATCGGTGGATGCAGGGTTTTCCGCTTCTTAAACTGCGGCAGAATCAAATCCCCACCAGAGCGCAAACTAGCCGCCAACATGCGACGCGGATCAAGTACGGCACCCCGATTAACCGGTTTGAACCGGCGGGTACGAATTAGGTTTTCCGGCATGATCATCGCCTTCATGGCGCGTTTGGCAACGGCGATTTCTTCCGCCGTCATTTGAGCAAAATCTTTTTGCTGCAACACTTCGCGCTCAGATGCCGTTAGCAGCGCATCAATCTCGATTTCCGGCTGCTCCATTTCCTTTTGGTTTTCTCTGCCTGAAAAAAGCGATTGAGAGACCCGGTTTTGAGCAGCTTTGGGTTTTTCTTTTTCCGGTGATGGATTTGCCATTGGCGAAAACATCTGGATCATTTTTTCGACCAGATCACGTGAGCGCCAGAACACTTTGAAAGCTTCAACAAACACGAGATGGTCTTCTTTACGCTTCACCATCACACAGTGCAGCGTCCAGTAAAAATCATCCCGTGTGGAAATACCAGCCACCATCATGGCCCGCACAGAATCGACCACATCAGAGGGGCCAATCTTTATCCCGGCGCCGCGCAAAACGCGGGCAAAATAGAGAATATTCTCAGCCATTTTGCCATCGGCACTGGCAACCATCGGGGTTAAATCCCCCGGTTGAACCATCGAACGAGCGCCCAATCCCGCATTTAATTGCTCTGGCGTGACCATAGCCTAAGCCGCCTGCCCGGCTTTCAAATCCGAACGCACTTCATCCAGCAATCGCTTGCCTTCGCTCAGGTCGATTTTGGCTATATCATCCTGATATTTCAGCAATACACCGATAGTATCTGAAATCGTTTGTGGATCGACCGCCACTTTATCAAGTTCAATCAAAGCAGTAGCCCAATCAATGGTTTCCGCAACGCCAGGGCTCTTAAACAAATTCTGCTGACGCAGTTTTTGCACAAATCCCACAATCTCCTTCGAAAGCACCCCGCCAGCCTCTGGCACTCTGGCATTGAGGATCGCCAATTCGCGCGCGCCATCAGGATAATCCAGCCAGTGATAGAGGCAACGCCGTTTCAGCGCATCGTGAATTTCACGCGTCCTATTTGTGGTGATAATAACAATTGGTGGCTCTTTTGCCTTGATCGTTCCAAGTTCAGGAATGGTTATCTGAAAATCCGACAATATCTCAAGCAAAAATGCCTCGAACGCTTCGTCGGTTCTATCCAGCTCATCAATCAACAAAATCGGAGCGCGGCCTTCTTCTCCCTCAAGCGCTTGCAATAATGGGCGTTTGATAAGGAACTTTTCTGAAAACACACCTTCTTCCAGCGTCTTTTGGTCAATATCACCGCCTGCTTCTTTCATGCGGATTTCCACCATTTGAGCGGCGTAATTCCACTCATAAACGGCTGACGAAATGTCCAGCCCCTCATAGCATTGCAGGCGAATCAATGGCCGGTTAAGGCCACGGCTTAAAACCTTGGCAATTTCGGTTTTCCCAACACCAGCTTCCCCTTCAAGGAAGAGCGGTCGCCCCATTTTCAAACTTAAATAAAGCACGGTTGCCAAGGATCGATCGGCCACATAGCCCTGCCCCGCCATAAGCGCGAGTGTATCCTCAATAGACCCTGGAATTTCAGAACTGATTTCGCTCACAAACATCTCCAAATTTCAGCACAACAATCATCACTTCTATAGTAATGCCCCCATGAATAATTGCAATCCAATGCCCCTTAACCATTCAAAATTAACGTTGCACCAAGCATTGTCAGGCCAATCAGGAAAATTTTGCGAAAAAGGCTTTCTGAAAGATATTTCGCGAGCCATTCACCCAGCGCCATGCCCGCAAGCGCCGGTACCACTGAGATTGCAGAAACCACATTGGCTTCGACGCTCAACGCTCCTCTGAAAAAAAGCGCTACCATCAAGGTGACGCTGGATATCAGAAACATCAGCCCCATGGCTTGCCGCAACATCACACGCGGCAATCCAATAGAGTTCAAAAATATTACGCCCGGTACTGAAAGAGACCCCGTGAGGCCGGTAAACGTACCATTCAACAACCCAATCAGCACACCGGACCATTTCTCGCGGCGGCCAGTCAAATCCATTTGAAAGCCTGCGAGGGTGGAGAGCGCATAGATCACCAGTAGAATACCAAGAAGCCGTGTGAGCAAAGGCCCATCCACAACGCTGAGAAACCCGGAGGCGAACCAGATTGCGCCCATCGCAGCCAGTAAAAACGGCGCGAGCTTTCGTAGAATCTCTAAAAACTTACCACCCACATATATTTGCCAAATGTTGGTCGCAATGGCTGGCATCAAAATCAACACCATCCCAATTCTGCTATCAAAAACCAGACTTAACAAAGCAATAGCAAGAACTGGAAGGCCAAACCCAACAATTCCCTTGACCGTTCCGCAAAACAGAAAAATACAAATAATAATTACGATATCGGAAAATTCATACATATTTGATCTCTAAGCCATACCTTCTTGTGCAACTACAAAGTAATGCTACCATTACTTCAATCAGCCACAACAATGTGTCTGGACAGAATGCTCTAAATTGAGATCAAAGGCATAGGAGTATTGTTAATTTTGGCGCCATTTTGATCCAGTTTATAAATTTGTGACCTTGGGCACTTTGGAAGTGCCAGAAACTCTTCTTAATAAGAAGCTATAAAAACAATAAGTTAGTTAGATTCTACAAATCAGGCAATACTAAAAATTATCCAATGGTTCTCACAAAAAGTTTTGGCTATTATACATTTGCCAATTGCACGGTCTGGCTACATTGCCTATTTTGCAGCCAATAACTCACAGGTAAAATTGACACCACATGTCCAGACTGCTCTCAATAATAGCCAGCCTTTTGATTGCCCTTCCTGCCCTAGTAGGCGTGGCAATAGCTGAGCCGGTAAGGATCGGCGTATCCCTGCCCCTTGGCAGCAGTTCTGCCAAACTCTCTGAACAATACCTTGTGGGTATGCGGCTAGCCATTCACAACGAATCTCAACCGGGCCAATTCGAATTATTGCCCATGGATGATGGCTGTGACCGGGAAATTGGCGCTCTCGCTGCAGAAGATTTTGCCGAAAGCAATGTCGCCATGGTCACCGGTTATTTCTGTAGCGAACCGGCGGAAATCTCCGCCACTTACCTCAAAGAGGGCGGCATTCCAATTATCGTGACAGAAGCGCGCTCCGTTCGGTTGATGATTGACCGCAAAAAAGAGGAATGGAATTTATGGCGCATGGCACCGGGGGATGACTTCCCTGCAGAAGCAGCCTTTATCGCTCTCTCCAAACGTTGGCAAAACATTCCCTATGCACTGCTGGATGACGGCACGATCTACGGCCGCACACTTGTTGATGAATTTCGCGCCCGCATGGAAGAAGCCAATCTCAAACCTCAATTTGTCGATAATTTCCGCGCCGCTCAATCCACCCAGGCAAGCCTCATTCGCCGGTTGCGAAATTCCGGCGTACAAGCAGCCTTCATCGGCGCATCCGCAGATGATATTTCGATCATATCCCACAATATCGCAGAATTAAGCGGCAAATTTGATATTGTTGGCGGAGAAGTGATGAACATCCTTCCCTATCAAATTGATGGCAAACCTTTGCCAAAAGGGCTTTTGGCGATCATGGAACCAGAACCTGATCAGCTTGCCTCCACAAAAAATTTACGTGAGCAATTGGCCTCGGAAAATATTGACCCGGAACCCTTTGTGTTTAAAGGATATGCCGCCATGCAGGTGGTTTTGCAGGCTATCAAAGATACACCCGAAAACACCACCAAGGCCTTACAGAGCCAGACATTCAATACGGTTCTTGGCGATGTAAAATTTAATGCTGATGGCATAAATACACGCAACCATTTCGTCCTCCAAAGGTGGAATGGAAAGAGATTTGAACCGGTTAAACCAGCCAATGACAATTAAACCCGGTTCCCGCAATAGCCTTGCAGACATTGCAGGAATTCGTGTGGGAAATGCGGCATCCTCAAGCCTGAAATCCGGCGTAACCGCTATCATTTGCGATCAGCCGACGATTGCCAGCGTCCACGTTATGGGCGGAGGTCCAGGCACCCGAGATACAGAATTGCTATCTCCAAAAAATACCGTTGAAAGTGTCGATGCACTGGTTTTATCCGGCGGTTCGGCCTTTGGACTGGATGCGGCTTCCGGTGTTCAATCAATGCTGCGCGAACAAGGTCGCGGTTTTGCCATTGGCCCCGTCACCGTACCGATCGTGCCATCCGCCATCCTGTTTGATCTGATAAACGGCGGGGATAAGGATTGGGGTGAATACCCGCCTTACCGTGAATTAGGAAAAGAAGCGGCCCTTGCCGCCAGTGCTGATTTTGCTATTGGCAGCGAAGGTGCTGGCGTTGGCGCAATGGTTGCCGGATTAAAAGGCGGGCTGGGTACAGCTTCAATAAAGCTGCAAAATGGAATAACCATTGCAGCCCTTGTGGCAGTGAATGCCATCGGCAGTCCTGTAATCGCAGAAACCGGACATTTTTGGGCCTCTCCTTTTGAAATCGGCGACGAATTCGGTGGCCGCTCTCTACCTTCGCCAATGCCACCAGATGCCACCGATCTGCAAATCAAGTTTCGCGAAGCAGCCAAATCTGGCACCAACACCACCATCGGTATCATCGCAACCGACGCGGTTTTGACAAAAGCACAGGCCGAACGCCTTGCAATTGCCAGCCATGATGGTTTTGCCCGCGCCCTTTGGCCGGTTCATACACCGTTAGATGGCGATCTGGTTTTTTCACTTGCTACTGGTGCAACAAAAATCACCCCAAGCATGGATGACTGGATAGATTTAAGCGCCCATGCCGCAAGCGTTATGTCACGGGCGATTGCCCGGGGAATATTTGAGGCAAGCTCTGCGTCTTATGATTTGCTTCCCACGTGGAAGGAAAAATATGGCCCGTGAAACAATCAATCGAAATGCAGTGACAAGATATTGGCGTACAACCGCCATTTTTGTTGTGCTTTGGAGTGCATTAATTTGCGTGATGATTGCCTTGCCCCTGTATCTCAAAGGCCATCGCAGCAATGAGGACATGCAGATAATTGTTTTCATTTGCGCGTTCGGCGGTGCCGTAGCGGCCCTGATAACAAGGCTGTTTTCTCGATTTTTTACCTGGCGACGGGTAAAATCTGCTCGCTTCGCGGCAACACTGGTGCTGCTTTCTTCGACAAGTGTATTATCGACCGCATTTTTGTTTTCACTTCAATATAGAATCTACTTCGCCCAGTGGCATCAATCGACCTTCTCCCTTGGCTGGTTTTTCCAGTTTGTTTTCACCGGCGCTTATTCTGTCTATCTATATGCATCCACCGCTCTGCACCTTCTGGTCAGCCCGATGAACGTGGTAATTCTAATCCTCTGTGCATGGATTTTTGAACCACGCAGGTGACCATTGAGTTCGTCATTTACTGGTGCTACTCAGACGTTATTCAACATAATCAAGATCAAGGAATCTCGGCATGATCCCGCGTTATTCGCGACCGGAAATGGTTGCTATCTGGTCTCCCCAGTCAAAATTTAAAATCTGGTTCGAAATCGAAGCCCACGCCTGCGATGCGTTGGCAAAATTAGGCGTTATCCCAAAAGAAGCGGCTAAAACCATCTGGGATAAAGCAGGTGACATAGATTTTGACGTCGCCCGCATTGATGAAATCGAAGCAGTGACCAAACATGATGTCATTGCGTTCCTCACCCATCTTGCAGAAATCGTCGGCCCCGATTCCAGATTTGTGCATCAGGGCATGACCTCTTCCGATGTGCTGGACACCTGCTTCAATGTGCAATTGACCAAAGCTGCAGATTTGCTGTTGGCCGATCTGGATAAATTGCTGGCAGCGCTGAAAACCCGCGCTATGGAACATAAAGACACCATCACCATTGGCCGTTCCCACGCTATCCATGCAGAACCCACAACATTCGGCTTAAAGCTGGCACAAGCTTACGCAGAATTTGGGCGCTGCAAAAAACGTCTGATTGCAGCACGCGAAGAAATTGCCACTTGCGCAATTTCAGGCGCTGTGGGCACATTTGCCAATATCGACCCGCAGGTCGAAGAGCATGTGGCTGAAGCCATGGGCCTTGCCGTTGAACCTGCTTCAACTCAGGTAATTCCACGTGACCGTCACGCCATGTTTTTTGCCACCCTCGGCGTAATCGCATCTTGTGTGGAGCGTTTATCCATTGAAATCAGACATTTGCAAAGAACCGAAGTGCTGGAGGTAGAAGAATATTTCTCTCCCGGCCAAAAGGGTTCTTCCGCCATGCCTCATAAACGAAACCCGGTTCTAACCGAAAACCTGACGGGCCTCGCACGCATGGTACGCTCTTACGCCATGCCAGCCATGGAAAATGTGGCGCTATGGCATGAACGCGATATTTCCCATTCATCCGTTGAGCGCATGATTGGCCCAGATGCAACCATCACACTTGATTTTGCCCTTGGCCGCCTCACCGGCGTCATGGAAAAACTATTGGTTTATCCCGATAACATGATTGCCAATATGAATAAATTCAAAGGCTTGATCCATTCCCAACGTGTGCTTTTGGCACTTACTCAGGCAGGCGTATCACGCGAAGACAGCTATCGTCTGGTCCAGCGCAATGCCATGAAAGTTTGGGAACAGGGCAAGGATTTTCTGGAAGAGCTTCTTGCAGATGAAGAAGTGCTTGCTGCCCTTAGCGAGGAAGAAATCCGCGATAAATTCGATCTCGCCTACCACACCAAACACGTGGATACGATTTTCAAACGGGTATTTGGCTAGCACTTGAGGTTGGCGGGTAAAATCCCTATCTCAAAACTATGAAAACAACAGACGCAGAAGTTTTATTTGTCCCCGGCTATAAGGGGGCAGGTCCCGACCATTGGCAATCCCGCTGGGAGAGCAAGCTTTCGGCTGCGCGAATGGTCGCGATGGGCGATTGGCATAAACCGGTCTTTGAAGACTGGAAGGCAAATCTGATTGCAGAAGTGGAAAAATGTGAGAAGCCAATATTGTTAATTGGCCACTCCATCGGTTCTCAGGTTATTGTGCGTGCCGCAACCGAGTTCTCAAAACCCATTGCCGGTGCAATGCTGGTTGCTCCACCTGATGTGGAAAATCCGGATATTCGGCCCAAGCATTTGCTGACATTTGGCCCGGCACCGCGTGATCCCTTGCCATTTCCATCCATGACAATTGCCAGCCGCAACGATCCTTTCTGCTCAATTGAAAAAGCAGAGGATATGGCAGCGAACTGGGGTTCACTTTTCATGGATGCAGGCGAATGCGGCCATATCAACCACGAAAGTGGTCAAGGCCCATGGCCCGAAGGCCTGATGGTATTCAGCAAATTTATATCAGGATTGAAGGTTTAGCCAAAGTCCCACTTCCCAACACCCGTCATACCTGTGCTCGTCACAGGTATCCATTCCTCTTCACTATCCAAACAATGACACCATCGAATCCTTGGAGAACTCTCTGGCATGGATTCCTGTGACAAGCACAGGAATGACGATGAAGAAAGAAACCCGCCTTCTAGAAATCCAAATCCAGATGATATTCAGCACCCTTGGCTAGGTAGGTACCATCATAGCCGATGGTAATCAGCTTGAAACCCAGTGAATGGGCCAGATTTGCATGTTCCGGTGTCAGGGAAAAAGCAGTTGGAATTTTTCCAATAGCTAATACCCGCTTGGCAACGTCGGTGATTTGTTCAATCGATCCGGCACCATAAGCATCCGGCACAGGATTACCTGCCAGCGAAATTGAGAAATCACCGGGGCCAATCAATATCCCGTCAATGCCTTCAACCGAGATGATTTCATCCAGATTTTCATAAGCTTCACGGGTCTCAATCATGGCAATCGCAAAGGAATTGTCATTGATCGTGCTCATATATTCAACAGGATCAGCCTTATAAAGCGCAATTGCCTGCGAAGGACCGTGTGAACGGCTGCCATTAGGCGGATATTTGACTGACGCAGCAAAACGCTCCGCATCTGCCCGATTATTGATCATAGGTGCGACAACACTCAACGCACCGAAATCCATGGCGCGTTCAGCCATATCCCAACGCCCAACTGGAATGCGCACAATCGGCGGCTTCCCGGCATGAACGATTGCGGAAATCCCAGCTAAAATGCTGGATTCATCCAGATAGCCGTGCTGCACATCCAAAAGTGCTACATCAAAATCGAAACTGGCCATGCTCGCAATATATTGCGGATCACGCATACCAAGCCAACAGGATTTGAGAACTTTACCGCTCTCAAATGCCTTTTTCAGTCGGTTCATATTAGCTGTCAGTCTGGATTTGTTTAACAGCCTCATCCATCAATTCAGACATAGTGCGTCGGATTTGGTGGTCGGATTGCTCGACTTTCGCTGCATCGAAATCACCGCGAATTTTGCGGAATACGTCTTCGTCACCCGGTTCTTCAAAATCGGAACGAATAACTTCTTTTGCATATTCTTCTGCTTCATCAGCAGATTTGCCAAGTTTTTCCGCAGCCCAAAGGCCAAGCAATTTGTTGCGTCGGGCTTCCGCCTTGAATTTTAATTCCGCGTCATGGGCGAATTTATTTTCAAATACATCACCACGGTCATCTATGCTGCTCATTTGCAGACCTCCATTTAAAATATCTTACCTTTTATATAGGCAAGCTAAGGCGTCTTTTGAACAAAAATATTACAATTTTTCAAAACTTTCATTCATTAGCCATAAAAGGTGTGCATAGCGGATTTTGTTTGGCTTGTCGTGACAATCTCGGTTGAATGGCGGCTAACGGTTTTCTATGATAAAAATCAGCCCCGAAACGCCAAAACTGATTCCAATGCGTCCACCTGTAACCGGAACTCCGGATAAACACCGGACGTATTGCTAAACTGGAAAATTATTACCATGACCAGACGTCGTCGCATCTATGAAGGCAAGGCAAAAATTATATATGAAGGCCCTGAACCGGGCACTTTGGTGCAGTTCTTCAAGGATGATGCGACCGCTTTTAACAATAAGAAGCACGAAATCATCGACGGCAAAGGCGTGTTGAACAACCGGATTTCCGAATACATCTTCACCAGCCTGAACCGTATCGGCATCCCGACTCATTTTATCAAACGCCTAAATATGCGCGAACAGCTGATAAAAGAGGTGGAGATTATCCCGATTGAAGTGGTGGTCCGCAATATCGCCGCAGGTCAGCTCTCAGAACGGCTTGGAATTCCAGAAGGCGAAGTCCTGCCCCGCTCGATCATCGAATTTTACTACAAAAAAGACGAACTCAACGACCCTCTCGTTTCAGAAGAACATATCACGGCCTTTGGCTGGGCATCTCCTCAAGAGATTGATGATATGATGGCGCTTGCCATTCGGGTGAACGATTTTCTATCCGGTCTGTTTCTGGGTGTCGGCATTCAATTGGTGGATTTCAAAATTGAGCTGGGACGCCTGTATGAAAATGACATCATGCGCGTCATCGTTGCTGATGAAATTTCTCCAGATAGCTGCCGTTTATGGGATGTCAAAACCAATAAGAAACTGGATAAAGACCGGTTCCGCCACGATATGGGCGGATTGCTTGATGCTTATAACGAAGTTGCCACCCGCCTTGGCCTGATCAAGGAAAGCGAGCCGCCTCGCGGAAAAGGCCCGGTTCTGGTAAAAACTGACAACACCGATAAAAGCGAATAAAAATAGTGATCACAGCACGCATCACCGTCACCTTGAAAAACGGGGTCCTCGACCCACAGGGAAAAGCCATTGAAGGCGGTCTTTCCGCCTTGGGTTTTTCCGGCATCGGCTCTGTTCGTCAGGGTAAAATCTTTGACGTGGAATTAGACGCCAAGGATGATAACACTGCCCTTGGAGAGCTTAACGCCATGTGCGCCAAGCTTCTCGCCAATACGGTAATCGAAGATTACCATGTGGAAATTTTGTAACGGCTGAGACCATGAAAACGTCCATCAACCAATTCCCCGGCTCAAATCGCGACCGTGATATGATTGCCGCCATCACCAAAATCAGCGGTGCCACGCCCCAATCTGTCTGGCACAGCGAGACTGAGCTCCCTAAATCTGACCTGATTATCATTCCAGGCGGGTTTTCCTACGGCGATTACCTTCGTTCCGGTGCCATCGCCGCGCGCGCTCCGATCATGGATGCAGTTCGCAGTGCTGCAGACGCAGGCATTATGGTTCTTGGGGTTTGCAATGGCTTCCAAATTTTGACCGAAGCAGGGCTTCTACCCGGAGCATTGATGCGCAATGCGGGTCTGAAATTCGTGTGCAAGCAGGTGAATTTGAAGGTTGAGAACAACCGGACCAATTTCACCCATCGCTATGAACAGAACCAGATTATTCCCTGTCCTGTAGCGCATCACGATGGCAATTATTTTGCTGACAGTGAGACATTGAACAAAATTGAATCTGAAGGTCAGGTGGTTTTCCGCTATACTCCAGATACCAATCCCAATGGCTCGATCAACGACATTGCCGGCATCATCAATGAAGCAGGAAATGTACTTGGCCTGATGCCACATCCGGAAAACCTGATTGAAGCAGATCATGGCGGGGATGAAGGTAAATATCTTTTCGAAAGTGCGCTCCATCCAATGCTGGATACAGCCGCGTGAACAAGGCTTTGGGCAAAATTTGTTTAGGCTTCTCCCTTTGCCTGCTTAGTGCATGTCAATCTGGCCAACCTTCTGGCGCCTTGAGCCTAAATTCAAAAACTTCTCCCACCAGCTTGATCGTCTCAATTGCAAAGACCATTCAGACCTGTTGGTTCAAATCCAGCGATCCTGCTTTCAAACCCTATCGCCTCGCAAGTGAGGTCAATTCCTATGCCGGTCGCCCGCGCCTATTGCTGGTACCGCGCCAAAACCCCGGCGGCCTACCGTCTCTTGTGGTACAAGCAGAACAGCGCGGCGACAAAAATTCCGGTAAATTCACCAATCTCCAGACCTACGGACCGATTTTGCAGAGCAATTCCGGCAAGCGCATCACCGACGATATCAAACGTTGGTCGCTTGGCAGCACAAATTGCAAAGCGTAAAATCGGGGTAAAAAATCATGACTATTAGAAATACCCGCACAATCACTCCCGAACTGGTCGAAGAACATGGCCTAACGACCGAGGAGTATGACCAGATTGTCGTCCTCACAGGCCGCGAACCCAGTTACACGGAACTTGGCATCTGGTCAGCCATGTGGAACGAGCATTGCTCCTATAAATCTTCCAAAAAATGGTTAAAAACCCTCCCTACGGAAGGGCCTCAGGTCGTTCTTGGGCCCGGTGAAAATGCAGGCGTGGTGGATATTGGTGACGGTGATGTGGTGGTTTTCAAAATGGAAAGCCACAATCACCCATCTTATATTGAACCCTATCAAGGGGCAGCCACTGGCATGGGCGGCATTTTGCGTGATGTATTCACCATGGGCGCGCGCCCAATTGCTGCAATGAACGCACTTCGCTTCGGCTCCCCCGATCATCCAAAAACCCGCCATCTGGTTTCCGGTGTGGTCTCCGGCATTGGCGGTTATGGCAATTCTTTCGGCGTGCCAACGGTGGGTGGCGAAGTCAATTTCCATGCTCGCTACAATGATAATATTCTGGTCAATGCCTTTGCTGCAGGCATCGCCAAAGCAGACGCCATTTTTCTGTCCGAAGCCAAGGGCGTTGGACTTCCTGTCGTTTATCTGGGCGCAAAAACGGGCCGGGACGGCGTTGGTGGCGCAACCATGGCCTCCGCTGAATTTGACGAAAACATTGAGGAAAAACGCCCAACAGTACAAGTTGGCGATCCCTTCACTGAAAAATGCCTGCTAGAAGCCTGTCTTGAGTTGATGAAAACCGGCGCTGTCATCGCCATTCAGGATATGGGGGCAGCTGGCCTCACTTGTTCCGCAGTAGAAATGGGTGCCAAGGGTGGCCTTGGCGTTGAATTAAACCTCGATCTGGTTCCCTGCCGCGAAGACAATATGACCGCCTATGAAATGATGCTTTCTGAAAGTCAGGAACGCATGTTGATGGTGCTTGATCCTGATAAGGAAAAAGCCGCCGAAGCCATTTTCATCAAATGGGGTCTGGATTTTGCAATTGTCGGCAAAACCACCGATGATTTGCGCTTCCGTGTCCTCCATCAAGGAGACGAAGTAGCAAACTTGCCAATCAAGGAATTGGGCGATGAAGCACCAGAATATGACCGCCCCTATATCGTGCCTGGAAAACATTCAGACCTCACCGCTGATATGGTTGAAGACGTCAAAGATTATAACAAGGCGCTGAAAACCCTGTTGAATTCTCCTGATATCTGCTCGCGCCGCTGGGTCTGGGAACAATATGATACGCTCATTCAGGGCAATACTCTGCAGATCCCAGGCGGAGATGCCGGTATCGTGCGCATTGAAAACGAAGATGGTGAAACAACCGGCAAAGCCCTCGCCTTCGCCTGCGATGTGACCCCGCGTTATTGCGAAGCCGACGCCTTTGAAGGCGGTAAGCAGGCAGTGGCAGAGGTCTATCGAAACCTCACCGCCGTTGGTGCGCAGCCACTCGCTTCCACCGATAATCTGAATTTTGGCAATCCTGAAAAACCGGAGATTATGGGCAGTTTTGTCAAGGCAATCGAAGGTATTGGAGAGGCTGTTCTGGCACTCGACATGCCAATCGTTTCCGGCAATGTATCGCTTTATAACGAAACCAAGGGCCAAGCCATTCTACCCACCCCAACCATAGGTGGCGTTGGGCTGATCCCCGATAGTTCCAAATGCGCGACCATTGGCGGTGCAAATTCCGGCGACGTGTTATTTTTGATCGGCATCGAGGCTGAACATCTTGGCCAATCGCTTTACCTGCGAGAATGCCTAGACCTTGAAGAAGGCCCGCCCCCGCCGGTTGATTTGCTGACAGAAAAAGCCCGTGGTGATTTTGTCCGCGCGGCAATTAGATCAGGCTACGTAAGCGCATGTCATGATATTTCTGATGGCGGCCTTGCTGTCGCACTTGCCGAAATAGCAATCGCCAGCGACAAGGGCGCAAACATTGATATCACTAGCGATTTCCCCCATGCTGCCTTGTTTGGTGAAGATCAGGCACGCTATATTCTTGCAGTTAATGCAGACTATGCAGATATGTTTGCCGCAAATTCTGAAGGGTCTGGTGTTTCTTTCACAAGGCTCGGGCAGGTTGCAGGAGATAGGCTGATTATTGGTGATTATATTTCCCTATCAGTCCAGGAAATGAAACAATTGCACGAATCGTGGTTCCCTGAGTTTATGGCAGAAGCCACTTAACAGTCCCAAAATCGTGCAGAACACCGCTGAATAGGAGTATATTTTATGGCAATGGATGCCGCTGATATCGAGCAAATGATTATCGAAGCCCTGCCTGATGCAAAGGTCACAATCAGGGACCTTGCAGGTGATGGTGATCACTATGCCGCTGAAGTAATTTCAGAAAGTTTTCGTGGGAAATCCCGCGTCCAGCAACATCAAATGGTCTACAAGGCGCTCAAAGGCAATATGGGTGGCGTGTTGCACGCGCTTGCCTTGCAAACCAGCGTTCCCGAGTAATCAATCATGTCCAGCGGCTTAGAAAAAATACCAAGGATATTCAAAAAACCAATATGGAAAGATCCAGTATTTTGGTTGTTTTGGGTGGCATTGGCATTCTGGGCAAGCGTTATATGGATAATATTTGTGTGAAGCCCCTTGTTTCTCGGCTATTTCGGGATATCTTTGGGGTGAATAGTGTAGCCAATTTGGCTTCCGAGTAAGGAAAAACGATATGAGCATGAACGAATTCATCGAAAATGAGGTGAAAACCAACAACGTGGTTTTATTCATGAAGGGTACCCCAGACTTTCCACAATGTGGATTTTCCGGTCAGGTTACCCAGATTCTGAATTATCTCGGCGTTGAGTTTAAGGGCATCAACGTTCTAAGTGACGATGATTTGCGTCAGGGTATCAAGGATTACACCCAATGGCCCACAGTGCCGCAGCTCTATGTAAAAGGCGAGTTCGTTGGCGGATGTGATATTATCCGCGAAATGTTCCAAAATGGAGAACTTCAAACGCATATGACTGAGAAAGGTATTGTACAGCAAAAGACCGCTGAAGCTTAGTCAGATCGCAACTGTGTTAGCAGTTCATAATCTGGCTTGATTTGCCACTAAATCGCCCAATTTATGAGTGATTAAGGCATTGATATGCTACAATAATGAACAAGGTAACTCTCATTTCCCATTCATTAACCAATCTCTGTTCTAATTTAGACATACGGATTATGTGATGGGTACCGGTGACGTGATGCAAAAAACTGTTTTTTCAGCGTGGAATGACCACGCACGAACCAAATTTTTGATGATAGCAATGCTAGGCGTCCTGCCACTGGCAGGGTGCACGTCCAGCGGTATTTCGGATATTGCAAGTGGCCTTGAAACAAGCGCCATTGCTCCAGCTCCAATTGGAGCCCCACAGCAACTTCGCCAAAATCAAATTCAGGTCGTAGATTTACCACCACCCGTTGCAACGGCACCGGCAGGTCTCGAGCAAATGGAACAACCTGTAAGCCTGACCACGTTGATCGAGAATTCCGAGCCGGAAAGTTTTGCACTTGCCAGTTACGGACAAGATGCTAACGGGTTCCCGGCTCAGGCCTATGGTGAAGTCCCTATAGACACCCCTGAGACACTTGCTGAGCAACGTATCGCAGAACTTTTTCCCAAAATGAAGCATGGCACTTGCAAGACAGGTTGGGGAACTCAGGCAAAAAGACTTGATGCCAATCGATATACTCCAGGTGATCCTTATTATATCGAAATTCGCATGAGACATACGCCACCTCTACCCGTAGGCCACACCTATACTGCCTATGGAAGATTGGATGAACAGGGCAACAAACTGGATGAACATCTGGTTATGCTTGCCCCCGTTGGTGGCTATGTGGGTGCTGGAATTGCCGGCGCCATTCCAATGCCTGGAATAATGGTACCACAAAAAACTGATTGCAAGATCACACCGAAGGCCGCTTATCGCGTTTCCTTGAGTGCTGTTCAATATGAAAAGCTGCTTTTAGAAATCAAGCAGGCGAAAATTGATAAACCCAGATATCAGCTGTTCACCTATAATTGCAATCACTTCACTTCCCGGATATCAGAATCCGTTGGCATCAAAACGCCGCGTAACAAATACACCTCATCACTTGTGTATATGTATGATATTATTAAGGAAAACGAGCTCCGAGCCACTCGGTTGGCCAGCCGTTAAATCAAATCATTATTGCTAAAAGAGCGCTCTTGCCATTTGCTAGAGCGCTTTAGCCTTTGATTTTACAAAAATTCTATATGAATATCCGCTCCCGCTATTAGGCAGGCGCAATCGGTTACTTTTCATCCCCAAGGGGAGATAGCAGACCCAAATCTTCAAGATCTTCCGGTGTGAACGGATCCTCATCTTCCTGCAATTCGTCTGAATCGTAGGGAACAGGAACGGAAAACTTCGCCGGTAATTGCGATTGCAATAATCCAGAGCCTCGTAGCTCATCTAGTCCAGGCAAATCTCTTAATTCAGATAATGCAAAATGATCCAGAAATTCATCGGTCGTGCCATAGGTGATTGGACGCCCGGGGGTACGCCTGCGGCCACGCATTTTGACCCAACCGGTTTCCATCAATACATCCAAGGTGCCTTTGGAGGTGGAAACCCCGCGAATATCTTCAAGCTCAGCCCGCGTGGTAGGTTGGTGATAAGCGATCGTCGCCAGAACTTCCAAAGCCGCACGTGAAAGTTTTTTGATTGCTACAGCTTCACGCTGCAACAAAAAGCTCAAATCATCAGCAGTGCGGAATGCCCAATTATTGCCGATCTTGACCAGATTAACGCCACGATTTGCATAGAGTTGTTGCAAATCCGCCATCAATTCATCCAGAGCCACATCTTCGGGCAAGCGTTCACTCAGCGCCCGCTCTGACACTGGTTCCGCAGAAGCAAACACGATTGCTTCCACCATGCGCAAATGCTCATGACGCGGCTTGATTGCCATCTCATCGCCTCCAGCAGGCCCAAAAGTCAAAATTTTTGCATCGTTCTGCTTCATATTCTCGCTCATTTTAGTTCCTATTCCACAGCCCGATTATCGGTTTTCGATTGCGCCGTTCGAATATATAATGGTGCAAAAGCTTCCTCTTGCCGCATGAGCAACGTCCCTTCCCGCACCAGTTCTAGCGACGCAGCAAAAGAACTGGCAATTGCGCTGATACGCATTTCCGGCGTGGGAATATATTTTAGCAAAAACACATCAAGTGGTGTCCAGTTGGACAATTCCCCGACCAAACGTGTGAGTATTTCGCGGGCATCAGATAGTGACCATACGTCCCGTTTGGCGATAGTAACCGTTGAAACACTCTGGCGTTGACGCTGTGCGGCATAGGCAGTCAGCAAGTCATAGAGCGACGCCTTATATTCGCTGCGCCGGTCAATCGCGATGGGTTCCGGATTGCCTCTGGCAAAGAAGTCCTACCCCAGGCGGTTTCGATTGATGAGCTTATTGCCAGCCTCACGCATGGCTTCAAGTCGCTGCAAGCGGAAGGCAAGCAATGCGGCCATTTCTTCGCCGCTCAGCTCCTCGTCATCATCCTCTTCATTGGGCAATAACAGACGGGATTTAAGATAAGCCAGCCAAGCCGCCATTACCAGATAATCAGCTGCAAGTTCAATTCGCAGCATTCTCAATTCTTCAATAAAGACCAGATATTGCTCGGCCAGCGCCAAAATTGAAATTTTGGCCAGGTCAACTTTTTGACGGCGTGATAGCTCCAGCAAAAGACCAAGCGGCCCTTCAAATCCTTCCACATCCACATTCATCTCAGGGACGGGAGTACGGGACAAGTCGCCTTCTACTGCCGCTTGATCATGGTTTTCACCATCCCACAAATCGGCAGTTACAGCTTCTTGCTGTTCGTTCTTAGTATTGTTGTCACCTGTATCAGTCACAAGTTTTCCGTTCAGTTTTTAAACACCAACCGCAAACATGCCCTCATATTCCGCACGTAATTCGGCGATATCGCATTTTTGTGGCTCTACCAACAGCTTTTCCGCTGCCTGCGCCCGAACCAGTGCTTGTCCTTCAAGTTCCGGGCAATGGGCAGCAATGATGGACATTTCCTCCATCACTCCATTGCAATGAAGCACACAATCACAACCTGCCGCAAAAGCCTTTTGTGTTCTGTCAGAGAAATCCCCAGAAAGCGCATGCATAGAAAGATCATCGCTCATAATCAGCCCGTCAAACCCGATAAATCCACGAATTACATCGTTGATTATCTTTTTTGATGTGGTCGCTGGAGCTTCAGCATCCAACTGCGAATAAACCACATGTGCAGTCATCGCCATGGGCAGATCATTCAAACCGACAAATGCGGCAAAATCCGTTGCTTCCAATTCAGCCAAATCACTATCGACGACCGGCAAATCCTTGTGACTGTCTGCCCCTGCCCGGCCATGACCCGGAATATGCTTGATTACAGGCAATACGCCCCCAGCCAGCAGGCCTTCGCTTGCAGAACGTCCCATGGCCACAACGGTTTCAACATCATACCCATAGGCCCTATCGCCGATCACATCATGAGCACCTTTAACAGGCACATCCAATACCGGCAGGCAGTCGACATTAAGCCCCACATCGATCAAATCTGCAGCCATCAACCGCGATTGCAACCATGCAGCCCGCAGTCCTGTTGCTTTGTCCTGTCGATAAAGATCACCAAGTATTTGGCCCGAATGATAATCATGCCAATGGGGAGGTTTCAGGCGGCGCACCCGCCCACCTTCTTGGTCAACCAGAATAGGAACATTCTCACGCCCAACGCATTCGCGCATTTCGCTACACAAACCACGAAGTTGATCCGGGTTATCGATATTTCTTGCAAATACGATAAAACCCCAAGGCAGCTCATCACGAAAAAACTGTTTTTCGTCCTGCGTCAGTTCAAGACCGGAACAACCGGCAATTAATGCTTTGATTCCCATGGGAACAGAATAACAGCCTCACCCATAGGCACAAACTAAAATTGCAGATGAAACCACAACAAAATCAAATAAGCTTGCGCATATATCTAACCGTGAAAGGTTCTAGCGGGTGACGAAACAACTGCCACCTGATGACTTGAATTTAGTGCAAAAACTGTTCGCCGACTGCTTAGACTGCGCTTTCACACGTACCCGGAAAAAGGT
This sequence comes from Rhizobiaceae bacterium, assembly GCA_016763155.1. Taxonomy (GTDB): domain Bacteria; phylum Pseudomonadota; class Alphaproteobacteria; order Rhizobiales; family Rhizobiaceae. The sequence goes on from JAESUH010000011.1 coordinate 45,352, forward strand.
ACCCTTGCCGCTAACCTGCGCTTGCTGGATGCTAACCGACTGATCATTAAGCAGGTTTGGGAATTTTCGTTTTAGATTTTTGAACGAGGCATCCGCCGCTTCCTGGCTACGTTGGGAAGAAATCTGCACAGCCCATCCATTACTTGAGCTGGCTGACTGAAGTGGCAATCCACTCCCGTTTGAAGTATTTGCAACCCGAATGGAATCAGTTTTCTCTGGATCAGGCTTCAAGACTGTATTTGCTGGTTCTGGATTGGTCGAGACCAATACAGGTTTTGGCAGCGGGCTTTGCTCCGGAATTGGAATATTCCCGGTTGCTACAACCGCACCATCGATGGGTTCGGGCCCACTATTGGTAGTTTCAACCACAGGATTAGCTGAAGCCAGCTGAGTTGTATCAGTTCCATTTTCAGGGTTAGGGTCCAAAGACAGCGCTTCCGGCACCACGGGATCGGTGCTAAAAGTATTAAGACCATTTGGTACTACATCTTGCAGCGCAATCTCGGTGGTCTCCACATCTCCCACAGGGTCAGGAATTATAATGGTCCCATCCGGCTTAACGGTGAATGTCTTCACCCGTTTTGGCGCAATGGCTGCAGGCACATTTGCAACAGGTTCATCAGTTCCTGGCGAAAGGCGCTCTTCAACTTTGGTTTCAAAGGAGGCCACCCGCTCAGGGGTCTCATTGGCAATCTCGGTTCCAGAAATCAACCTATCCTGATTTGAATTCTCTTTTTCGCCAGAAAGCTCCGCATAGGAGGCTTTATCCTGGTTGGCAATGAATTTACCACCGCGATTTTCGGGTTTAATTTTGATGTCACCAGTGTCAGCTTTCACAACAATAGGGTCTTTTTCGCTATCACCCTTTGAGAAATAGCCATACCCAACAGCCGAAAATCCAGCAACTAGCGCAATTCCAAGCGCTAAAGCGGCCATTTTAAACCCACTGCGCCCGGAACGTGGCGACATAGATGCGCCTAATTCTTTTTCGAGTTCTGCCTCATCAAACATGGCAGGATCATTTAGATGTTCTGGTCCGGCTTCCATAGAAACAGCAGCAACTATATTTTCCTCTTCTTCAGGGAATGCTGCATCAAATTCCAATTGACCTTCACTGGCATCAATTTCATCCCATGATTGTGCCGGTGGAGTTTCGTCCAAGGCCGGGTCTTCATGTGTATTATCAACAGGTTGCTGAAGACCTTCATCCAGATCAAGTTCGTCGGCAAATGCCGATTCAAACTCTGCTTCCAGGTTCAATTCATCGCCAGAAAAATCAGCTTCAGTCGCAAGTTCCGGCTCTATATCAAATGTGAGTTCCTGAGGAGCTACATAATTTTCTTGTTGCGGCACACCAGCATCCGGCATGGCTTCAACAGCAAGTTCACCGGCCAGAGCTTCCACTTGTTGCAACTGCTCAATGTGATTTCTCTCGGCATCGGCCGGCACAAATGACTCAGCCAGTGCCTTTGGCAATTCCGGCGGCACTTGAGATTCTGGGACAACCGGCGCTGATGGAAGCGGCGGAGCGGCTGGTTCTACCAGCTCTGCAAGTTCTTGAACTTGCAGCTCAGAGACCAATTGTTCTTCAAGGGAAGCTTCAAAATCACTGATGACAGTGTTATATTCTTCAATCGGAGCTTGAACCACAGGATCTTGGACGCTTGGATCACGGGCAATCGGATCATGGCTAACTGGCGCCTGAACCACTGGTTCATAGGCAATTGGAGCCTGAACAATTGATGGCTGGGCAACAGGATTATCAGCAACGCTCAAGTCTTCAACTGGTGCCACACCTTGCACAACAGGTTGTTGTTCAATAGGTGCGCCTTGTTGCTGAGCAATTTCCCGAAGCAGTTCCTGCTCCAGATCAGCCCCAAACTCGATTTCGGCCTCACCTTGCATTTCTGGCACTGCCACATCGCTGTGTTGCGCTTGCAGGAGTTCTTCTACTGGTTGCTCTTGCAAAGCTTCCACAATTGGACTTTCGCCAGCAACAATACGGGCAAGTTCAGCCAGTGGGTCATCATCCTCTATAGGATTGCTCTGACTAGCCTGATCAATACGTTCGCTCATTACTCTATAAACCTGTTTTCACCCTGGGGCGATGCTGCACTCAAACACAGAATCTCTCAAAACACACATGCAACTCAAAAATGGCTTAACAATGATAAGCCAAAGTCAGATGTATCTCAATCAATCAAATGCCGCTGCAAATCAGCGCATTTCCTGCGGTGCATCCGCCCCCACAATCGATAAGCCTGACACCAATATTGAAGCGATCGCTCGCAACATTGCCAGTCTTGCTAAAGTCATTTTGACATTTTTATGGTTAATAAACCGTAATTCCGGCTGATCTTTGCCTTTATTCCAGTGCGTATGCACATCTGAAGCCAACTCATAGAGGTAAAATGCCACCCTGTGAGGCTCATCACTACGCGCAGCCTGCTCGATCATCCTGGGAAATTCCGTCATTTTGCGGATCAGTCCATATTCGCCCTCATCCGTTAGCAATGCCAAATCCGCATTCTTCAATGCATCATCGCTAATATCCAGATCAGGCAATTCGACAGCTGCTTGCCGAAAAACCGAACAGGTTCTGGCATGGGCATATTGCACGTAAAACACCGGATTATCTTTGGATTGCTCGGTAACTTTTGCAAAATCAAAATCAAGCGGCGCTTCTGGTTTACGATATAGCATCATAAAGCGCACGGCATCACAGCCAACCTCATCCACCACTTCACGCAATGTGATGAAATTGCCGGAGCGTTTGGACATCGTCACCGGTTGCCCATCCCGCAACAACTTAACCAACTGTATCAACAAAACATCCAACTGGGTCTTTCCGCCAGAAATCGCCTTTGCAACCGCTTTCAGACGCTTAACATAACCGCCATGATCAGCGCCAAGTACAAAAACCGTGCGATCAAAGCCCCGGTCAAACTTATCTTTAAAATAGGCAACATCGGCGGCAAAATAGGTATAGGAACCATCGGATTTCACCAAAGGCCGATCGATATCATCGCCAACATCTGTGGAGCGAAACAGAGTTTGCTCCCGATCTTCCCAATCCTGCGGCAACTCCCCTTTAGGCGGTGGCAATTTACCCTCATAGACAAAGCCCTGAGCCCGCATCTCATCCAGCATATCGCCAATTTTAGAGGAATTACCCTCTTTCTCATGAAGGCTTCGCTCTGAAAAGAAAACGTCATGATGCACATTGAGTGCAGCCAAATCCCCACGAATTAGGTCCATCATCGCACTGATGGAAGTTTCGCGCAGCAGCACTAATCTTTCGCCTTCATCCATGTCGAGCAAGGCATCTCCATAGGTCTTCGCGAGAAGTTTCCCCACCGGTATCAAATAATCGCCGGGATAAAGCCCTTCCGGAATTTTCCCGATATTCTCACCCAATGCCTCACGGTAACGCAAAAAGGTAGAATTTGCCAAAACATCGATCTGCGAACCCGCATCATTGATGTAATATTCCTTGATCACATCATAACCAGCAAAGGAAAGCAGATTGGCCAGCGCATCGCCAACCACGGCACCACGACAATGGCCCACATGCATGGGACCTGTTGGGTTGGCCGAAACATATTCAACGTTGATCTTGTACCCAGCTTCCACCTGAGCACGACCATAATTCCCGCTCAATTGCAAAATCTGGCTCAATTGGTCAGCCCAAAAAGCTGGCGACAGGCGCAAATTAATGAATCCCGGCCCTGCAATTTCAGCAGATTCGACCTCTGGCTGCGAACTAATTGCAGCCACAAGAAGTTCAGCCACCTCGCGAGGCGGTTTCCCAACCTGCTTCGCTAACACCATAGCCGCATTTGTCGCCATGTCCCCATGGCTTGGATCACGCGGTGGCTCAACCGAAATTCGATCACATGAAATTTCATTTTCTGTATGAAAATCAATAGATTCAACAATTTTGATAATCTTTTGCTTGAACTGATTGTAGATATTCGTCGCCGACATGGATTTGAAAGCCTGAGTGTTGCGGTTTTTTTGGTTTGCTGCCACCTGAATAATGGATGGCCTATTAAGAGTTCGCTAGCCTAAATTGGGGGTAACGTCAAATAATCGCTGATGTTCCAATATAGCGTAGCGGTCGGTCATACCGGCAATAAAATCACAAACCGTGCGCGCCCGTTTGCCCTCATCAAGCTTCGCGTCAGCCTGTTGCCAATCCATACCCCACTCCTTCGGCATTTCAGCCTCACCTGAAAAATAGCAATCAAATAGATCAACCACGATTTGATGGGCGTTTTTGCGCACGGCCATAACTGAGGGTGCGCGGTACATATTCTCGAACAAGAACGCTTTGATTGCTTTTTCAGCCTTTGCCATTTCCGGGCTGAAAGCGACTATTGTCTGCCCCGCATGACGAACATCATCGGCACTTTTTGGTGCTAATGCCTTCAAACGCCGATTGGTTTCGCTGATAACATCTTCAACCATCGCCGTAATCTGGCGACGCACGATCTCATGGGTTATGCGACTGGCATCCAAATCCGGATACAGGCTTTTCACCTGCGCCAGACTATCACTTGCCAATGGCAATTCAGCGATATCTTCAAGGTTAAACAAGTCCGCTCTTAGCCCATCATCAAGATCATGGGCATTATAGGCAATATCATCGGCAATCGCTGCACATTGCGCCTCAATCGAAGAATGACTTTCCAGCCACAAATCAAATTTTTGGTTGAAGTTCAAAATCGAAGACGGCACCTCGCCTACCATTGCCTCCACGATTATCGGCCCATTATGTTTGACCAAACCTTCCAATGTCTCCCAACTCAAATTTAAGCCGTCAAAAGCCGCATACCGCCTCTTAAGATCGGTCGCAATGCGCAAGGATTGAGCATTGTGGTCAAACCCGCCAAAATCTTGCATCACTTCATTCAGCGCTTCTTCGCCTGTGTGACCAAAGGGCGTGTGACCAAAATCATGGGATAGCGCCAGCGCTTCCGCCAAATCCTCATCCACCCGAAAGGCCCGGGCTAATGAGCGCGCAATCTGTGCCACTTCAATCGAATGGGTAAGTCTTGTGCGGTAGTGGTCGCCCTCATGATAAACGAAAACCTGGGTCTTATGCTTCATCCGCCGAAAAGCGGTGGAATGGACAATCCGGTCACGGTCGCGCTGAAAGGGCGAGCGCGTAGGACTGGAGGGTTCATCCACCAATCGCCCACGGCTTTTATCAGCCTGACAGGCAAAATCTGCTAAATTCGTACGGGCAAAATGTGGTTTATCCGACATACCGGTTCTCTTTCTAGGGCTGGTTCAGCCTCAGGATCACTCGCCTAGGGTCAGACTGGAAATACCATGATGTTTTCAGGCGCTACCAAAAGAAGCACATATTTGGCATCCTGGTCCAAAACTCCTGCCCGAATACGAACTCGTACAGGTTCCAATCGGCCTTCAACGCCAAGTTCAATCAATTCCACAACTCCCATGAAGCGCCTGGAACGAATTTTGACTGCTCCAGTGGCTCGTGTGGCAGTTTTTAGTTCCAGATCAGAAAGCCGGACGCAAATATTTGCCTCATCCCCGTCAGTAAATCCTTCAGCATCAATTTTACCCAGCGGCGTATCGAAATGCCCACCTTGTGCTCTACATCTGAAAATATTCATTTCAGAGAAGAACTGAGCAGAAAACAAACTATTAGGGCTGTGATATAATTCTTCGCTAGTGCCAAGTTGCACCAGATTGCCATTTTTCATTAGCGCAATGTGATCGGCCACCCGCAAGGCTTCTTCAGGATCATGGGTAACGATGATGGCAGTCGATCTGGTGTCACGCAACAATTCGACGGTTTCTGCGCGAATAGCATCGCGCAAACGCGCATCAAGGCCGGAAAAGGGTTCATCCATCAAAACGATTTGCGGGCGCGGAGCCAATGCACGTGCAAGAGCCACACGCTGTTGTTCACCGCCGGAAATCTGGTGCGGATAAACATTGGCAAATCCCAACATCCCAACGCGTTCCAGCATCCGGTTAGCCTGAGTGGTTGCATCTTTTCGGTTAAGTTGCGCCAGACCAAATTTCACATTTTCCAAAATGGTCAAATGGGGAAAAAGGGCAAAATCCTGAAATACCAAACCAATGCCACGCTGTTCCGTGGGAACATGGATATCATCCCCGTCCACAAGCCTGCCATCTATACGCACATTGCCTGTATCCGGCACTTCTAACCCGGCCGCAATGCGCAAAAGCGTGGTCTTACCTGAGCCAGATGGCCCCAACAGGCACAAGATTTCTCCCGGCGCGGCTTCCAGCGTAACTCCGTTTAACACCAAGGTTTTATGATAGGCGTAACAAATATTTTCAAAACTCAGACTGGAGGCAATTGAAACCCCGGCAGAATTGGGAGCACCCCATTGCCCGAGCCCTGTTTGCTCAAGCTCTGCTTGCCCGTCCTTTGCCATTTGCCCCTGCTTGCCCATTTACACCAACTACTTTTTCTGGCCTGCTGCCTTCAATGCCGCATTGCGCGCCCGAATTTGCGAACCATAATCTTTTTTCACACTCTGCCTGCCGCGGCCAATACCCATGGCATCATCAGGCACTTCTTCGGTGATAACACTGCCCGAAGCTACATAAGCCCCGTCACCAATTTTCACCGGCGCTACCAAGGATGAATTTGAACCGATAAAGGCATTTTTTCCAATATCCGTAAAGTGCTTGTTCATGCCGTCATAATTGCACGTAATAGTACCAGCCCCAATATTGGCGCCCGCACCAACGCGTGCATCCCCGATATAGGTCAGATGGTTCACTTTTGCACCCTTCTCAATGACTGCTTTTTTAACTTCGCAGAAATTACCTACCTTGGAGCCCTCATGCAGCTCCGCACCCGGCCGTAGACGGGCATAGGGACCGATTACTACATCTTTGCCCACATCTGCACCTTCAAGATGGGAAAACGCCCTGAGAACAGCACCGGCTTTAACCACAACTTGTGGCCCAAATATAACATTTGGCTCAATCGTCACATCGCTTTCAATCTGCGTATCATGATGAAAAAATACGGTTTGCGGGGCGCTCATGGAAACCCCGGCAAGCATCAAGGCCTCGCGTTTCCGGTTTTGCCACAGGCTTTCCACCTGAGCCAATTCAACACGATTATTAACCCCGATGATTTCCTCTACATCCGCTTCCATCGCCTTTACATTCAGGCCCTTGGCGCGGGCGATTTCCACCATATCGGTTAGATAAAACTCGTTATTGGCGTTTTCATTGGAAATCCCATCTAGCAGTTCCAGCGCCAATTTACCGGAAAACGCCATAATGCCGCCATTGCAGAATTCAACTTTGCGCTCTTCTTCGCTTGCATCCTTATGTTCACGAATAGCAACAAGATTGCCGTCTTCTTCCAGCAATCGACCATAGCCTGTTGGATTTTCAGTGCGAAACCCGAGAACGGCCACATCCACGCCATCGCCAAGCATACCGCGCAATTCAATCAGCGTTTGCGCTTTGGTTAGCGGCACATCCCCGTAAAGGATCAAAACATCATCATAGGATTTTTCGATAGCGTCACGTGCGGCCAAGACCGCATGGGCAGTGCCCAAGCGTTCTTTTTGTTCAAAAATTTGCGCCTGATTATCTTGGGCGGCAACTGCCTCTCCAACCAAAGCAGCCTGATTGCCCACAACAACAGCAAGTGCCGTTCCACCAGCTTCGCTCGCTGCCTGCATAACGTGGTTGACCATAGGAAGCCCTGCCACCGGGTGCAAAACCTTTGGCAGGTTTGAGCGCATGCGGGTTCCCTCGCCCGCAGCAAGTATGATCGTCAAACAGCTTCTATTGCTGGAATTATTCATTTTGCAAACTTTCCGATATCACTATTGCTGCCACATACACTATTCAGTCTTATTTTTTCATTGAAATTCAACAATTCTCGTACCTGTCCCCAATTGACTGGCCGTTGCACTACCTCACTGACCGTTGCAATTGTATAGGTTTTTCCCATATCAATGAAATACAGCCGATTTACAGGGTTAAACAAGAAGTAGGAAGCAGATTGTCAAACATTACAAATTTGACCGATGATGCATTAATCGCATTTGATAATCTATCTGATATGGCCACTAACCTGGTCACGCCCACCCTTCGCTTGGGAATTACCGGCCTTTCACGCGCCGGAAAAACCGTATTCATCACATCGCTGGTTCATAATTTGATCCATAATGGCAGATTGCCGATGTTTGAACCCCATGCCAGCGGGCGCATTGCACAGGCCATGTTGCAACCACAACCATCGATGGATGTGCCTCGTTTTGCCTATGAAGACCACGTTAAAACCCTGCTGCAAGACCACGCTTGGCCAAATTCCACCAGTTCCATCTCGCAATTACGGCTAACCCTAAAATATGAATCCGCCACTGCCTGGGGGCGTACATTTGGCTCGGGCGTATTGAATATTGATATGGTCGATTATCCAGGCGAATGGTTATTGGATTTACCATTGCTTGGAATGACCTATTCCCAATGGTGCAAGCAGGCGCTTGAATTATCGCATCAGCCTGCACGGGTGAAACTTGCAGCCCGCTGGCATAAGGCACTCGCCAAGGTCGATCCGAATGCAACTCTGGATGAGACTATTGCACGCGAACAGGCACAAATTTTCACTCAATATCTGCGCGATTGCCGGGAAGATAAATCAGCCCTCTCAACCCTTCCGCCCGGACGCTTTTTGATGCCGGGAGACCTTGAAGGCTCCCCCGCTCTCACCTTTGCCCCGCTGGAACTGAACGAAGATGCAAAACCTGAGGCAGGATCACTCCATGCCCTGATGGATGATCGCTATCAAGCCTATAAAACCATCGTCATCAAACCATTTTTCCGGGAACATTTTGCCAGACTTGATCGCCAAATTGTACTGGTTGATGCCCTACAGGCCATCAATGCCGGTCCGGAAGCATTGCAAGATTTGGAAACCGCATTGAGCAATGTCCTCAACTGCTTTCGCCCCGGCACTGGCCATTGGCTGACCTCAATTTTATCACGCAGGATCGATAAAATTCTGTTTGCAGCCACCAAGGCTGACCACCTTCACCACGAAAATCACGACCGATTGGAGGCACTCCTATCGCGTCTGGTTGAAAAGGCAGTAGCCCGCGCAAAATTTGCTGGCGCTGATGTTCAGGTGCAAGCTATTGCCTCAGTGCGCGCCACAAGCGAAGGCTATATGGGAGATGCAAAGGAAAAACTTCCAGTTGTCATTGGCAAACCGATGAAGGACCAGTTGATTGACGGAGAAAAATTCGATGGAAATACCAAAACAGCGATTTTTCCCGGTGATTTGCCTAAAAACCCATCTGACCTGCTCAATGGTTCAAGTGATCAACACAAACTGACATTTGTCCGTTTCAAACCACCGGAACTGGAAACCAGCGAAGAAGGCCTCACGCTCTCCCTGCCCCATATCCGCCTTGACCGTGCGCTGCAATTTCTCCTTGCAGACCGTCTTGCTTGATTAAAGAGGATAACCCATGTCGGATTCAAACAGAAAACCCCGCTCGTTCAAAATTACCCCTGAAGAAACAGAACCAAAAGCTCAAAATGCGATAAAAACACAGACCACACCAAAACAAGCCCGCAAACCGCGGACTGTAAAAGATTTAGAAAACCTCACTCTGATTTCCGATGACGAGGCCAATGGCATTATTGCGACCCTTGAGCCAGAGCCGCTAGCATCCAAAAAGCGCAGTGGTTTCAAATGGTCAAACCTCTTCTTCATGGCGCTTGGTGGTCTGATATCCATCGCAATTGGCCTCAGCCTTGATCAGCTAATTCGTGAACTGTTTGAACGTTACACATGGGCTGGATGGTTTGCTGCGGTTCTAACGGCATTATTGGTGCTCTCATTGATCGCCATCGTTCTCAAAGAAATTTGGGGAATTTTTCATCTTCAAAAGATCACTGATCTCCGGCAAAAAGCAGCTTTGGCCAAATCCGACAATAATCTTTCTACGGCAAAACGAATAATCCATGAATTGGCAGGTCTGTTTCGTGATCGCCCTGATATGGCGCTTGCCAGAACCAGTTTGGCGGCCCATGCACGTGAATTGGTGGATGGCAGCGACCTCATCACCCTTGCTGAGCGCAATTTGATGGAGCCATTGGACATAAAAGCGCGCCAATTGGTGATGAATTCAGCCAAGCGTGTATCGCTGGTGACCGCCATTTCTCCCCGCGCCCTGATTGATATCGCTTATGTATTGACGGAAAACATCCGTCTGGTGCGCGCGCTCTCCCAACTTTATGGTGGCAGGCCGGGAACACTGGGGTTTTTGAGGCTATCAAAAAATGTTTTGACCCATCTGGCAGCGACCGGCGCCATCGCCATTGGCGTTGGATTGCTTCAACAAATGATTGGGCAAGGCCTTGCTGCCAAACTATCCGCCAGATTGGGAGAAGGCGTTATCAACGGCCTGCTCACCGCGCGAATAGGCATTTCAGCCATGGATATCTGCCGCCCAATGGCCTTTGACGCTCTTTCACGCCCCGGAATTTCTGACTTCATGGGGGAATTACTGAAACTCAACCAATTCAGAACCAAAGAAAAACAGGCATGAAACAATTGGAAACAGCTTTTGATGCGCTCCGGGGCATAATTGGTTAACCATTTTCGGTAAGAGTGTATTGAACATTTGTTGTGGGAATCTGTAATGCGTATTTTTAGTATAATTTTTTCGATATTCTTCATTGGTTTGATGACTTTGGGCGCACAAGCTTCAGAGCGCACATTCTTCACCAATATTGCTGGAAAATGGAAAGGCCCTGGCGAAATTGTTGCCGGAAAGTTCAAGGGCACAAAATTTGTCTGCACATTTGACGGCGAAAGCCTGGGTAATGCCTCTGGTATGAACATCGACGGCTCTTGCCGCGTTGGTCTATTCTCTCAACCAATGAATGCATTGGTGCGCAAAGCAGGCGGCAGCTATCGCGGCAAATTCCTCGACGGTGCAGCAGGCGAAGGCATGGATGTTACCGGCGGTCGCTATTCCAGATCACGCCTCAGTGTGAACATTCTGCGTAAGGATTTACGCGGTGTAATGGTCACAAACCTTAGCAAGAACAATAAACTGAATGTCACCATATCGGTTCATGTGGGTAAGCAACTCGTTCCGGTTATCGGAATGACATTAAAACGCATCGGCACAACGAAACTGGCCAGCAAACGCAAATAAGCGTTACGCATCGCCCTTTGGCAAATACCAGTCCTGCGCGGTTGGAAAATCTTCAATATCTGCGACATCGCAAGCACTTAGCCATTCGGCAACGCTTTTACCGTAAACAATCAGATCCGCCGCAATATCTGCCAACGGTTTGAGTACAAAGGCGCGTTCATGCATTCTTGGATGAGGCAGTGTAAGCGTTGATGTCGACTGTTCCACCCCTTCATAAACCAGCAAATCCACATCAATTGATCGCGGCCCCCAACGTATAGTTCGCTGACGCTTAAGCGCTGACTCTGCTGCCAGACAAACTTCCAACAACTGTTTCGGCTGAAGCCGGGTGGCAATTTTTGCAGCACCGTTCAAAAACCAGTCTTGATCGGTCACCCCCCAAGGTGGCGTTTTATAGATTGGGGATACTTTGAGAAGCTCAATATCGTCGTTTGCATCGAGCATTTGCAATGCACTGGCCATATTGGCTTCAACATCACCAACATTTCCACCGAGCCCCAACCAGGCCTGTTTTGAAGCTAATTCAAACATCGTTCTGAGGATAGGTTACGCTGACTTCGGCATAATCCAGTATGCCCTGAACAGGCGCGCTGGGTTTGCGAATTGTCACGGTTACAGATTTCACAATTGGGAAACTGGCACATATATCCTTTGCCACATCTAGCGCTAATGACTCGATCAAAAATCGACGTGTGCCCGTTACAATTCGTTCTATCACCTTAAAAGCAGCGCCATAATCTACCACTTTTTCAAAATCATCGTCTTCCAGGGCGGTCGTCCCATTCACCACCAATTCAGCATCAACAAAAAAACGTTGCCCGAGGGTTTCTTCCTCGCTGAACAGGCCGTGGCGTGCAAAAAATGCACAATTGTGCAGTCGGATTCGATATTCCGTCATTGATCTTTTCCCATTTCAATAAATCGCGCTGATATTACGGCATCAGCAATTGCCAGCGCATCACGATTTGCGCCAATATCGTGCACACGAAATACAGCACTACCCTTCATTCGAGCAACCACAGTCGTTGCAGCAGTTGCAATATCACGGTTGCCAACTTCCCTCCCCGTCACAGCACCCAGGAAACGTTTCCTGGAAGTTCCAGTCAGCAGGGGAAACCCTAATTCAAGCAGCCTCTCAAAATTAGCCAGCAATTCAATATTCTCCTCTGGATCTTTGGCAAATCCAAATCCTGGATCAAGCAAAATGGCCTCATCATCAATGCCAGCGGCTTTGGCAATTGCGAGTGATTTTGAAAGAAATTCCAATTGGTCCGCAATAACATCACGGTCGCGTTCTCTTTCGCGTCCTGTATGCATCATACAGCAACCTGCACCATATTCAGCCACAACATTTGCAATTTTGGGCTCTTTTTGAAAACCCCAAACATCATTGACAATATGTGCCCCCGCCTTAAGTGCTTTTTCAGCCGTTTCTGCTCGGTAGGTGTCCACTGATATGAGTATGTCAGATTTTTCTGCCAGACTTTTAATCACGGGAAGAACACGAGATTGTTCCAGCTCTGCACTAACAGCTTGCGCATTCGGTTTCGTGGATTCACCGCCAATATCGATGATCTCGGCTCCCTGATCCACCATTTGAAGAGCCGCAAAAACGGCCACATCATCATTGCGCAAATTACCGCCATCAGAAAATGAATCAGGCGTTACGTTCAATATCCCCATCAAAACGCCCTTCGGGCCTAGAGGTAAATGGCGCCCATGGGCCAATTTCCATTTTCTGGGTAAGAAGGGATTGTATACATTTTTTCCCATAAAAGAACGAACTCCGGTTTGAACCTACTAGTTAGTTGTGTTTATCGGCAAGTGATATTATCGGTCAATGATAAACTGTTTGCTGGATTGCCCCTCGACTGTTAACTCTGTTTTGAAATCACGCAAGGCTCCCACATTGAAATTTAACCTTTTCCCTAACCTATCGTCCGACAGGTTGCGAAGTCCGGTTTTTTTGCTGATGACAATGGCTGCCATCATGCAAATATCCTTTGCTGCGTGGACAATTCTTACCAACAATTTCGCCGTGGAAGAGCTGGGTTTTACGGGCCGTGAAATCGGCATTCAACAAAGCATCCGGGAAATTCCAGGCTTCCTTTCCTTTGCCGCCGTATTTTTTCTGGTTTTGATGCGTGAGCAGGTTCTGGCATTTGTCTCGCTGCTGGTGTTGGGTGCAGGCGCTGCAATAACTGGCTTTTTCCCTTCCTATTACGGGTTCTTGCTCACTACTTTCATATCCTCCATGGGATTTCATTATTTTGAAACCATGAACCAGTCCCTTGCGTTGCAATGGTTGCCCAAGAAAACTGCGCCCGCCACCATGGGTAAAATTTTGGCGGTAGGCTCCTTTGCCCAATTGATCACCTTTGCCTTTGTGTTTGCTATGTGGAAACTGGTTGATATCGGCTACACCAGTATATTCTTGATCACGGGTGGCGCTACCATGCTTGGCGTGGTGTGGATGTACTTCCATTTCCCCATGTTTCGAGAGGGAGTTGCCCAGCGAAAAACTCTGGTAGTGCGAAAACGATACTGGCTCTACTACGCCCTCACCTTCATGGGCGGTGCCAGACGCCAGATATTCATGGTTTTCGCAGCCTTCATGATGGTGGAGCGGTTTGGGTTTCAGGTGCATGAGATCGCCGTTCTGTTTTTCATAAACAGCGCCCTCAACATGTATTTTGCCCCAAAAATCGGCAAATGGATTATGCGCTATGGCGAACGGCGAACCCTGACGGTCGAATATATCGGATTGGTGCTGATATTCACCGCCTATGCCTTCGTACCCAATGTCTGGTTTGCGATAGCGCTATACATCATCGATCATGCATTCTTTGCCATGGCGATCGCTATGAAGACCTATTTTCAAAAAATCGCAGACCCAGCCGACATCGCCCCAACCGCTGGCGTCGCTTTTACAATCAATCATATTGCAGCCGTCTTTATTCCGGTTATATTCGGACTGATTTGGTTGTGGAGCCCGGCTGCTGTATTTCTTGCAGGGGCAGCCATGGCCGCAATTTCAATTGGGCTGGCGCAAATGGTTCCATTCACTCCTGAGGATGGAATAGAGTTTCGTTGGCTAGAAACCGCTGGAAGTCGTGGAAATACTAAATGAGAGCGTTAAAAATATCTGGGAATTTACTGTTACTTTCGCTACTCACAGCATGCACATCTGTTGGTGAACGAACTCAGATAAGCGTCGGATATTACGACATAAAAGGCACTACATTCAGCGAATTAGACCAACAAATACTGCTGCATGGCCCCACTGTTAAAGGCGTTGGAAAAGCACTTGCTGCAACCAACATCAAAATGGAGCCAAATATCCGCTTCAGCAGGTTAAACGGCAAGTGCCGCCTTACTAAAATCAGGGTAAAAGTGAAGGCTCGCGTAACACTACCGCGCCTGACAAACCGGAAAAACCTTACAAAAAAGTTGCGTAACGCCTGGAACAATCTGGAAGAATACGCCCGGCTGCACGAAGCCGTTCATGTGGCGATTGCAGACCATCACGCCCTGGAAATCGAAAAAGCACTCGCAGCATTACCACCGGCCGAAGATTGCGAAAAACTGAGAACCAACGCACAAGATCTTGCAGCAACCCTGTTGGAAAAACACCAACAGGAACAATTGAGATTTGACGCATCTGAAAAACAGCGGATTGAGAAACTAACAGGCCAAAAAAGCAGATCTGCTGGCCTGAAATCCTAAGGTCAGGCCTGTCGCTTGGGCACGCGGATGATCAAGCCATCCAAATCGTCGGTCAGCTTGATTTGACAGCTCAAACGTGAATTTGGCTGAACTTCCCAAGCAAAATCCAGCATGTCCTCTTCCATCACTTGTGGTTCGCCGGTTTTTTCCTTCCAGGCATCATCCACATAGACATGGCAAGTCGCGCAAGCGCACGCTCCACCACACTCTGCTTCAATTCCAGAGATGGAGTTTTTAACCGCTATTTCCATAACCGTGCTGCCGGATGGCGCCTCCACTTCGCTCGAAGTGCCATCATGGCTGATAAAGGTAATTTTTGGCATGCCGGTTCAAATCCTGAAGCTTATTTAAAACAAGGATGTCTTGGCACACCAAAGCAACATTTGTAAACGCACAAATCACAGGACATGGCCGCTATCGCCCCAAATCAAGAATTAAGGGCGACGATGACACACCATTGGCGTTAAAAAACATCACATCAAATCGGCATTAGAAATTTTGGCAGACTTAGTTAGTCAGAACACGAATATATTCTGATACCCTGAAAGTCGCTGATTCAAGTGCTTGAAAATCATGGAAATCCGGAGCTTCAGCCCGTTCAGCCTGTGCAGCTAAATCCCAGGCACCCAAGCCTTGTGCAGATCCCTTAATACGGTGAGCTGCATGCTTGCGACAATTTTGGTTTGCCGCATTTTTATAATCGTCCAGATAATTATCACAATTGGACAGGAAAATGCTCAATACCTCAATTTCCAATTCCCGGTCACCCATGGTTTGCCGAGCCAAATGTACTAAATCTACTGGTTTATCCATACCTGCAACTTTGCAAGCCATGGCAACATCTTGTTTCAGGGCCATACCCATCATCGCGCTCCTTAAGCTTTTAAAAATATCCTCACAACGATGCCATTAAACCACAAACATCCGGTTAAACTGCGGCATTTAATTCAAGATTGATCGATATTTCATAACAATAGGGTTACCCAATCACTAAAATTATCCCGGTTCAAAATCCGAAAAACCACCCCATCTTTTCATGCTGTATGCGTTAAATATCAATCCCATCACACATAAAATTTTGCTGCAACCCTATAGTTAAAGCCATGTTTGGCCCAAATTTTGCCACGTTAACCTTGTCTTTACTTTTTCGTGCAGAGCGGGATCAAAATCTTGTTCCAATACTGGATTCGTGCCATGACTTAGGGGATGCGGCAAATACCAAAAACAATCCCAATTAAGTTTGGATTGTTTGATGTGCAATTTTTGAGGACAATAACCAGCCTCTCCCTAGTTTCTATAGGCGAGAGTATACGGGCGTTGTGTTCAATATTCGGATATTTTTCCCGAGTTGCCTGTGTTTGTTGCTCTCATGGGTGTTTTGCTCAGATTAACACAAGGTAGTAAGAATGGCGTCCAAACCAAAAGTCGATGAAACCAACGAAGCAGCTCTTCTGGCGGTTGAAGAAGCGCTAGCGCTTGAAATCGAAGATATCGACCTTGATGATTTGGAGGCCGAAGTTGAACTTGATATTGACGGCATGGATTTGGAAGATTCCATTGCCAGCGCCCTTCGCGACGAGAGTTTTTCATCCGATACCGCTGATAGTTTCAGCGAATTGGAAAAAAAGCTGGCAGAAGCTGCCAATGATTTGCGCGAAGACGACGCTCTTTATGACGATTATGAAGATACCCCGGCTTCATCATTCGACGACATAAAATCTGCAACTGCTAGTTCCATCATACCAAAGAGCACAGATAGCTCTGATCCGTCCGGTTTGGATAAATATAAAAGAGACGCTGATACAACAGGGTCTTCTTCTGAAGCATCACCGCGCCTTTCAAATGATTTGAGTATGGAAGCACCTGCCCCGGCAAATGATGACCGCCAGGACTCTATTGCCGATCTGGTATTTGCCCTACAGCGCAAACCTTCCTCGCGGATATTGTGGTTTACGGCTCTCCTTTCCTTCACCTGGCTCGGCATTTGTGGCTATTACGCCTATGCAAATTATGGCCCAATCATTACCAAAGTCAGATCTGTTCAAGATGCGTTGAACATACCGAACATATTCTTGCTGGTTGGAATTGCCATTATTCCGATCCTGTTGCTCTGGTCCTTCGCGATTATGGTTCGCCGTGCTCAGGAAATGCGCTTCGCCGCAGATTCAATGACGGAAGCCGCAATCCGCCTACTTCAGCCTGAACACGTAGCTCAGGAATCCATCACGACTGTCGGAAAAGCAATTCGTCGCGAAGTCGCAGCCATCGGAACAGGCATTGAACGTGCCCTTGCGCGTGCTGGCGAGCTTGAAGTTCTGGTACAAAACGAAGTGGTCAATCTTGAGAGATCCTACGGGGATTCTGAAATTAGATTACGCGGCCTGATTCAGGAAATGAGCGATGAGCGTGAGGCCATTATTGGCCATGCGGATCGCCTTAAAGATTCAATTGGCGACAGTCACAGTTCTTTTGCAAAAGAACTGGAAAATGCGTCAATCCGCATTGAAGAAACCGTAACCACCGCCACCGAGCGGTTGAATACAAGTCTGGAAGCACGCAGGAAATCTGTCAGCGCCAGCCTTTCCGTTGCGGGAGAAAGCCTTGTATCTCTCCTCTCCAGCTCAGGTGAAGAACTGAAACTGCGCCTTGAAACTGGCAAGCAGGATTTTGAAAAAACGCTGACTACCCAAACCAGTGCTTTGACCAAACAAATCAATATGTCCGGCAATGCATTTGCAAAACTGCTAGATACCCGCACGGCAAGCATCAAGTCTCAGGGTTCTGAAATCACAGCCCAGTTGAACGAGGCTATGATAAAACGTGCAAACGAGTTCCAGTCAAAGATTACCACTGCCGGCTCTGCCCTGCAAAAATCTCTGGATGATCGCCTTACCAGCATCGAGACAAGCCTGACGGATCGAGGTACAAAACTCGTAACCGATCTTTCTTTGCGTACTGAGCGGCTGGACAAGGTTCTAACCGTGAGAACGGAAAAAATTGGCGAGACCATTGGCGAGCGCCTATCCGGGTTTGGCAAAACTCTAACCACCCAGGTCGACGAAACTGTCGGCAAACTGGCAGAACGCGCCAATACGCTGGAAACAAACGCTGGCAAAATTAACAAGCAGCTTGCCGCCCGTATGGAATCAATGGAAAAAAACCTTGCTGGCCATTCAAGCAAGCTGGACAAGACCCTACACACAACACAATCGGCAATCAGCAATGCGTTGGATACAAACATCCGAAGCATGGCAGAAAAAGCCATCAAAATTTCCACCGACCTCACCCAGCAGAATCAAATATTTTCTGCCAGCATCGATCAGCAATCTGATGCATTGAGCAAAACATTCGGCGTGAAATCCGAGATCATTCTCAAAGGTCTGGATGAGGGCAAAACAGCGCTCGCTGCAACTTTGACCAAAGGTGCCGAAGCAATCAGTGGCAACCTTAAATCAACCAATCAAATTTTGGGCGATACTTTGAACCAGGGTGCAGAAGCAATCAGTAGCAACCTTGAATCAAAACAAGAGAAATTGGCTGAAACTTTGAGCCATGGTGCTGAAGCGATTAGCAGCAATCTGCAATCAAGCAACGAAACCATGACCAAAACTCTAGGTCACGTTGCCCAAGCAATTAGCAGCAATTTGCAATCAAGCAATGAGACAATGGCCAAAACTTTGAGCCACAGTGTCGAAGCGATCAGCAGTAAACTGGATACAAGCAACGAGATGATGGCCGAGACTTTGAGCCAGGGTGTCGAAGCAATCAGCAGCAATCTTGATTCAAGCAATGAAACAATGGCCAACACTTTGAACCAGGGTGCTCAAGCGATCAGTAGCAAACTGGATACAAGCAACGAGACAATGGCCAACACTTTGAACCAGGGTGCTCAAGCGATCAGTAGCAAACTGGACACAAGCAACGAGACAATGGCCAACACTTTGAACCAGGGTGCTCAAGCGATCGGTAGCAAACTGGACACAAGCAACGAGACAATGGCCAACACTTTGAACCAGGGTGCTCAAGCGATCGGTAGCAAACTGGACACAAGCAACGAAACAATGGCCGAGACTTTGAGCCAAGGTGTCGAAGCAATCAGCAGCAATCTTGATTCAAGCAATGAAACAATGGCCAAAACATTGAGCCATGGTGCCCAGGCGATCAGCAGTAATCTGCAATCAAACAGTCAAATGATGGCCGAAACTTTGAGCCATGGCGTTGAAGCTATCAGCAGCAGCATCAATTCAAGCAATGAAATAATGGCTGAAACTTTGAGCCACGGTGCCCAAGCTATCAGTGAAAACCTTGAATTAACCCGCGGACAACTGGCTGAGACAATGGATGAGAAATCCCGCAGCCTGCAACACAGCCTCGAAACCAGCAGAGCACAAATTGACGAGACATTGAACACTCAGTCTTCTGCCCTACAGAAGAATTTGGAAATTGCCCACGTCACACTTGCTTCAGGCCTGATTGAAAACAGTGCACTGGTCGCAGACACACTGGACCAAGGACAAAGAGCCATTGCAGCTTCAATTGATGAGAAAACCTCAGAAACCGCTGCAACAATGGATGCAAAAGCCAAACAAATTTCTGACCTGTTGGCAGAAAGAGTGAGCGCCATCAACGCATCTCTGGGCGAAAATCTGGTTGAAACTCAAAAGACCCTTGAAGTTAAAACCTATGAGCTGAACAGCTCCCTTACTGCTCATTCCTCAGAATTGAGTTCAATCATCGATAATGATCTGAAACCAATAATTGAGGGAATTTCTGCTGCCGGAAATATGGCAACTCAGAG
The DNA here is from genome assembly GCA_016763155.1 of Rhizobiaceae bacterium. GTDB lineage: Bacteria > Pseudomonadota > Alphaproteobacteria > Rhizobiales > Rhizobiaceae. Next base: position 65,086 of record JAESUH010000011.1, read on the forward strand.
ACTGAAGGAAACCGGATACGAAGTTCTGGAAGCTTCCGATGGTCTGACACAGCGCATTGATGCAACTGTTGCGCGCGCTGCAGAAAATCTGAAACAGGCTAACGCTACCCTCAATGCAGATTCAGAAGAGGTATTGGGTCGCCTTAGCTCTTCAACTGGCGAACTGAAAGGGCTGATCACAAATGTGAATGAAGCCATTGACCAGTTCAATCAGGATGTCACAACCCAGGCCGATAATATTTCTCGCGCCGTTGCACAGTCCAACGCAGAGCTTGAAAAATCTCGCGAAATTGCTGCCGACACCACAGTTAATATGGGTGCGGTTTCAGCAACAATGGTCAACAACATGGCAGAAATTGCTGCCCGTTTTGAACATCAGGGCCGCGCTCTGCAGGAGGCAACAAGCCTCATCGATTCAGCACAAAACAATTTGGGTTCAACCCTTGAATCACGCCAATCCACTCTGGATGAACTTGCCACAAGCCTTGTTCAGCGTTCCGCTGAGATTGAAAAAAACATGACATCATTTGGTGACATGGTCGCCAGAATGATTGATCAAAGCAATCAGAAAACCAGAGACATTGGCGGCTCTCTTACCGCTGAAATGTCCACAGCAATCGAACAATCCACAGAGAAGTTCACCACCGCGACCCAAGATATGCGCGAGATGGCAAAAGAAGTGCAGAGAGAACTGGAAGAAACCAGAGCTCAGATGCGTCGCGGTGTATTGGAATTGCCTGATGAAACCCGTGAAAATGCCGACGCCATGCGCCGGGTAGTCACCGAGCAGATTTCTGCGCTAAAAAGCCTGTCCGATATCGTTGCCAAGTCTGGCAAGAAACTGGATATCACCCCTGCTGCCGCTACAAGAAGCGTAAATACTGCAACACAAACGGCACCGCTACGTCAGCAAACAGCTGAACCTGCTACACGGCCATTTGCGCAAGTTACACCGACCGATAACAGGCAAGCCGAGCGGCGCAATCCTGCAACACTGGCAGCAAATATTGGCGAATTACGTGATACTATTTCACCGGCGCAAGCACCTGTTCAGCCTACACGCACAGCCCCGCAACCTGTAGCGCGCGATCCCAAACCATACAAAGCTCCTGCACCTGCCAGCCCAACGGCTGCTCCGGTTTCAAAGCAAAATAACGAAGAGGGTGGTTGGGTATCCAATTTATTGCGAAGAGCTTCCGAAGACGATAAATACGCACCCGGTGGAAACATCGCGCAAGGCACACCATTTGCAACAGGCAACAATACCCGCTCCCCGCAACATGTTGTCGAATCGCTAAATTCCCTATCTATGGATATTGCTCGCGTCATCGACCACGATACATCCATTGAATTGTGGGACCGTTATCGTCGTGGAGAGCGTGACGTCTTTACCCGCCGCCTGTATGCGCTTCAAAGCCCGCAAACACTGACAGAAATCAGCACCCGGTTTGTGCGCGACGAAGAGTTCAGAAATACGGTCACTCGCTACATGCAGGACTTTGAGCGCTTGCTCACCGATATCAGCAGCAACGACCCCGACAACACAATTGCCGAAAGCTATCTGGCAACTGATATCGGTAAAGTCTATCTGATGCTGGCCAGTGCAACCCGTCGCCAGGGTTGATTTGAAGCGACCACTATTGGCGCGAAAACTCGGGAACTTAACCTACCCCAGTTAGAAAAATTTCAACCCGGATCAACTTCCCCATTATTCTTAATGGGGAAGTGAGTTGCAATTTTCAGTAAGATCAGCGCCAGAACTGCCATCATAGCCATGCCCCAAAATCCCTGAACCTCAAAATTCTGGTATATGTAACCGCTGGAAAAAACGGCAATGGCCATCACCAGACCAGCCAGAACAAAACCAACGCCCTGCGCACTGGCAATGCGTTCTTCCGGCACGGATTCCATTATGAAATACATGGTCGCTATATGCACCGCGCCAAATGTCAGCCCATGCAAAAGCTGAAGCAACAAGAAACCAATCAACCCAGGATCAAGAGGGAAAATTGTCCAGCGTAATAGCGCTGCAAACCCGCCAATAGCAAATAGGCCCATCGTACCAACATTCTTGATCAACCAATTGCCGTATTGAAACAGCACAACTTCGGCAGCAACAGCAAGTCCCCACAAAATTCCGATTGTCAGCCCGCTATAACCCAGCTTCTGCCAATAAATAGAGCCAAAACTATAAACCAGCGCATGGCTCGCCTGTATGATCCCTGCTGCCAGCAACACCAAAATAAATCGAGGCATTTTCAACATTTTCGAAAAGCGAAACTCGTCCATTTCGCTGTTAGTTATGTTTCGTCGTTTTCCAATTTTCGGCAGAGTCAGTATCAAAACGCTGCCAACAGCCAGTGAAACAATCAACGCATAGAGAATGTAGCTCGGCGGAGCATCCAGCAGGTAACGCCCTCCGGCAAGGTTGGCGATAATGAAAATCACCGAGCCCCAAATCCGGATACTACCATAATTTGTGCCATATCTGCGGACCCCCGACATGGCAATGGCATCCACCAAAGGCACAACCGGATTAAAGAAAAAATTCATGGCGATTGTCACCGCCAATATCCACCAAAACCCGCTCGTCCAAGCGTAAAGCACCATCATAAGGGTGGCGATAATATACATTACGATGGTGAAATTTGCCCTGTCTGGCCTTGTATCCGCATACGCGATTAACGGTCCGGAGCTGAGAACCCGCATGACCATAGGCGCAGATAACACCACGCCAATTTGAAATTCGCTCAACCCTTTAAACTGCAACCATAATGGAAAATAGGGCAAAGCCATTCCGGCAAATGCAAACACGCAGCAATAGGCAATTGATATCCTGGGGCCAAACAGCCACGGCGCAGTCTCTGCCGCTGCCCTCGTTGCTGGCGCGGTCTGATTTGAATTATCGCCAGCCATCTATTTGCCAAGCAGAATATTGGCAAATATTTCCGGATCAGCGTTTCCGCCGGATAGAATTATGACGATTGTCTCACCTTTGTATTTTTCACCAGCATCCAATAGAGCGGCCAATCCGGTGGCAGCACCAGGTTCAACCACAAGCTTGAATTCCTCAAAGGCAAACCGAACGGCCTTGCAAACGGTTTCGTCACTAACAACAAGGCCATTTGAGCAATGCTTGCTGACAATTTCAAACGTAAGATCACCGGGTGACGGCGTCATGATGGAATCACAAATTGATCCGGTGAAATTTTCATTGGCAACGATTTTCCCCAATTCAAGTGAACGCTTGAAATCATCAAAGCCTTCCGGTTCCACCGGGTAAATTCCAGCATCGGGAAACGTATGGTGAATGGCAATCGCAAGACCGCTGGTCAACCCACCGCCACCGCACGGCGTTAAGACACGGTCCAAAGAAAGTCCCGCAGCTTTCAAGTCTTCAATTATCTCAAGTCCGCAAGTACCCTGCCCCGCAATGACATTTGCATTATTGAACGGATGAATAAAAGTTCGTCCCTCTTTGGCAGCCAAGTCGTTTGCGATTTCCTCGCGGTCATCAGTGTCGCGATCAAACAAAACCACTTTTGCCCCGGCCCGCTTGGTTCGTGCAATCTTGAGAGGCGGACAGTCTGCGGGCATGACGATTGTTGCCGAGACGCCTAACCTTGATGCCGCTTCAGCAATCCCCTGCGCATGGTTTCCTGATGAACAGGCCACCACACCATGATCGCGTTGCTCTTTTGACAGTTGTGCCAGCGCATTGGTTGCGCCTCGTAACTTGAAAGAGCCAGTGGTTTGCAAACACTCCGCTTTAACGAATACATTTGCCCCGGTGAGCCTATCAAGCGCATCACTTTTCAACAGCGGCGTATGAACAACTTTCCCCTCAATCCGTTTCGCTGCGGCCCTAACATCATCAATATCAGGAACGCTCATTATCGAAATATTGGTTGTCAGTGTATTCATGGGGCAATTGTCCAGGGTCATTGGTTCAAGGCAAACTGTTTTTCTGAAAATAACATAAACAGCATGAATAAGATTGCTGGCAATGATGACAACAAAGCGATAAATTTCGAATAAATCAGATTCAAAATCGGGAAAGCATTTTATGGATTTAGGAATTTCAGGCAGAAACGCGATAGTATGTGCATCTTCTCGCGGACTGGGCAAGGGTTGTGCCAAATATCTGGCCGAAGCAGGCTGCAATGTTGTGATCAATGGCCGCAATGAAGCAGTCACAATGGCAACAGCCGAAGAGTTGGCAAAAACATCCAGCGGTAAAATTACAGCGGTTTTGGCTGATGTCTCAACCCATGAAGGACAGGATAAATTACTGGAAGCCTGCCCTTCCCCCGATATTCTGGTCAATAATAATGGCGGCCCTCCTTTCCGCAATTTCCGTGACCTGTCACGAGAAGATATTTTGGAAGGGGTCACACAAAACATGGTGACGCCGATTGAACTCATTCAAAAAACCATTGATGGCATGATCGAAAGGAAATTTGGCCGCATTATAAATATCACATCCATGTCTGTTTATTCGGCCATTCCAGGCCTGGACTTATCTTCTGGCGCAAGGGCTGGATTGACGTCTTTCCTTGCAGGCGTTGCACGCCCCGTTGCAGAGCATAATGTGACAATCAACCAAATCTTGCCCGGCAAAATGGATACGGATCGATTACAGGCCGGCGCAGCAAACACAGCAAAAAAATTGGGAATTTCGATTGAGGAGGCACTAGAGCGAACCGTCTCCGAGATACCCGCTGGACGCTTGGGAACAACAGATGAATTTGGCGCACTTTGCGCATTTTTATGTTCAGTCCATGCGGGCTATTTGACTGGAAAAAACTATCTTGTAGACGGAGGTTTGAACACCAGCGCGTTTTAATGCAAGATTCGCCAAAGATGGTTTGTGGCATGTTCATGCTATATTCAGAAAGCATAGGTTAACTATCTCAGGATAGGTTGCATTTAAATCGAATCGTGAAATGGTTAAAAACAACCGATACTGCGAAACCAGACCCGAACGAGCAAATTCTGCACAATGGCGCGTATATTCAGTTCTACTTTTATAAAATTGATCTGCCTGATTGGAATTTGGGCGTTTTCGCAAGCAATATTCATTTCTCAATCCTGGGCGCAATCGAGAGTTTGTCGCCAGCTTGAGCAAAAATTGTCGCAAGTCAGTACCGGAAATTTTGGCGCGCCCTCCAGAAGATATCAACAATATGAAAATGCAATACAGGAACAACGGGCGCAAATGTCCATCACCCAACGTGTTGCACGGCGCAACGGATGTAATCGTTCGCAAGCCAGCGGCGGGCGGTGCGCGCGGCTAAATTCGAGCCTGCGCCAGATGAAAGCCAATCTGGATAAACTGCAGCGCACAAGAAACCGGCTGCGCCCCGCAAGAGGCAATGCTGGTGCCGAGCGCCGTAATATCCTGAGAACCATGCAACGAAGAGGATGCATGGATCGCCGCACAGAACCAAGAGAAGCAAATGTCAGGCGTGAAAGACCAAAGCGCCGTACCCTCATGGAACAAATTTTTGGCAGACGGTCATCCTTCCGAGAATTTGGCGGACGAATCCAGGATGACCCCGAAGAATTTTCAGATCAGGGGCGCTTTAATAGGGGCACATTCCGCACCATGTGCGTGCGCTCATGCGATGGCTATTATTTCCCAATCAGTTTTTCTACAACTCAGGATAAATTTGAAGAGGACGCAGAAACCTGCCAAAATATGTGTCCAGGTAGCGAAGTGCAATTGTTTTTCCACGGGATGCCAAACCAGTCTCCTGAACAAATGATCTCATATCGAACCGATATCGCCTATGCTGAAGAGCCTTATGCATTTGCCTATCGCAAAAAAATCAATCCCGAGTGTAGCTGTAATTTTTCACAAGTGAAATCTACCGATATCCCCGGCTTGGATACCAGCGAATTGGAAGGGCTCGAAGATTTAGGTGTGCCTGAAGAAGAATCAAAACCAGAAAGAATAGGTCTGCCAATCTTTCGCCAGGACAGATTTCTCAACCCCGAAGCTCAGGATAACAGTCTTGGTTCTTTCACCATGGCTGATTTGAGAAGATTGGGTGCTCCCGCGACACCCAAAAATGCCGACAAAATCGTAAATAACGGGAAAAACAAACGGATCAGGATAGTCGGGCCAGCGTTTTTTCCGGTCCAATAAGCGGCAATATCGTTGCAAGCTCTGGGCCGTGCTCTTGCCCGGTCAGTGCTTTTCTCAGCGGCATAAACAGGCCACGGCCTTTCCTGCCGGTTTTTTCTTTAACTTCAGCAGTCCACTTACCCCAGGTTTCACTATCGTAAGGGCCATCTGGCAATAGTGCTTTTGCCTGCTGAATGAATTCCGCATCCTCGTCATCAACAACCGGCTTTGCATCATTGACGATTTCCCACCAGCCGGAAGCATCAGAAACTTTCTCAATATTTGGCCGCACAGCTGCCCAAAACTCTGCACCACCACCGATATCAAGATCGCTCAAGCGATCTGAAACGTCCTCAAAGGAATAATCATGTACGAGGCGTTTATTAAGGCCGGAGAGTTCAGCCATATCGAATTTGGCCGGTGATTTAGTGATCGTCTGCGGGTCAAAATGTGCTGTCATCTCCGCCATTGATTTCACAGGCTTCACCGCAACAGATGTGCCGATCAAAACCGCCAGTGAAACCACGGCCATGGGCTCATAACTATCTTTAGCCAATTGGGCAATTGATAGAGATCCCAATCGCTTGGAAAGACCACTACCATCAGCCGATGTCAGCAAATTGTGGTGGCCGAATTCGGGTGCTTTGGCACCCAGCGCTTCAAAAACCGCAATCTGTGCACCAGTATTGGTCACATGATCATCACCGCGAATGATATGGCTCACGCCAAATTCAATATCATCCACAACACTTGGCAAAGTGTAGAGATAAGTGCCGTCCCCACGAATTAATACCGGATCAGACATAGAAGCCAAATCCACAGTCTGGCGGCCACGTATCACGTCTTCCCAGTGAACTTTCGTGCGTTTGGTTTTGAATGGATCATCCTCAAAATTTGGCAATAAGAAACGCCAATGCGGTGTTCTTCCTTCCGCTTCGAAGGCTGCAATCTGCTCAGGCGTATATTTCAAACCCTCCCGGTCGTAAATTGGAGGTAACCCGCGCGCTAGTTTACGCTTACGGCGACGGTCTAATTCGTCAGCTGTTTCATAACATGCGTAAAGCAGGCCTTTTGATTTCAGCAATTCCGCCGCTTCATCATAGGCAGAAAACCGTGCAGACTGGCGTTCAATCCGATCCGGCTTAATCCCCAGCCAGCGCAAATCACGTTCGATACCTTCAGCAAATTCAACAGTCGAACGTTCAGCATCCGTGTCATCAAAACGCAGGATAAACTGGCCATTATTCTTTTGGGCGTAAAGCCAGTTAATGAGCGCTGTTCTGGCATTGCCAATATGGATATTGCCGGTTGGGGACGGGGCAAATCGAAGGGTAACTGTCATGGGAATTCACGTTTTCCGGTTA
>JAESUH010000110.1 GCA_016763155.1 Rhizobiaceae bacterium
TCAACCGTAGTTGCGTCAAGCAGTGGTAGCTCCACCGAAAGTAGTTCGAGCGAAGAAAGTTCGACCGCAGCGCCAAATTTCAAACCTTTTGCCGGGAGCTCCAATAGCCGGAACGCTGCCAGATCATTGGATGATTTCAATTATGATGATGAAGAAGGCGAAAAAGTTTATGACGCCGTCATAGGGCTATCGGTTAAGGGAGCAAATACAGCGCTTGATCAAATTAGTGGCAAGGATACTCAATCAGCCGCCGCTTTTGCCAACCGTATTTCAGGTGCATTTCAGCAAACCTTGCTGAGCCGTGGAAATGTCGGAAGTGCAAGGGGAGGCGCTCCATCCTCGCTATCTGCATATGGTTCGGAAGACGAAAAGAGCCCGGCAAGTGCTGCTTTGGATGATATCACCAATGATAGCGCTGCATATACCAAGATATGGGCATCTGCGTTCGGTGCTGTTTCGTCCGTAGAGGGAAATGGCGGTCTTGCGGGTGTTTCTTCGAGGGCCGGAGGAATTGCAATCGGAGTTGAGGGCCGAAGCCCGGATTCTGAATGGGTATTGGGTGTAAGTACTGGCTATGCGAAAGCACATTTCAGCACCACTACTGCCGGTTCAAGCTCCTCATCCGACAATTACCATGTGGGCCTTTATGCGCTTTGGGGTGCAACCGCTGTATCCAGCACAGGCTGGGGCGTATCTGGTGTTCTGGATTATGCACACCATGAATACACATCGCGTCGTGCACTCACATTTGGCGGCATAAGCCGCATCGCCAGAGCTGATTATTCCGGCCGCACCATCGGTGGAGAAGTCAAAGTTCGCTACGGTGTGGAAACCAACGGATTAGTATGGGCACCAGTTGCAGGATTGAACTTCGCTCAAACTAATAATGATCCGTTCGCTGAAACCGGTGCGGGATCGCTGAATATCTCATCAGTTTCCACCCAGGCCAATCGGTGGGGCTCATTGTTGGGAATTGAATTCTCCAGACAGGCAGTCGTAAATGATCATTGGTTCCGAACCTCGCTTTCTGTCGGTTGGCGGCATGAATTTGGTGATGTTAATCAAATCAATAGCTACGCCCTGCAAGGGTCCCCAACACGCTTCCTGGTTGCCTCTCCAGAGGAGGCAAGAGACAGGATAGCAATAGATACCAGCATTGAATTTAGCTTGAATGACCATTCGTCAATGGTGCTCTCTGCCCACGGCGAGAAATCCGAGACAAGTCACCAATATGGCGGCAACGTCACTTACAAGCTGAAATTCTAAGGCTGTTCACAGTCAAAGATGGCTGTGGCTTCCCTATAAGACGCCAAAAGCCCCGGCGATAAAACCGAGGCTTCTGGAGAAGTAATTAGTATTTAGATTTTGTCTGGTTGTTAGGTGTATGTCGGCAAGCTGACCTTAGTTACAAACCCGAACCCGTACTGAATATTCTTCACCATAACGGTTCACTCTCCACTGACGCTCTGTCCAGCACTCACGAGCATAGCCATATCCACGGCCACGAGCTGAACTTGCGATAAGTCCGATGGCAAGGCCACCAAGCAAGGCTGCTCCAAAGTGTTTGCCGCCGGCTGATGCCGTGCTGGTTGAGGCAGAAAGGCTGCCGGTTGCGATGATTGCGACTGTTAAAGCTGCGATGGCTGATTTTTTGATAATTGCGATGTTCATTTTACTTCTCCAAGTAATGTGAAAAGTCCGTTGTGACCCTTCCGATGAACTAGAGATAGTGAGCATCAAGAATGATGGGTGTGCATTCATACACACAACCATGTACACAGTGAAAAAAACTCGAAAATATTCGCCAAATCTATAGTTGATACCATTGATTTTGTCCTTCCAAAATACAGTTGATTCAATTTTATCCATTGTTTTTCAGTTTGTTAACAGGTTTGGAGTAGGTTTTCCCTGAGGGCACAAAATGAAAAAAATTCTAAAAAGGTTCCTGTTAGATTCCCGAGGGAATATAGCGACGATTGCCGGAATTCTTGCCGTACCACTAATTGGTGCGTCTGGATTGGCGGTAGATTACACCGTGCTTGCTCAAAAAAGAGCAGAGCTACAGGAAGTGGCAGATACGGCCGCATTGTCCAGTGTTAAAGAGCTTGGTCTCATTAATACCAAAGACGATGTGGTTAAGGCTGTAGCCACAAACTATGTTCGGGCAAACCTTCCATCATCGGTAGAGCGAAAAGTAAAAATTGGTGTTTCTGTTGAAGCAAGCAGAAAAGAAGTTGAGGTGAAACTTGCTGAGGTTTGGCAACCTTTCATGCTGCAATTCCTGGATAGCTCCGTATTGCCAATCAGGGTTTCCGCATCCGCATCCCTTGCGGGATCTGAAAGTCTTTGTGTCATTGCGCTCGATCGCAAGGCTGGAAAGGCTCTCGCAATGACGGGGGCTTCAACTCTTTCAGCAAATGGTTGCGCCATCTATTCCAATTCAAGCGCCAGTCGTGGAATTTCCATTGTTCGTGGTGCAAAATTAGCAGCTTCTACCACTTATAGTGCCGGTGGATATGTTGGTCCGGCAAAAGGCTTTCTGCCGGAACCCATTACAGATAGCCCACAAATGGATGACCCTTTGATCGACAGGATTGAACCTAGGGCTGGTCGTTGTACCAAAAATAATCGAGTAATAAAGAGGGGAAAAAAAACCCTGTATCCGGGCACTTATTGTGGAGGCCTGTTGATTGGTGGACGGGCCAAAGTAACCTTGAAACCGGGCACTTATATCATGAAGGGTGGTCCGTTGGTCGTGTCTGGAAACGCAACTTTGCATGGAAAACACGTTGGTTTCTTTTTTGATGGTGATCGATCCGTATTCAGTTTTGGCACCTCGACTCAAATCAATCTAACTGCACCTAAATCGGGCAACATGTCTGGCATGTTGTTTTTTGAAAGTCGAAAGGCGCCTCCAAATCGGGTATTCCTGATTAAGAGTAAAGACGCCGAGCAGTTTGAGGGAACGGTCTATCTGCCAAGGGGGCGCTTTGTGGTGGATAAGGCAAGCCGTGTTGGGCAATTGGCCAAATGGACGGCCATTGTTGCAAACCAGATAGAAATCAGGCGTGGCCCTAATCTGCAAATTAATTCAAATTACGCGTCATCCGCCATTCCAGTACCCAATGGCATTGCACCCGAAGGGGCCTCTGCCAGACTGCTCAGATAGTTAAATCAAGAAATGCACACCAGATAACGCCGTTTTGTTAACTGAATATTGTTCATGTTGTTGAATTATCACGGTTAAATCAACCGTGATCGGCGCATGACAAAAAGTTCTAAAAAATCTACTAGAAAAGAAAGCCTTGCCTATCGCCTGTCTTGGTCATTGGGGCTGGTGATTTTTGTATCTGTGATGGTTTCTTCCGCATTGGTCTCCTGGAACGGGTTTTCAAGAGAGTTTTATCAACAGGTCAACCTTCTCAAAGGAACCGCCAAGGTATTCTCAACGACAGTTGCTGAACCTCTTGCCAAAAACAACAAACGCCAAGTTCAAATAGCATTAACTGGTATTGGCAAATTTTCAAATTTCAAATTCGCTTCAGTCCGTCGCCCTGATGGAACAGTTTATGCGGAAATGGGGTTTAAAGCATTTCTAAAAAATGCAGAAAACAGATCAAAAGACCTGACACCGTTTTCCATCCTGTTTCTGGACGATATCTGGGTAAGCGACGAGATCGTCAATTCTGGAAGCCCCATTGGTAGGCTTCATTTGCTGTCAGATGTGTCCGGTATAAAACGGGGCCTTTTCTCTGGCTTGGTTTTAAATCTGTTATTGGCCTTGGCGTCGGCTGTACTGGCAGTTCTGATTTTGCGCAGACTGGTGCTAAATATAACCAAACCAATCCTGTCTCTATCTGGGCTGATGACCCAATTGGGTAAGGATGCTGAATATTCTCGCCGCGCAGAGGAAAATGAAAAAGGGGAGATAGGTGATCTCGCACGCTCCTTCAATCAGATGTTATCGGATATTGAAACCCGGGACCGGCAATTGCTCGATCACCAAAACACCCTCGAAAGTAAAATCGAAGATAGAACCAGGGAATTGGTTTCAGCAAAAAATAACGCAGAAATTGCGAATGCAGCGAAATCTGAGTTCCTGGCGACCATGAGCCACGAAATTCGTACGCCGATGAACGGCATGCTGCTCATGTCAGAACTCCTGGCCACTGCCCAGCTAACACCGAAATACCAGCGCTACGCCGATATCATCATGAAATCTGGTAAAAGCCTGCTGGCGATCATCAATGATATTCTGGATTTTTCCAAAATTCAGTCCGGCGGTCTGGTGTTTGAAGAAATAGAGGTGGAGGTTCAAAGCCTCGTTGAAGACGTAATGAGTCTTTTTTGGCAACGCGCTGAAGAAAAACATCTCGATATTGCCTGTTTCATAGAGCCAGACGTACCGCAAAAAATCATAGGCGACCCCACAAGATTAAATCAGGTCTTGAGCAATTTGGTGAATAACGCTCTGAAATTCACTGAATCCGGCTCGGTCATTATCAAGGCCGCGATGGAACCTGCTGGAGACAAAAATAGCCATATCGTTTTCAACGTGATTGACAGCGGTATCGGAATTAAATCTGAAAACCTTGAGAAAGTGTTTGAGTGTTTCACTCAGGCAGACCAAACCACCACACGCCGTTTTGGTGGTACCGGTCTTGGTCTTCCAATATGCAAACGTCTGGTTGAGGCCATGGATGGAGAAATCCATGTGACAAGTGAATTGGATCATGGGTCAACATTCAGTTTTTCAATTCCCACTGGATTGGCAGAACCAGATGAAGTTTCAGCTATAACATTGAATAAATCAGTTCTCATAGCGCTTCCCAAAACGCCAACTGCTGATGTTATCGCAGATGCCTGCCGACATTCGGGTCTATCAGTGCAATTCAACCATATCGGACTTGAAACTCCTGAACCCAAGGGTGAATGGGATATCATCATTGCCGATGCAACGTATCTGAGGCAGCTTGGACCATTAAACGACACTCAAATAGGAATTGCAGTTTCCAAATTGGGAGAGGCGGATTTCGACGATTTGATTTCAGCCGGTAAAGTCAGCGAAGTTCTGGCGATGCCAATATCTTCTCGCACTGTGACTGCATCAACGGAGAGAATTGCTTCTGGAAAGCCATTGGGATTGGAACTGTTAAACAGTAGGCAAAAATCGACAGATACGCTTCTTTCATATAAGGGCGCCAGAGTGTTGGTTGCCGATGACAGCGCCGTTAATAGGGAAGTCATTATTCAGGCCCTCGGGCGCTTCAACATCTCGCCCAACGTGGTTGAGGGCGGTTATGCTGCAATCGAAGCGTTTGAACAGGAAGAATATGATCTGATCTTCATGGATTGTAGCATGCCGGAAATCGATGGCTTTGAAACGACTTTGAAACTGCGTGAGCATGAAGGGCAGGCGGCAAGAAATTCAATTCCCATTATCGCACTTACGGCACATGTGGCAGAACACATCAAGGAACGCGCCGCATCGGCTGGCATGAACGATATTGTGGTAAAACCTTTCACCATCAAAACAATCGGTGAATGTCTCGCGAAATGGATGGCTGAGGGCGAGCAACAGCAGCAGGAAACCATTCCTGGGGTCGAACCAACACACGCGAAGATTGAGAATGAAACGAACGAGATATTCGACGCCGAGTCAATTGATAATTTGCGCGATATTATCGGGGATACATTTGAAGAAACATTCCAGCAGCTTCAAAGACTGTATCTCAGCAGTGCACCAGCCGCGTTCCGTATTCTGGAACAGTCAATAGCTACCAATCAACCCGAAGAGATAGAAGCCGCTGCCCATGCACTAAAATCCATGAGTGAAAATATAGGGGCAAAAAATCTCGGCTCTGCCTGCTATGCGCTTGAAACCTGCGCTGATTTGGAAGATCAGGAGCTGGTTGCGAGCCTGTTTTACCCAATAGCTGTAAATTTCAAGAGCGTTCTTGAACATTTGATCAGCAAGAATGTGTTAGGAAACGCTTCGTCTGAACAGCAGCAATCCCAA
>JAESUH010000012.1 GCA_016763155.1 Rhizobiaceae bacterium
AGTCAGCTGTAATTCGGCGGAAGCCACCCTGCCGTTTCAGGCCACCGGTTATTTCCGTGAAAAACAGGCAGCAAAACTGACTGAAATATTGGCAAAAGAACATGGCCGCTTTCGGGTGGTTCTCATCCATCACCTGCCAATAGAAAACGAAACAGCCAATCACAAACGCTTGATTGGCGCTGATCTATTCAAAAAATGCATCGAAGAGGGCGGCGCTGAACTCGTACTCCACGGCCACACCCATTTGGACACACTTTATTGGCTAAACGGCCCGGAGAAAAAAGTGCCCGTGCTGGGAGTGCCTGCTGCCGGTCAAATTCCCGGCGCAAAAAAACCGGCAGGCCAATACAATCTCATCTCGATAGATGGAAACCCAAATCAATGGCAATGCACTGTTCGCCAATATGGGTTTGCCAAAGACGCAACTTTCCCCATTGTCAGCCTGCTCAACGAGCAAAAATTACACGGCTAAAGCGCGGGTGCGTTTCCAAACCATGCCCATGCCACCATAATGGCGGCACCACCAATAATTCCCGCAAAAAACCACATACCTGATTTAGCCCTAACGCCGCCGTCGGCAGGTTCAGGAGCTTGCGTTTCAGTTTGCGATGAGCCGTCAAATGAATGCCCATTCATGGCAATCCAATCACCTTCAATCGCCTGTTCGCGTTCCAAGACCCGGGCAGCCACATAATTCGTAACAGCTTTTCCGATATTTTCCCGGTCTTCTCCATGGGCAAGAATGGTGCGTCCTAAGCGGGTATCTTTAACAAATTCATAGACCCGCCGATCCTTGCCCATGCGGACAAAGGAGGTCATATCAATCCACAACCGTCCTTGCTCTCCATCTGTGAGTGCAAATTCAAACTGGTCCGAGCCTTCCGGCAGACTTGCAAAAACTGGTTGCAGATCCTTGGCCAGCAATTCAAGCCGCGCACGCGCCGCCTGCTTCATTTCAACAACCACATCACTACGATCAGCCTGCGCAGTTTTTGCGCGATCCATAGCATCAGCTAAATCAAGAACTTTCTTTTCAAGTTCCTTAGCATCCTTGTCGATTTCAGACATTTTCATATCCCTGTATCCTGTCCACTTTGTCCCTTCCTAACAAAATATATGTCGAAATGGAAGATATTCACCATTTGACGATGTTGACATAACACCAAATGGTGCTATGTATTGTGATACCATTTGGTATCATAAAGGAAATCACATGACCGAACAAAGCGCATTCAGAGCGTTGGCCGATCCGACCAGACGCCAAATTCTGATGCATTTGAGCACCTCAGATATGACCATTGCGGAAGTCTCGGACCGCTTTCATATGACCAGAGGCGCAATCAAAAAACACCTTACCATTCTGGAAGAAGGCAATTTGATTTCTGTGCGCACAAGCGGACGTGAACGAATAAACCGACTTGAACCAGAAGGGATCAAATCCGCATCCCAATGGCTCAACCACTTCAGCCAGTTCTGGGATGACAAGCTCGGCGCATTGAAAACTGCAATTGAAGACCATGAACAAAAAAAGGAAAACAACAATGACTGATACTATCATCACCAAATCCGCTTTCTTTGCCGCATCGCGCGAAACAGTTTGGGCATTCCTCACTGAAAAGGAAAAACTCGCCCAATGGTTCCACCCAGCCGAAGCTGATTTGGCTGAAAATCAGGATTACGCATTAGTCCAAAAGCAGGAGGATGGTTCGCTTACAAAACAGTGCTGGGGCACGGTGCTTGAAATGGATAAGCCTTCCCGCCTCGTCTACACCTTCACAATCAAGCCGCTAGGCGGCGCGATGACCAAGGTTATCTGGACATTGGAAGAGGCGCATGGGGGTACCAAATTATCGCTCGCCCATGAAGGGATTAGTGCTGCGGCAGGTGAAGCGGCAATGGGCCTACTTATGGCGCTTGATGCCGGTTGGGATAAACACATTGCTTCTCTAAGAACCGCAATCGCCTAACACAAATACGGCACGGCTTCAGCTTAAAAGCCGTGCCGCAATATTCTATTTCACCTAATTGACGACCGAGATTTATTTCAGGAATTTCGCATAACATCGCGCATAATATGCGACACGGTGTTCAACGCTTCTTCGTGAGGATTGTGCCCAATATTCTCAAGCAAATGCAGATGAAACTCCAACGGCAAATGCCGACTTTGCTCGACCGGCACGACTTGGTCATCACTGCCCCAAATCACATGAATTGGCAAACCGGTCGTCGCCAGTTCATCCAGCGGCAACAGACCTTGAGTACCATTTTTGGTAATTATTTCAGCAATTTCAACCAGCTTTTCCCGAGCACCAATTCGCTGTCGATCTGCAACCATGAGATCAATCTGCTCTTCGGAGATTTGATATCCCGAACTGTAAAATTTTTGAAATTGGCGTTCAAACTCTGCACGGTTGGCTGCATCGGCAAAACTACGCAGCAAATCGCTGTTGATTTTATTGCCAAATCCACCCGGCGCAATCAGGGTCAAAGAGGCAATTAACTCAGGTGCTTGCAACGCAATGATTACCCCAATCGCCCCACCCATGGAATGTCCGCAAAGATGCACTTTGCCTAAGCCCAGTAATTTCAATTCTCTGATAACAGCAGCGGCTGCAACACGTGGGTGCCCGGCTTTCGGATAATTCAATGATTGTCCATGCCCCGGCAAATCAAACGCTATAACTTGCCGGTCGGAACAAAACTCTTGCGCAAGAGCCTGACAACCAATTGCCAATCCGCCAAACCCATGTAGCAGCACAAGCGGTGTAGCAGCGGCGCTGGCTTCACTTCCCCAAACTTTGGAAAAAAGCCGCGCCGCCATTAAATTACAACAGCCGGTTTGCAGCAGAAACCAGCGCTTCCAGCGAGGCCGTCACAATGTTTTTGTTGATGCCAACACCAAACAATTTCTTGCCGTTGGATTCAACTTCCATGTAACAAACCGCTGATGCGTCGGCTCCTGGTTGAAGGGTATGTTCGGAGTAATCCACCACTGAAATCTCAATGCCCAAATGCTTGCACAGCGCATCAAGGAAACCATCAACCGGTCCGGTACCAAGTCCTTCAATGGTGATCTCTTTCCCACCATCAATAATCTCGGCTTCAATCCGGCGCATGCCCGGCTGGTCGGGAACAGTCATAGTATGGTGATCGCGAAATCTTAGACGGGCATCAGGCTGATCAATATAAATCTTCGTGAACAATTCGTGGATAGCTTTCGAGGATAACTCCGACCCGGCCTTATCTGTGATTTCCTGCACGCTACCACGCATTTCTATTTGAAGATTGCGCGGCAAATTCAGGCCATAATCAGCCTCCATCACATAAGCGATCCCGCCCTTTCCCGATTGGGAATTAATGCGAATAATTGCTTCATAAGAACGCCCCACATCTTTCGGGTCAATCGGCAAATAAGGCACAGCCCAAAGGCTGCTATTGGCTTTTTCACCAGCCTT
This sequence comes from Rhizobiaceae bacterium, assembly GCA_016763155.1. GTDB lineage: Bacteria > Pseudomonadota > Alphaproteobacteria > Rhizobiales > Rhizobiaceae. The sequence continues at coordinate 3,456 of JAESUH010000012.1, forward strand.
CATGCCTTTATTGATAGCATCCTGATGGGAGCCGGAAAACGCTGTGTAAACCAGTTCACCCACATAAGGGTGACGCTCAGGAATGCGCAATTGATTGGAATATTCATAGACCTGCTTAATGCGCTCAATGTCAGAAATATCAAGTTCAGGATCAATTCCCTGAGTAAACATATTCAATGCAAGGGTAACAATATCCACGTTGCCGGTGCGTTCTCCATTGCCAAACAATGTGCCCTCGACCCGGTCAGCCCCGGCCATCAAGCCAAGTTCGGTGGCCGCAATTCCTGTGCCCCGATCATTATGGGGATGCAGAGAAAGAATGATTTTTTCACGATTATCCAAATTGCGGCTCATCCATTCGATTTGATCCGCATGGATATTCGGCGTCGACATTTCTACCGTTGCAGGCAGGTTGAAAATTATCCGGTTTTCCACACTTGGCTGAATGATTTCAGCAACCTCGTTGCAAACCTCCAGCGAGAATTCAAGCTCGGTTCCGGTGAAGCTTTCCGGTGAATACTGGAAGCGGTATCCGCCACCAGCATCTTCCGCCATATCACGGATCATCTTTGCAGCATCCAGCGCAATCTGCTTGATCGCGGCCCGGTCTTTGCCAAACACCACCCGGCGCTGCAGTTCAGAGGTTGAATTATAAAAATGCACAATCGGCTTGTTGGCACCATCAAGCGACTCGAAAGTACGCTTGATCAGTTCCGGGCGACACTGCACCAAAACCTGCAATGACACATCCTCAGGCACATTGCCCTGCTCGATGCACCAACGCGCAAAATCAAAATCCGTTTGGGAAGCAGAAGGAAATCCAATTTCAATTTCCTTAAACTGCATATCAAGCAACAGATTAAACATCCGCTCCTTGCGGTCCTGCCCCATGGGGTTGATCAACGCCTGATTGCCATCGCGAAGATCGACTGAGCACCAGATTGGCGGTGAGGTAATTTGCTTTGACGGCCATTGTCGGTCCGGCAAATCGATGGGCGGATAAGCTTGATATTTTTGCGTTGCACCCGACATCGCATTTGGCGTGGTATTATTAGATGAAGTCATGATAATTCTCGAATGAATTGGCCAACACACATTTTGAGTGTTTGGCTGTGTAGTTTTAATATGGGTGATTTCAGGGGGCAACGGGTCGCTTCGACCGCCGGGTGCCTCCTATTACACAGCCCAACGATCGCAAATAAGACCTAGTAGAAGGCCTTTTAGCGCGTTCAGCGTCAGCAGTGTTGTATCAAATACAGAGTACATATTTCTCATCATCTATTCTGATTTGCACCCACGATAGTTTTACCAATCAGAAATTGCAAGCGCCATGTGAAAAACGGGCAAGGCCCAGTTTTTATTCAGACCAATTGATCCCCAAAACCAAAATGATAATTCATCTGATTTCTCCAAAACTTGGCCGAGTATTACAGTTCCAAGTTTGCTCTTGCTGGCCCATTCCAGAAAGTGAAATTTTTTGCACACACTTTTGCAACTGGCGAATGGCTGCTTCTAACTCCTTTACCCGTTTCTGCGTTGCTGCGGGTGGTTGCTTTCATGTAATCGCGAGATATACTTTTGGTCGCAGGCGGTGCCAGAGCATGAGCGCTCGAACCAAGACAAGCGTCAGTGCGATGCGGCCGGCAAACAGCACCCAAAAATCGCCACCGATTGCTACCATGAGCGCCAAGTCTTCAATCAATCCGTGGCAAAGTGACAACCAGCACAAAGCGTAATATTTGGCCTTACTTGATATATTCGGGTCGTTGCCTTGTGCAATGATCAGTCCACCACCGTAGGCCAGGCCGAGCAATATTCCGGCGGTAGTTATAGATGTGACCGAGCGATCAAGCCCGGACAAGCGCATGATCGGGGCAAATAGACGATTAATTGCAGCCGTCACGCCGAACCGGCTAAACGCATCCATCATGATCAAAAGCCCGGTCAGGATCAAAAACAGCAGTGCCATGCCCTTGAAGCTGGAAACGGCCCATTCCAAATGACTTGCATCTGCACGCGCAAACTCTCTGACATGTTCCAGCGATTGGGGGTGGGAGAGAAAGCCTGTCGCCTTGCTGACAGCGTCGATCAGAAATGCGGCCAGACAGGCTGCAAAGAGGCGTAAAAATGTTGTTCCCCAAAAGGATCCACCTGCCCTGCGGACAATTGCCTGTTCTACAGGGATTGAATGGGCAATCAGCATAATGGCACAAATTGAAGTGACTTGCGCGGCCGTCAGATCGTGCCCGATCAGAACTGGAAGAGTGGCAATTGCGCCGTACAGCCCTGTAAGGATGGAGCTCAAACATACAATTGCCGCTTCTGGTGGAAGATTGAGTAATGCCATGATTGGGCCCAAAGCAGGGCTAATCCATTCAATGACCCCATAGATCTGCGCAAAGCGCATCAGGATCATGATTGGTACCATGATACGCGCGATCTCCCAGAAAGTGTTTAGGCTGCGTAGGCAAAGGTCACGAATATAAATTGGCACAATTTGAGGGGGCATTTGCGGTTCTCATTGTTGAAGGTTCGCCGCCAACATCCCATAATCCAGTTGAAAAAGGTGATCAAAGATGGCATACATTTGCAATAAAATTCGAACCAAGTGAAATATTGAAGTCCATGGATCAGATTGATCGCAATATACTGAATTACCTGCAACGGGACGCTTCGATTCGGAATGTCGATCTTGCAGATCGTGTTGGCCTTGCTCCATCCAGTTGCCTACGTCGTGTGCGCAATCTGTGGAAAGAGGGGATCATCACGGGGTCTGTTGTTTTAACAGATGGCGAGAAGATGGGCCGAAACGTAAAGGCCATCGTGAGCGTCAAGCTTTTCGATCACGGGATTGACGCACTCAACGATTGGCTGGCATTGCTTGCACAGGAACGTGCCGTGTCGCAGGTCTATTCGGTATCAGGCGAGACAGATGCTGTCGTTTTCTTAACACTAGCAAATATGAAAGAATTTCAGGAACTCAGCCAAAGGTTATTTACGGGTAATCCGAGTGTGGTTCAGTTCGTCACACAGTTTGTTCTTGAAGAACATAAATTCGAGTTAGCGCACTGAAAATCAAAAGCCGTCGTTGGGCGAGCGTCAACAAAGTCTGCACAGCCGTCATTAGGCTCTGTCATATCAAAATCGTATAACCGGCACTACGGAGCCCTCCACTCAATCTACAACATCACAAAACTAATCGAAGCCGACAAGAAACCACCAACCCCGCACATTACTACTTCCGCGCCTCAGCAGAGCAAGTTCAAACCAAGACTATCCCGACACATGAAAACACTTGCAAGCTGATGTTTGAAAAGCTAAACAAGGCTCATGATTATGAAATGCACAAAACTCTGGTGGTGGACTCGCTAAAAAGCGGCTTGCACTCCTGTTTGTGAATATTACAGAATTGATTGAAGCCGCCTGAAATTTCAGAGCGGCCTTTTTTATGTTCGCTTTGCAAGGTGAGCAAACGAAAATAAAGGCGAGATTATGAGCTCTGAGCACATTCAATATGTAACCCAAGGCGGCATCACCATCGACCGCATTAGCGTACCGGCAATCTATGAGACTGCGATTGGCGAAACTCTGGATAAAGTGAACCAGAGCCGGGGCGCGGTGCTATCATCAAACTATGAATATCCCGGCAGATATACGCGCTGGGACACGGCTATCATCGACCCTCCATTAGGCATTGAAGCCAATGGACGCGCCGTCACCATTACCGCCTATAATGACCGTGGCAAAGTTCTTCTCAAGCCCATAGGCGAATGCCTGAAAAAGCATGAGCATGTGAGCGATTTCAAATCTGACGAAGAGACAATCACTCTATACGTCAAAAAATCAGACAAGATTATCACCGAGGAAGAACGCTCCAGAGCGCCTACAGTGTTTTCCGTTGTGCGTGCCATTACAGACCTGTTTCGATCCGATGCCGATGACAAGATCGGCCTCTATGGCGCATTTGGCTATGATCTGGCTTTCCAGTTTGACGACATTGAATATCACATGGATCGCCCGGAAGATCAGCGTGATCTTGTGCTGTTCCTGCCCGATGCAATTTTGGTGGTCGATCACCATCAGGCACTTGCCTGGTACGATCATTATGATTTCACCGTGGATGGAGTTTCAACCAAAGGCCTTTCGCGCGAAGTACCGACAGAGCCATTCAAGCCATCTGATGTCACTCCGCCAAAGGGCGATCATCAACCGGGCGAATATGCCAAGCTGGTGGAAAAGGCCAAGGAAAAGTTCAAACGCGGCGACTTGTTCGAAGTGGTTCCGGGCCAGATGTTTTATGAGCGTTGCAACTCATCCCCAGCCGATATTTCGCGCAAACTAAAAGAGATAAACCCCTCCCCCTATTCGTTTTTCATCAATCTTGGCAAACAGGAATACTTGATCGGTGCATCGCCGGAAATGTTTGTTCGGGTCTCAGGCAGGCGTGTGGAAACCTGCCCGATTTCCGGCACCATTCGCCGTGGCAATGATGCCATCGAAGACAGCGAGCAAATTCTGGCCTTGCTGAATTCTAAAAAGGACGAGTCCGAACTCACCATGTGTTCCGATGTGGATCGCAATGATAAATCCAGAGTTTGCGAGCCGGGCAGCGTCAAGGTGATTGGCCGCCGCCAAATTGAAATGTATTCAAAGCTCATCCACACAGTCGACCATATCGAGGGAAGACTTGCCGAGGGCATGGATGCGTTCGACGCGTTCCTTTCCCACGCCTGGGCGGTAACGGTTACCGGCGCGCCAAAATTATGGGCCATGCGCTGGATTGAGCAACATGAAAAAAGCCCCCGCGCATGGTATGGTGGCGCTGTTGGCGGCGTCTTTTTCAATGGTGATATGAACACAGGCCTCACCCTTCGCACCGTGCGCATCAAGGATGGCATCGCTGAAATAAGAGCCGGTGCAACCCTGCTATTTGATTCAAACCCGGAAGAGGAAGAAGCCGAGACGGAACTAAAAGCATCCGCCATGCTGTCTGCCATCCGCACCGCCGGAAAATCAAACGCCAGCACTCAAAACCGTTCAACCGCACAAGTGGGTGTGGGAGCAAATATTTTGCTGGTCGACCATGAAGACAGCTTCGTTCACACGCTGGCAAATTATTTCCGCCAGACCGGCGCAAAAGTAACCACCGTGCGTTCGCCCGTTTCCGACGCAGTATTTGACAAACTGGCTCCAAATCTGGTGGTGCTATCCCCCGGTCCCGGCTCGCCTAGTGATTTCAATTGCGCAGATACAATCAGCAAAGCGCGGGCTAGAGATCTGCCCATATTCGGCGTGTGTCTCGGCCTGCAAGCGCTGGTTGAAGCCTATGGTGGCAAGCTCGCTCAACTGGATATTCCCATGCATGGCAAGCCATCGCGAATTGAACTCGATGAGCCAGGCATTGTTTTTTCCGGCCTGCCCGATAAAATCACCATCGGTCGCTACCATTCAATTTTCGCAAATCCGGAAGAACTGCCTGAAGATTTCATCGTTACCGCCAGAACCGACGATGGCGTGATAATGGGCATTGAGCACAAATCAGAGCCGGTCGCCGCCGTCCAGTTTCACCCAGAATCCATCATGTCCCTTGGAGGGAATGTTGGCATCAGGATGATTGAAAACGTGGTGACCCATTTGTTGAAAAAGTGAGAGGCCCGAGCCGGACGGTTTGGATGGGACCTCTCAATTACCTTCAACTGAATTTGAGATCAGTTGAAGGTTTCACCCTGTGCAGGGAAATGTTGGAGGATTTAGCACATGGCGTTTTTACATTTACAACTATAAGTTGCAATATAAAAACGAGTCAACAAAAATTGCACTAAACACGTCAAACGCTCCAACAACCTTGTGAACCCTAGAAGAGACCCTGAATATCCCCTTTGTCATCAAGGCAAATTGCTTCAGCACTTGGCACTTTCGGCAAGCCGGGCATGGTCATGATATCCCCGCAGACAACCACAATAAATCCTGCCCCTGCAGAAAGTCGAACCTCGCGCACCGGTACACTATGGCCCACCGGAGCACCGCGAAGGGCTGGATCAGTTGAGAACGAATACTGCGTTTTTGCCAAGCAAACCGGAAGATTGCCGTAACCTGCATCTTCCCACTGGCGCAATTGATCCCGGATTTTCTTGTCTGCCAAAACCTCATCCGCGCGATAAATGCGCTTTGCAACAGTTTCAATTTTTTCAAATAGCGACATTTCATCGGGATAAAGCGGCGCATATTGCGCAACACCGGATTCAACGATCTCGACCATACGCTTTGCAAGCTCTTCTATGCCTTCAGAACCCTTGGCCCAATGCTTGCACAAAATAGCCTCGGAACCGTGGGATTCAACATAATCCTTGATCGCCTGAATCTCTGCATCCGTGTCAGAAACAAAATGGTTGATCGCAACAACTGCTGGCACACCAAACAGTTTGATGTTTTCAATATGACGTCCAAGATTGGGGCAACCCTTTTGGACCGCCTCAACATTTTCAGTGCCAAGGTCAGCCCTTGCCACCCCACCATTCATTTTCATCGCACGAACAGTTGCAACGATCACAACACCATCGGGCGCAAGCCCTGCTTTGCGGCATTTGATATTCATGAATTTTTCAGCGCCCAGATCAGCTCCGAAGCCTGCTTCCGTCACCACATAATCGGCAAGTTTCAAAGCAGTTTTGGTAGCAATCACTGAATTACACCCATGGGCGATATTGGCAAAAGGTCCGCCATGAACAAAGGCCGGATTGTTTTCCAGCGTCTGCACAATATTCGGCTGCATTGCCTGCTGTAGCAATACGGTCATGGCACCATCTGCATTGATATCACGGCAATAGACTGGGCTGCGATCACGGCGATAAGCCACGATGATATCCCCAAGGCGCTTCTGCAAATCATCCAGATCATTGGCAAGGCAAAGGATGGCCATCACCTCAGAGGCAACGGTAATATCAAACCCTGCTTCGCGCGGAAAGCCGTTAGCAACGCCGCCAAGACTTGCTGTAATCTGGCGCAAGGCCCGATCATTCATATCCATCACACGACGCCAAACCACCCGGCGCACATCGATTTCCAACGCATTGCACCAATAGATATGATTATCAATCATTGCTGAAAGCAGATTATGAGCAGAAGTAATGGCATGAAAATCGCCGGTAAAATGCAAATTCATGTCTTCCATTGGAATGACTTGCGCATAACCGCCACCGGCAGCACCTCCCTTCATTCCAAAACAAGGACCAAGAGATGCCTCGCGAATACAAATTGCGGTTTTCTTGCCAATCCGGTTCAATCCGTCACCAAGACCAACAGTCGTTGTGGTTTTTCCTTCCCCGGCGGGAGTTGGGTTAATTGCCGTCACTAGAATGAGTTTACCATCCTTATTGCCCGCAACTGATTTGATGAATTCCTGCGAAATTTTGGCTTTATCACGGCCATAGGGAACAAGATGTTCCGGGCTAATGCCAAGTTTTTCGCCAATATCCTGAATAGGCAATTTGTTGGCTTCGCGCGCGATTTCAATATCGGTTTTAAATTCTGGCATGATGCTTTCCTGCTCCTGTAAAAAAAGAATTCAATTCGTCTTCTTCCGACAATTAGAAATTGTAGCCGAGGGTGCCCTGCATAAAAATCTGAAATTGGACGGAAAATAGACAAATTACGACATAATACGTCGATCCGAATTCACATATGTTTTCGGTTTAATCTCGCAAAGGCGCAACTTCAATTCGATTTTATCAACAAGGCAATTAGCCATCTCCGATAGCAATCAGCGAGGCATTGCCACCCGCTGCCGCCGTATTGGTGGAAATCACCTGCTCTTCACCAAATCGGGCCAGATAATTTGGCCCTCCAGCTTTTGGGCCAGTTCCGGAAAGACCGGAGCCACCAAAAGGCTGGGTACCAACAATTGCCCCGATCGTATTGCGGTTCACATAAATATTGCCGACATCAAGACGTGCCAATACTTGTTCCACCGTGGATTCAATGCGCGAATGAATGCCGAAGGTCAGGCCAAATCCGCTAGCATTGATTGCATCAACCACCTTTTCAATTTCCCCCTGCTTCCAGCGAACCACATGAAGCACCGGCCCAAAGACTTCCTCTTTCAGCAAGCCCGCGTCATCAAGTTCAATAATATGAGGTGGAAAAAAATTGCCGGAGCCAGCCAAATCATCAGGTACATCACCTTTAAAACGCAAGACCTTGCCCATCGCATCCACATGAGCCTGAAGCTTATCCTGTTGCTCC
>JAESUH010000013.1 GCA_016763155.1 Rhizobiaceae bacterium
CCGTCATGGTCGCAATTCCTGCATGTACTCCACCAAATTGCTTTACCACTTCGGCATCATCATCAAAAGTTGCATTCATTTGTGGGTATTCGCGCACGGCCTTACTCAATGCTGATAAAATGAAGGGCAATAGGGTTAGTTTTGTTCTTTCTGGATTTTCGTCATTTAACTTTGCACGCAGGCTCTCGATCTCGGTAACATCAACTTCCTCGATGATCGTAATGTGCGGAATGTGCGAATTTGCTGTGGCCATACGGTCTGCAATTTTTCGGCGCAGGCCAGTTATTTTTATCTCACGGATCGATGCATCCAGTTGAGGTTTGCTATCCTTCGAGCCTGTCCCTCTGCCAGTTAAAATTTTATCCAGATCAGCATGAATTATATGACCATCCGGGCCTGTGCCTGAAATTGCTTTCAAATCAATCCCGGCTTCTTGTGCACGCAGGCGAACGGCTGGAGCAGCAAGCGGTTTTTCATTGTCATCTGCTGGTGGTTTCTGTTCTTTCTTTTCTGGTTCAGCACTCACAGGTTCGGGCGGTTGCTCTTTCAGCGTTTCAGCATCCGGAGCTTCCAGACTTTCAATGCGCACGATCTTTGTGCCCACTGCGAGAGTGTCACCGACTTCGCCGCCAACCCACGTCACTGTTCCATCACAAATTGAGGGAATTTCGACGGTTGCCTTATCGGTCATAACATCCGCAAGAATGTCATCTTCGCGGACAAAATCGCCGACTTTCACGTGCCATTCAACCAGCTCGGCCTCGGTTACGCCTTCACCAACATCTGGTAATTTAATTGAAATTGTACCCATCTATGCCTCCAAAATTTGTTCAAGTGCCCGCTGCACCCGGTCGGGGCCGGGGAAATAATCCCACTCTTGCGCATGGGGATAGGGCGCATCCCAGCCAGTGACCCGCACAACGGGCGCTTCAAGATGGTAGAAGCAAGCCTCTTGCACTTCGGCAATCAGCTCCGCTCCAAAACCTGATGTTCGGGTCGCCTCATGCAATACAACACAGCGTCCGGTCTTTACGACTGAAGCAATAATGGTCTTGAGATCGAGCGGTAAAAGGGTTCGAAGATCGATGATTTCTGCGTCAATTCCGCTTGCCAAAACGGCTGCTTCTGCGACATGAACCATGGTACCATAAGCAAGAATGGTGACATCCTCGCCATGGCGTGAAATATTTGCTTTTCCGAGCGGTATTTTATAATAGCCGGCAGGTGCTTCCCCCATTGGGTGATGTTTCCAGCCAATTGCCTTACCTGAATGATCGCCACCAAACGGCCCGTTATACAAACGTTTTGGCTCAAGGAAGATCACCGGATCCGGGTCTTCCATCGCAGAGATTAACAAGCCTTTGGCATCAAAGGGATTTGAGGGCTGCACAACTTTCAAACCTGCCACATGGGTAAACAATGCCTCGGGAGACTGGCTGTGCGTTTGTCCGCCGAAAATACCGCCACCTGTTGGCATACGAACCACCATTGGACAGGTGAAATCGCCGTTTGAGCGATGCCTCAATCGTGCGGCTTCCTGCGAAATTTGATCAAAGGCTGGAAACATATAATCTGCAAACTGCATTTCTACACATGGGCGCATTCCATGCGCCGCCATGCCGATCGCCATACCAACAATGGCGCTTTCGTTAATTGGCGTATCAAACACCCGCTCCTGTCCGTATTTTTCCTGAAGCCCGGCAGTGCAACGAAAGACGCCACCGAAATATCCCACATCCTCACCGAAGATGACCGTTTTTTTATCGCGTTCCAGCATGATATCCATGGCGCTACGAATGGCTTCGATCATTGTCATTGAAGGCATATCAGGACTCCAATTCTTTGCGCTGACGAAGCAGATGTTCAGGCATTTCAGCGTAAACGTCGCGCAAGATATCGACGGGTGACATGGGTTGCGGATCAACAAAGGTGCCGTGCGTTTCGACTTCTTTTTGAACCACCCTCACCTCATCCAATACTTGCGCTTCAGCCTGAACATGACGTTCATCTGACCACGCATCAATACTGATCAAATGTTCTTTCAGGCGCTCTACCGGGTCACCAAGTGGCCAGGCCGCCGCCTCGTCTTTGGAGCGATATGAAGATGGATCATCTGAAGATGAATGCGCCGCGACCCTATAGGTCAACCATTCAATCAAAACAGGGCCGAGGCCTTTACGCGTGCGTTCAATGGCCCATTTGGAGGCAGCGAGAACTGCTAGGTAATCGTTTCCATCAACGCGTATGGCAGGAATTCCATATCCCAGCGCGCGTTCTGCATAGGTGGTTTTTCTGCTACCGCCTGCAAACCCCGTACAGCTGGAGATCGCCCATTGGTTATTGACAACATTCAACACAACCGGAGGTCTATATACCGATGCGGTTAAAAGCGCGCCGTGAAAATCATTTGAAGCCGTCGCTCCATCCCCAATCCATCCGGCGGCAATTCCATCATCTTTCATCAATGCGGCGGCCATCGCCCAACCCACTGCCTGCACATATTGGGTTCCGAGGTTTCCTGAAACACTGAAATACCCATATTCGCGGGAAGAATGCATGATTGGCAATTGACGACCTTTGAGCGGGTCCATCGAATTGGAATATACCTGCCCTATCAACAGTTCGAGCGGATAATCAGCCCCAACAAGGAGTGATTGTTGGCGATATGTAGGGAAATTCATGTCCCCCTTTTTCAACATACGCGCAAACCCGCAGCCAATAGCTTCTTCACCTGTGCATTGCATATAAAATGAGGTTTTTCCCTGCCGTTGAGCAATGTGCAATCGCTGGTCTATCGCTCGCATTTTGAGCATGTCTCGCAGACCATTGCGCAGCATCTTGACGGAGCCAGTAGCCTTCAAATAATCTGCCCATGGCCCGCTGGCCTTTCCATTATCATCAAGCACCCGGATCAGCCCGTGGGCATAAGGTGCAGAATCCTCTGCTGATAAATCAAGTTTAGGCACAGGCAATTGACCAACATCAGAAATTAGAAGGTGTGAAAAATCAACGCTTTCGCCAGGTCTAGACGGCGGGGTGGGAAATCTGAGTTTAGCAAGTTGGGTCATTCACTTATAATAAGGCAGATTACAAAAAATTTGTTTCCAAAGACGTTGACTTGATGGGTTTTCAAAAAATATTATTCTGTGTTATTGTGGAATAACAAAATTTATTCCTGCCAAAGAGCTGAACATGAAAAAACTGGATAGTATTGACCGAAAGATTCTCAAAGCGCTTGAACTGGACGGTAGAATGTCAAACAACCAACTTGCAGATGCTGTTGGGCTTTCTTCCAGTCCGTGTTGGCAGCGGGTTCGTAAACTTGAAAAAGACGGCATTATCAAGGGCTACAGCGCCATTATTGATCAACTCCAATTGGGGTTTCCAGAAACCGTTCTTGTCGAAATCACGCTGGAACGAAATGGCGATTATCAATTAGAGGAGATTTGTCAGGATCTTGCCAAAATTCCAGAGGTACTTGAGGTTCACATCACTTCTGGAGCATTTGATTGTTTCATTAAAGTCGCCGTGAGCGGCACTCAGGGCTATGAAAACTTTCTACGGACAAAGCTATATAAAATTCCGGGTATCAAACATTCCCATTCGGTGTTTTCGCTCAGATGTTACAAAAACAACCTTTCATTTGTGCCTTCTGATTAACGGCACAGATATGTAGTCAAGCTGATAAAGACAGGCGAAGGGCGGCGGTTTACGCCACCCCTCTCAGGGTTAGTTATTGACCCGGTTTAGGAAGCTCACCATGCGAGCTGCAATCTCGGCCCCGTATTCTTCCAGAGCGAAATGGCCTGTATCGAGAATATGGAATTCCAGATTTTTTAAATCCCGCTTATAGGGATGCGCGCCTTCTTCAGGAAAGATCGGATCATTCTTGCCCCACATCAGCAAGGCCAGGGTTTGGTGTTTGCGGAAAAGTGCTTGCCATTTTGAATATTCACCGACATTGGTGCCGTAATCCAGGAACAGCTCTAACTGCACTTCCTGATTGCCAGGACGATCAAGCAAATATTGCACATGCCAGAAATTATCCGGGCTGATATTTTCAGGATTCCGGGTACCATGGGTGAATTGCCATTTGGTTGCGCTAAGTTCAAAGAATCCACGTAATTTATCGCCATTTTCTTTTGTTGGTGCTGCCCAATAAGCCTTAATCGGGTCCCAGAATTCGCGCAGTCCTTCTTCGTAAGCATTACCGTTTTGGATGATGAAACCTGAAACCCGTTCCGGATTTTCAGCATACATGCGGAACCCCACAGGGGCGCCGTAATCCATCAGATAGACCGAATAGCGGTCAATTTTCTTACGATCGAGAAGTGTCGTAATCATGGATGCGATTTTGGCAAATGAGTATTCAAAATCTTTTGCCAAAGGCATATCGGATGCGCCAAAACCTGGGTAATCCGGCGCAATCACATGAAAGTTTTTCGCCAATTGCGGTATCAAATTACGATACATATGCGAAGAAGTTGGAAAGCCGTGCAGCAATAGCACAGTCGGTTTATTTTGATCTCCAGCTTCACGGTAAGCGATTTTAACACCGTCAATTTTCTCATAATGAAACTGTGTTTGTACGGCTTGGATCGTCGCAATTGCGTTTACTGCAAAAGCAGGTGTTACAGCGTTGAATGGTGCGATAAGTGCCAGGGCAAGAGCCCCGGCTGCAGCAAGGGATTTGATAGATTTGGTCATTGTATTATCCTTTCAGGATTTGGTTATTTTGTAGGTTTCAACCAGGATTTCAGTTCTGCATTTTCTTCAGTCAACTCAGCGATCTGGTTGCGCATCTGAGAAAGAAGTGGCTCCATCTCCTGGGCAGTAAGTCGTTGAGGAATGTGTTGCGGGCAATTCCAGTCAAACGCTTCAATGGTGATGACCACGGCGCGTTCCGGTAAGGCTCGGTACCCCTCAATTTGCAGAGATGAAACAAGGTCTGGATCTTCAGAGCGACCAACCAGTTTGACCCGGCCCCAGATTTTGAGCCGGCGACGATTTGGGTAATCCATCAAGATGAGAGAAACCCGGTCATTTACAGTCAAATTGCCTGCGCTGACATATTGCCGGTTTCCACGAAAATCAGCGTAAGCAATCGTCTTGTAATTCAGGACCTTCAGGAATCCCGCCGGGCCGCCACGAAACTGAACATATGGCCAGTTGGTTTCTGAAACGCTTGCCTGATAGAAGCCATCACGCGCTGAAATAAACTCCTGCTCCGCTCCGCCCAATCTATCGCCACGTTCGGCTTCGGGCGTTAAGAATTTGGAATAGCTGTCTGCAGAACCCTGTTGGGTTTGGGTATCGCGGACGCTCTGTGTAAATGCAATTTCTGCGAATGCGCGTGCCATGGGTTTTTCCTCCATTGGTTATGTAATTTGGTGGATCAAAACCCCAATTCGGTGAGGCCTGGATGATCGTTAGGGCGTAAACCAAGGAGGCAGTAAAATTGATGGTGGTCGGGTCATTTATCTATTCCTGTGCTCATCGGCGTCTGTTGAATAGAAATAGTTTATTTCGTTGAGTATTAGAATAATCGACTTGTTAAATTAACTATTCCAATATATGGAATAATTATATGGACAAGTTTCACTCAATTCAGGTCTTTATTAAGGTGGCTGACCGTCAGGGATTTGCTGCAGCGGCCCGTGATTTGAATATATCACCGCCTGCTGTCACCCGCGCGATCTCGACGCTGGAAGACCATCTGGGAACACGATTATTCGTTCGCACAACGCGCTCGGTCCGACTTACAGAAAGCGGGCAGCGCTTTTTGGAGGACGGTAGGCGAATTTTATTTGATCTGGAAGAAGCGGAAGACGCAGCCGTTGGCTCTCATGCAACACCACGCGGCGAATTGCGGGTAACGGCCCCAGTTCTGTTCGGGCGAATGTTTGTCACCCCGATATTGGGAAATTTTCTGAACCAATATCCTCAAGTCAACGCAACGACCCTATTTGTGGACCGTGTAGTCAATTTGATGGATGAAGGGTTGGACATTGCCATTCGCATAGGCAATTTACCGGATTCTTCTTTGATCGCGGTACGGTGCGGAACAGTTCGCCGCGTGATGTTTGCGTCCCCCGACTACATTAAAAGACACGGATTGCCGCTGCACCCGGAAGAATTATCAGGCCACCGGCTGATACAACCAACGGCTCTGTCGGCATCCGATGAGTTGACGTATTTGGAAGAAGGCGTTCCACGCTCTGTTCGCATCAATCCGCGCATTCGTATGAATACCAATGATGCTGTGATTGAAATGGCGTTAAACGGCTGGGGAATATCGCGCCTGTTATCTTATCAGGTAGCGCCCTATCTGGCCGATGGGCGCTTGCAGCCCATCCTTGAAGAATACGAATTACCCGAAATGCCTATTCACATTGTGCATCAGGAGGGGCGCATGGTATCGGCCAAAATCAGAGCATTCGTGGATTACATGGCCGAGCGGCTTAGACGTCTTGACCATTCAACACGGAGCACATGAAGGCTGCCTTTAGTGATCAAGCGGTTCTGTTAAAACTCAGCTATCGCAGGTCTTTCATCTCAACGAAATCCATGTCTGTGAAATCTTGATTATCTCCGGCCATGGACCAGATAAAGCCATATCGTCCAGTTCCCGCACCGCTGTGGATGGACCAGCCCGGTGACAGGATTGCTTCTTCATTGGCAACCACAAGATGCCTTGTTTCGTCAGCTTCACCCATGAAATGAAAGACCCGTGTGTCTTCTTTCATGTCAAAATACAAATAGACTTCCGAGCGGCGATCATGGGTATGACATGGCATTGTATTCCAGATGCTGCCGTCTTCAATCAAGGTGATACCCATCACCAACTGACAAGAGGTGCAAACATCGGGGTGAATATATTGGCGCAACACCCGTACATTGGCATCTGACTGGGTGCCAAGTTCAATTCGGTTGGCATCTTCTGCCGTAATTTTCATCGGTGAATAAGCATGATGAGCCGGTGCGCTGATGAAATAAAACTTAGCTGGAGCAGAGGCTGTTTCGCTTTCAAAGGTTACATCCTTCGTTCCCATTGGCAGATAGAGACAATCAGTGCGCACCAAATCATAGGATTTTCCATCTGCCTTGATCGTGCCATTGCCACCAACGTTGATAATTCCAATCTCGCGGCGGTCCAAAAACCCAGGTGATCCAATTTGTTTATGCGAAACCAATGATAGTGCAGCATCTGTTGGAGTAGCACCACCAATTACGGTGCGATCCAAATGGCTGTACGTCATGGTGATCTGACCACCAATAAACAGGGATTGCACAAGATAGTTTTCGCGCATTTTCCGGGTATCAAATGTCTTGGTTTCTGCAGGGCTTGATACCTGGCGAATATTTATGGTCATGTGATGGTCCGTTGATTGAAATTACGTGGTGGCTAGATCAAATTTTCGAGATATCATCCAGATCAATATCGTGGATGAAATACTCTGGATGTGTATCTACCCAGTGTGAAAAGTGATGCTGCAATCCAGAAAGATGGGCTTCCATATTTCTGCATGCAAGATCCTCATCCCCCTGCTCAATCGCTGCGACAACAGAGGCGTGTTCTTTAACCACCATTGCCATGCGTCCATCTTCAGGCAGTGTAAGATGGCGAAATCTATCTACCTGAAGTTTTACCTGTTGCACTAGCCGCCATAGTCCGGGCAATTTTCCAATGCTGGCAACCATGGCATGGAAATCATCATCGGCAAGATGAAACCCTTTAGTATCGTTGAGTTCAGCCATCTCCCGTTGCCGTTCAATGACTGCATGAAGTTGCAGAACTTGGCTGCGGCTGGCACACATGGCGGCAGACCGCGAGGTCATCCCTTCAAGCGCGCGTCTGGCAATTAGCGCTTCCGGCAAAGCGGATATGGGAATTCGAGCAACAAATGTTCCAGATTTTGCCACAACTTCCACCAGGTTTTCTCTGGTAAGTCTCAAGATTGCTTCACGAATTGGCGTGCGACTGACGCCCTGTTCAAGGGCTATTCGTTTTTCAGAAATTGGGGTTCCAGGCACCATATCCATGGAGACAATAGCTGCATGCAATCTTAGATACTGGACATCGGAAAGCGTCGTTGCTGCACTGCCGTGGAAGCGTGCAGCTCCCGATGGCGCTGCATTTTGCGCTCTCTTCTTTATTGGCTGGTTTGCCTTTTCAGGTGTTTCTGTATCCATCAGCCAATCACTACTTATTTTCAACATTCAAAGGTTCTTCTCCGTAGTGCATTAGCCGTTTTTTACCCTTGCGTAAAGCGGCGGCTTGCCAATCTAATATAACTGATATACAAGATATATGAATAAACGTCAATTTCTCAAATTACACGAAGTTGGCACTTATAATCTTGGAGTCCTACAAACGTTGGACAAAATGGGAGGAAGAAATGACTATCAAGAATTTCACCACAGCAATTGCTGCTGGTTGCTTTGCATTGGCTGGAGCCACTGCTGCATATTCCGCAGAAACCCTCAAATGGGCGCATGTCTATGAGTCCGGTTCTGCTTATCATATAACGGCTGAATGGGCTGCTACAGAGATTGCTAAACGCACAGATGGTCGCGTGGAACTAAAAGTTTTCCCAGCCTCATCATTGGGTAAAGAAGTTGAAATCAATGAAGGCCTTGGCATTGGTGCAGTAGACATCATCTACACAGGTCCAAGTTTTGTTGAGCGCTATTACGGCCCAATCGCAATTTCTGATTATCCATTTATCATGCGCGGCTGGGACCATTGGCTTTCTTATCGCGGCAGTGATTTGTTCAAAGAACTATCTGCTGGATATCATGATGCCACAGGCAATCAGGTCATGGGTCTGGTCTATTACGGTCAACGTCACGTGACTTCAAATAAGCCAATTTTGACCCCTGCCGATATGAAGGGTCTGAAAATTCGCGTTCCTAACTCACCAGTGATGTTGATGTTCCCGAATGCTGTGGGCGCAAACCCAACACCAATGGCATTTTCAGAAGTTTATCTGGCTCTGCAACAAGGTGTTGTTGATGCTCAGGAAAACCCACTACCAACCATCAAGTTCAAGAAATTCTATGAGGTTCAGACTAATATCAACCTCACAGGCCATATCCTGAACTCATTGTTGATCATTGCATCTGATGACGCATTGGCTCGCATTGGTGATGACAAAGCAGTCGTTCAAGAAATTCTGGACATCGCTGCTTTGAAAGTATCCAAAGAAATCAACCAGTCTGAAATTGACCTGATTTCATGGTTCCGCGATCAGGGCATCAAAGTGAATGAAGTTGACAAGAAACCTTTCCAGGATGCTGTGAAGCCAAAACTTACTGGTGACGGTGTTCCTTACACTATGGATCACTTCGAACGCCTTGGAAAACTCTGATTTTTTAGTAGTCAAAACACTATGATGAACAATTCAAATCAAAATGAAGGGCGCACTGACGAGGTGCGCCCTGAAATTATCTTCACCGATCCTGATACCGATATTTCGGATTTTGGTCTTATCGATATTCCTGGCCTGGTTGCATTATGGGGCCTTGCAATAATTGTATTTCTTCAGTTTTTCACGCGTTACGTGTTGAATGACAGCCTTGCATGGACAGAAGAAATTGCCCGCTATGTCTTGATTATTGTTGCCTATTTCGGCGCAATTTCAGTCACTCGCAAAGGCACTCACATATTTTTGGAGTTTTTTTACCGTTACCTTCCACCCAAAGTTGGAAAGGCGCTAACGGTAGCGATGGAATTGCTGTCCTTGGTTTTTTACAGTTTTCTGGCCTATCAAGCGGTAATCCTGGCGCTGAAAACTCGCACAAAAATGGCATCGATAGAAATTCCAAAGAGCCTATTATATTGGTGTGTCGCCGCTGCTTTGGCTGTCATGGCCTTCTATTCACTAAAATGGTTGCTTCACAAAATTAGCCAATCGCCAGACGATGTTTTGCGCGAATTGGAAGAGCATTCACACCCCGAAATTTCTGATTAACTGCGAGCAATAATGGCCCTGATACTACTGTTCCTGATTCTATTCGTACTGCTGATTGCGGGCGCGCCAATTGCTGTGGCTCTTGGGACTGCATCCCTGATATTCATCATGATTGATGGGCTGCCACCGGTTGTGGTGCTTCACAACATGGTCAATGGCATTAATTCTTTCCCACTTATCGCGGTACCATTTTTCATTATGGCCGGAAATTTGATGAACACTTCCGGCATCACAACCAAAATTTTCACCTTTGCACGCGCCGCAGTCGGCTGGATGCATGGCGGGTTGGGCCATGTAAATGTGGGCGCAAGTGTGATTTTCGCAGGTATGTCGGGGGCGGCAGTTGCAGACGCCGGTGGTTTGGGGAACATCGAAATAAAAGCAATGCGTGATGCGGGCTATGATACAGATTTTTCCGTCGGCATCACAGCAGCTTCCTCAACCATCGGCCCGATTATACCCCCTTCCCTGCCTCTCGTCGTTTATGGCGTGATTGCAGATACTTCAATTGGCAAGCTGTTTGCTGCGGGGCTTATTCCCGGCCTCATCATGGCTTTCGCACTGATGGCTATGGTTGCGTATTTTGCAAAAGTCCGAAACTATCCACGCGATGATCGCTTTGAGTTTCGTTACTTTCTGAAAACCCTTTGGCACGCGATATTGCCGCTCTTTACTCCGATGATTATCGTTGGTGGTATTTTGTTTGGCATCTTCACACCGACGGAAGCAGCCATTGCAGCAGTTGCCTATTCCATGATTTTGGGCCTGTTAGTTTATCGCACACTCGATTTGAAACGCCTCTTGCGCGTATCAATTGATACGGTGGAAATCACAGCATCTATTATGATGATTGTCGCTGCATCAGCCATTTTTGCGTGGATTTTGACGGCCAATCAGGTGGCTGAAATTTTTGCCAGCGAGTTGTTGGGCTTCACCGAAAATAAAACTGCAATCTTGCTGATCATCATGTTGATCGTTCTTGTGGTGGGTTGCTTCATGGAGACCATTGCGGCCATCACCATTTTGACCCCGGTGTTATTGCCGGTTGCCGTTCAACTGGGTGTTGATCCGGTTCATTTCGGCATCATTTTGATCCTGAACCTGATGATTGGCCTGTTAACCCCGCCAGTTGGGCTGGTGCTATATGTTTTGTCCAAAGTCTCAGGCGTTCCGTTTGAGCGCTGCGTGACGGCGACCGCACCATTCTTAATCCCTCTCGTCGCGGTGCTTTTGTTGTTGACCTTCGTTCCACAACTATCAATGTGGCTGCCGGATCTGCTATATCCTGCACCTGGCGGAATTTAATCAGAATTCTGCAGATATACGAAACATCTCTTTTAATACCCTGAAGAAAGGCACCTCACATGAGCGTCATGGATAGTTTTGACTTAACCGGAAAAACCGCTCTGGTAACCGGCTGCAAGCGTGGCATTGGTAAAAGCATGGCGATTGCCCTGGCGGAAGCTGGTGCAGATATTATTGGTGTCAGTGCCTCACTGGAAATATCGGGAAGTGAAATTGAAAAAGAGGTCACGGCTTTAGGTAGAAAATTCACGGCCTATAGATGTGATTTTTCAAATCGTTCAGCCCTGCGCACTTTTTCTGCCAAGGTCATTCAGGATAATCCCGTCATCGATATCCTGATCAATAATGCTGGCACCATAAAACGTGCACCTGCTGTTGAGCATTCCGATGCTCTTTGGGATGAAGTGATTGAAGTAAACCTCTCCGCCCAATTTGTACTGAGCCGCGAGATTGGTAAAACCATGGTTGCCCGCGGTTCCGGCAAGATCATTTTCACGGCCTCACTTCTCACATTTCAAGGTGGCATCACTGTACCGGGATACGCCGCGTCGAAAGGTGCTATCGGGCAATTGACCAAAGCATTGGCCAATGAATGGGCACCAAAGGGCGTCAACGTAAACGCCATTGCGCCGGGGTATATTTCTACAGATAACACCGAAGCGCTGAGAGCAGACCCTGAGCGTTCCAAGTCAATTCTTGAACGCATTCCCGCAGGTCGCTGGGGAGATTCTGAAGATTTCGCAGGCGCTGCCGTTTTTCTTGCTTCCGCCGCATCAAACTATGTTCACGGCACTATTATGACGGTTGATGGTGGCTGGATGGGCCGATAGTGCATCCAACCTAAGGTCGGGCATTAGTCCGACCTATTTCAATGCTCTTATGACCTCATCCACCTTCGTCACTGCTGCGACATTTGTCAGAGCGAAATTGATCGATGCATTGTGCCATTCTGCATTCATAGTGGAACATCCATCTTCTGGAATGACCATGATGTAGCCCTTATCGGCTCCGGTTCTGGCGGTATGTTCAATTGACATATTGGTCCATGCGCCAGTTTCAATGATGACATCACGTCCCTCGGCCTTCAAAACCGTCTCCAGAGTCGTTCCTTCAAATCCGCTCATGCGCATTTTGGTGACCACATGATCTCCCGGCTGTGCTTCAAGTCCCGGCACAGGCTCGGCTCCCCATGTGCCAGCCAATAGTGCATTTGCTTCAACCGTCGCCTCAAACAGCGGCGCGTTCTGGGTTAACCCGATATGGTTTGGTGCAGTCTTAAACCAGATATGGATGACAGGAATGCCTTTTGCGCGGCAATGTTGTGCCAGACGCACAATATTTGCGATGCAGTTTTGCTCGCGGCAATGCTGCGGCGACCCTGAATCGGCAAACGCTCCGCCGTCCATCACCACGTCATTTTGCATGTCCTGAATGATCAACGCGCATCTGGATGTATCCAGTTGCAATTCTGTTTCTGGAGCAGGTGCGGATTGAGGTGGCGGTGAGCTCTGAGTGGTTGGAGCAGAATTTTGTGGAGCAGGAACCTCTGCAGGTCTTGCCCGCATAAAAGGTTCGCCTCTTGGGCCAACTTTGGTTTTCACCGAATAAAGGGAGTGGGTCGCACAAACGAAAAGCGTGCGCCAGTCTTCGCCACCCCAGTGAAAATTTGCGGCCTTTTCAGGAATGCTTACTTTACCGATTAGGCGACCAGCGGGGCTAAATACCCATAGGCCACCAGGGGCTGTCACCCACACATTTCCAGACGCATCGCACTTCATGCCATCAGGCACGCCGGGCTTGGCTGGGTCAATAATGTTTGAGGCAAATTCGCGTTGATTAGTGAGCGTCCCATCCGGGTTTACGTCAAATACACGAATGTTGGCTGCTTCTGTATCATTGATATACATCAACTTTTCGTCGGGCGAAAAGCACAATCCATTTGGCTGGCTAAACATGTAGCGATCAACCAGCAATTCAGGCTCTTGGCCCTCTTCACCCGGCTTGACGCGGAACACGCCTTGCCAACCAAGTTCGCGAGGGCGCTCAACCCCAACCCCCGGCATACGCCCATACCACGGGTCGGTGAAATAGACCGAGCCGCAAGAGCGTATGCACACATCATTAGGACTGTTGAGTTCGCGACCTTCAAAATGGCTGGCCATTATCTGGCGTGTGCCATCTCTAAAAAGGCGTACCAAAGAAGAGGTTGAATGTTCGCAGACTATCAAATTCAGATCCGCGTCATAGGTCATCCCATTACCCTTATTGCTGGGCTTTTGGACTTCGCTAATCCCGTTTTTATCCCAACGGCGGCGCATGTCACCGGGCATATCTGAAAACAGCAGATAATGTTCTACAGGGTGCCAAATCGGACCTTCCGTGAAATCAAACCCGGAACCCAATTGCGCCACTGGCGAATATTCGTCAATCAGGTTTGAAAACTCAGCACTCACTGATTCATGCGCCATGACACTCTCCTTTTGTAAGACCTAAACCGCGAACCAGTTTCGTTTTGGAACGGTTTGAACAATTGGCCCCGGCACCTGCATACCAAGCCGCCCAACAACTTGTTGGTTCTCAATCAAGGCAGGCTGATCGTGGACAGGCAGCAAATAGCGGTAATTGTGCAACAGCTTCTTAACCGCGCCTTTTTCAGATCGTTTTGAACCCGCATGGTTACCTGTCACCTGAGGTTCCATGAATTGAGTTTGTCCTACCTGATTTACAATCTGGTCATTGAAATTATAGATAACATCGCCGCACAGGCAGGCAAGCCCGTCAGCTGTTTCAACGATTACATTCATTGAACCTTCAGTGTGAGCATTCGCCGCTTCGCACCAAACGCCATCCATAATATGTTCAACACCGGTGATTTCCAAATCGAGAAATCTCAATGCATCCTGAGTATGGAGCCGCTCAATTAAGTGTTGGATATCAGGTTTTGGGTATTGAGGGTGCATCAATCCGGAAACCGAGCATTCCAGCTCTTTGCGGTTCAAAACAACCGTTGTGTTCATCGAAAACAGGTCGTCTTTTCCCGCGTGATCAATATGTAAATGGGTATGTAGCACATAGCGCACGTCGCCCATTTTCACCCCATGCTTGGCCAGCTGGTTTTCAATCATATTATCATGGAATTGAAGCCCTCTCATGCCAAGAGATTCCATGATTGCATTATCGCGATAGCCGGTATCAACAACAATGGGATAGGCACCACCAAGGATTAGGAACCCATAAACCGGCACCCGTGCAACCCGACCACAATTATTTCCCAAAACCAGAAAACTGCTTTCCAGTTCGATGTCCCCGTAATCAAGAATGTGAATTTCAAGAGCCATTATAATTTCCTCCAAATTTGCAGGCTTGCGCCCCTGTTACTCTAATATCGATTGTTTCGCGCATCTGTTTGGCGCTGTGAATTTCCAGAACGTTCGCCATTTCCATCAGGCTGCCCTCTTTGCAATGTTCAATACTTCCTCGCACAGGCTTTCGGCCGATCTGCCATTTCCAAGCGCGTCAATATAGGGAAGAACAGAAACCAAAGCCTCCGTTTCAGGAGAATAGTTTGCATCCCCTGCCAATGGCGTCAGCCAGACCAACCGCCAAGATAGGCGTGATAGTTTTTCTACTGACACAGTCATCGCCGAATGGTCGCCGCGCTCCAGACCGTCTGAAAGAACAAGCACCATAGCGCCACGAGCAAAACCTGCAAATCGTGGGATGTTCAAAAATGCGCCCAGCGCATCACCAAGCCTCGTACCACCATCCCAATCAGCAACCAGCGAAGATACGCTTGCTAAGGCAACATCCCGGTTCTTATGGCGCAGCGCGCGGGTAACCCGGGTCAGGCGTGTGCCCAGAGTGAAAACTTCCATCTGGTCCGCAGCCTTGCCAAGCAAATGGGCAAATCGCAGATAGCCGTCAGTTTGGGCCTTCATGGAACCAGAAACATCAATCAGTAAAAGAATGCGGCGCAAACGCTTTTTTCGCATCAGTTTTGGAATGACCAGAACTTCACCGTCACGGCTAACAGCATCGCGTAAAGTACGACGTAAATTCCATTTCTCACCTCTTTTGCCGGTAACGCTTCGATAGCTTTTACGGCTTGGCAATTGAGCGGGTGCGCGTCTTAGGAAACGTCTAAAAGCGATAGATTCTTCACCTTCGGTAAAACCTCGAACGGATAAAACTTCCGCGCCTGTCGCCTGCTCGCCCACTTCGTTTATGTCATCGGGTTCGGGCGGCTCCATCTCGCCATCTCGTTCGTCAAATGCCTGAAGTTCATCGTCGTCGTCTTCTCCGGGCAAAGCGATTGGTTGGGTTTGGCCAAGAAAGATCATGCGAAATAGCGCTTCGAATTCACTGCGCCGCTCAATTGGTGGCGCTAATGTCGCCAATGCAGCACGGTAGATTTCCTCCATCGAATGGGGACCCAATAGCCCCACAGATTCGATGAACATCTGGCTTTGTTCAGGTGCAACAGCAAAATCATAAGCTCGCAACAAGCCGGAGAATTCAACAAATGGTGCTAATGCGCGCGGTAATAGTTCCTGTTTGCTCATGCCGCCTCCCCCGAAACAATTTGGTCGAGACGGTCGTGAACAAAGGTCAAATCATCCTGATCCTTCAACACAACGCCAATGGCGCGTTTGAAGGCTTCTGGCCATGGTGCATTTTGCGAATGGAGCAGAGTTGCAGCTTCTGCCCATTCAACGGTTTCAGCAACACCCGGTGGCTTGGCTAATGGTTCCTGACGCAAGCGTCCAACAGCTGCCACCACGGCGCGGGCAGTTTCAGATGCCACAGAACTTGCGCGCATCATGACAATTTGTGCTTCAAGCTCCGGTGTTGGATAATCAATCCAGTGATAAACACAACGCCGCCGCAGGGCTTCATGCAATTCCCGCGTTCGGTTTGACGTGAGGATAATCACAGGCGGTCGTTGCGCGCGTACGGTCCCACGTTCTGGAATTGATATCTGGAAATCTGAAAGAAACTCCAGCAAAAATGCTTCAAACTCATGATCCG
>JAESUH010000111.1 GCA_016763155.1 Rhizobiaceae bacterium
GTGGGTACAGGCAAGATGACGACAGATAGAATTGTGCCATTTTTTGACTGCATCGGGGTCCAGCGGCAAGACAGGCCCGTAAGGTCTGGTTGCGAACCTTCTGGTGCTGGGGAAATTGCGTAATGACCTGATTTCATTTGTTTTTCTGCCCAGGAAACGCCACCACCATTGAACATGGCGTAGTCTGCGCTTTTTGATGCGCGGTAGCGGGCAACGGTCACGTCAAAGCGTGCGTTGCGGATATCAGATATGGGAATAATTGCCGCGCGTAATTCCAGATTGAACTCATCTTGTGACCACCGGCGTACTTCGGCCAAGGCTTTTTGGGCCGCGTCTTTTTTGTGCGGGGCAAAGGCAAAGGCTGCGCCATCTCCGCCAAAAACAAAGGGGAAGATATCACCGTTTGAACCGTTGATCTGTGCCGAAATAACGGCGGCGCCAATTGTGTTGATGGTCTTATAATTTCCAGCATCAATTTGAGCGGTAGATCCTACAATATCTGCCGTGCCCACAAACCAATCATCGGGCAGTGGCGTATAAGCCTCTTCATGGGTTAAATCATCAAAGCTGTCACTAATCGAAAGGTCTTTATAAAAGTTTTTTGAATCGGTCACTTGGTGCCTTTCAAAGTATGTTGTTCACAGGCAATTGGTTCAAAGCTAGTCTGAGTTGAGGGTATCGGCTAATGTAACAAATACTATTTGAGGAGATGGTCTGGTGATGATGGTTTTCAAGTGGTTGCTTAAGATTTTTGACTATAGGCCGAAAACGTCTTCGGCGGGTCAGTTTTTTACTTTCCTGCTGCGAACAGTGTTTTTTGCGGCAATGTCAATTTTGAGTTTGATAGGGTTTGATGGTGGTGCACAGGCGCAAAACAGGCCGTCTACCTGTCTGGCAATTGCTCAAACTCTGCCAAATGTAATTTACGCCTCGGCATCCTCGCGGGAGGTTTTCAAACCTGCCGCGATTATCAAGACGAAAGGCCTTGCCAATCACGAGGTGCGCATCACCTTTGCCGGCCACTCGACCTACATCATTGAATCTGAAAAAGGGGTCACTATTGCCACTGATTTTTCAGGCTATAGCGGTGTAGAAATGCCCAGAGTGGTGACGATGAACAGGGCGCATAGTTCTCATTTTACCGATTATCCTGACCCAAAAATCAAACATGTGCTGAGAGGCTGGAATCCTGATGGGGGGCCTGCTTCTCATTATCTGACGGTCGATGATGTGCTCATTCGTAATGTCACAACAGATATTCTTACCGGCGGGCTGCATATGGTCAACGGGAATTCGATTTTCATTTTTGAAGTTGCCGGGCTTTGCATTGGCCATTTGGGGCATTTGCATCACGCGCTTAACGAAGAGCATTATGCTAAGATTGGTCGCCTTGACGTGGTGATGGTGCCGATTGACGGGGCGATGACCCTGAGCCTTGGAGGCATGTCGGAAATTATGAAACGGCTACGCTCGAGCATCATTTTGCCAATGCATGCGCGGGGCTGGGCGACGCCTGCCGATTTTATAAACATGCTCGGGGCAGATTTTGAGAGCAACTATCTGAAATCCCGCAGTTTTGTGGTGTCATTGTTTGATTTACCCAAACGCCCAACGGTGATTGTGCCAGCGGGCCTGTCTTATCGAGGTTTTGAAGAATGAGCCCTGTTTAAGGGCTATCTTTCATGCTCGTGTTTGTTTCTTTTTCAAAATCTTAGGTTGGAAAACCTCATCTTGGAGATTGATCCCTTTGGGATTGCCCCTTATGAATTTGCGTTAACGAGATAATGCTGGAGGGTGCTTTGCCCCGTTTTGATTCCCAAAAAATTCGAAATTTAGTTGGTAATATTTTTGAAGCCGCTGGCGTGGAGGCTGAAAAAGCTGCGGTCATGGCAGAGTGTTTGACCGAGGCTGATATGATTGGCCATTTCACCCATGGGCTGGCGCTGGTGCCTGGCTATGTGGCGGCGCTGGCAGATGGTGTCATCAACGGCAAGGGCGATGTGAGGATCATATCGGACCGGGGGGCTTGTGTGGCATGGGATGGCAATCAATTGCCGGGGGCATGGCTGACGGCAAGTGCTGTTGATTTGGCCGTGGAGCGCGCCTCGCAATATGGCACTTGTTCGGTGGCTGTTGGCCGCAGCCAGCATAATGGTGCGTTGGCTGCTTATCTGCGCCGGGCGACTGATAAGGGATTCATGGTTCAGATTTGTTGTTCCACCGCATCGGGTGCATGGGTTGCGCCATTTGGCGGAACCAAGCGCCTGTTTACGCCCAACCCAATGGCTGCAGGTATTCCCACCGAGGGTGACCCAATCCTACTTGATATCAGTGCTTCTATTACCACTGTGACAATGGTGAACGGGTTAGCCGCTGAAGGCAAAAAATTTGACCATGACTGGTTGTTGACGGCTGGTGGCATTGCCACCAATGACCCTGTGGAAGTGACCCAAAATGGTGGCTCGTTAATGCCGCTTGGAGGCATGGAAAAGGGCCATAAGGGCTATGCAATGGCATTGCTTGTAGAAGCTCTATCACATGGGTTATCCGGCTTTGGCCGCATGGGAGAGGTGGAAGAGGGCAGCCTTTCTGTATTTGTGACGGTTAGCGATCCTGATGCGTTTGGCGGGGCTGATAGTTTTCGAAAGCAAATGAGTTTTCTGGCAGATGCTTGCCGTGATAACCCGCCACGCCCCGGCGTTGAAGCTGTGCGTGTTCCAGGTGATGCGGCCATGGCGAAATGGCGGGATGCCCAGATAAACGGTGTTGTTTTATCGGCAGAAATCGCTGACGGGCTGGAAAAATCTGCCACACAATTTGGACTGGCGATGGTGTAAATCTCGCGCTATCATGCTCGTTCTGGTGGAGGCCATGGGAGAGGGATATGCAAAATTCAGAGGAAAATGCCGGCAATGCGGATGCAACGGGTACGTCGATTGATCTGAGAAAAATCAAGAAAACCCTACCGTTTCGCGTGCTGACTGCAGAGCAATTCGACCACTGGCAATCCTATGGTTACCTGATCGTACCGGGCGTATTACCTATGGAAAACGTCGAGGCTTTGAAATCATTTCTCTGGGATTTTCAGGAGATGGATGAGAACGATTCCCAGACCTGGCAAAAACCTCAATTGTTGCAATATGAACTGGCGGCGCTAAATGGTTCCGGCATGGTGGAAGCCTATCACCACCAGAGTTTGTGGGATAACCGGCAGAGGCAGAATATATACGATATTTTTGTCGATATATGGGATCACGAAGCGCTTTGGGTCACTATTGACCGGGCTAATCTCAATCCTCCAAATCTGGATAAATCGAAATTTGACGGCTTCCTGCATTGGGATATCGACACGGTAAGAAGGCCACTAATCCACAATGTGCAGGCGATTGTGACTTTGGTGGATACCACGCCGGAAATGGGCGGGTTCCAATGCGTGCCGGAACTGTTTCACCAATTTGATGAATGGGCAAAAACCCAGCCGGAAGACCGTGATCCCTTTCACCCCGACCGGAGAGAATTTGAATTGATCCACCCTCAGCTAAAGGCTGGGGATATGCTGGTTTTTAATTCTCTTATGGCCCACGGCATTAAGGTCAATAATTCAGATCAGGTCCGGATGGCGCAATATATTTCGATGTTTCCGGCGCAGGAAGATAACCAGAAATTACGTGATGAGCGTTTGCGGTTGTTTGAGGAAAAAGTGGCTCCCACGGGGAAAGCTTTTAGCGGTGATCCGCGCAATTGGGAAAAAGAACGCTACCCTTCAGCAAAGCTCAATGAGTTGGGCGAAAAGCTGTTGGGTTCACGTAGATGGAATTAATTTTCCGGGATCAGGCAATCTGGATCAGTCAGTCGGCATTTTCCAGGCGGGCCTTTCGCAGAGCCATTTTCCTGATCAGATTGTCAGCAATTCCCGGCCGGCTCCAAGGGCAAACTGCAATGCAGATGCCGCAGGAATGGTTGTCGACAAAATAGGGAACGCATTTATCAAAATCCACGTACCATTTGGTTTCGCCGCGCACTAATTGTTTTTCTGACGAGATGGCATTGGGTGGGCAGGCATTTATACAAATCTGGCAATTCAGACAAAAGTCATCGCCGCCAAAAACATCTGGTTGATCGATTGCCAAAGGTAGATCGGTGGTGACCATGGACAAGCGAAAATTGGATCCAAACTGTCGGTTGAGCATCGAGCCATGTTTGCCCAATTCGCCAAGGCCTGCGGCGATGGCTGCTGGTATCATCAAAACATCTTCGGTGTTTGGCCCGGTCTTTGCTTCTCCGATATAGCCTTGATCGTTGATCCAGTTGGTTAGGTGTTTTGCAGCTTTTCCTGCCCGGCCATATTGGTTCATGACTTCAATCAGGCTGTCCACATGTGGGGCAGTGTTGAGGTCGTCATATTCATGGGCAAATGCCATTACCACGGCCCATTCGCCCTTAGGGTGCTCGCGATCGGAAAAGGTCCATTCGGATTGATATTTGCAAATGCCAACCTGATCTGCGCCGCTATCGAGGGCTGCTTGTTTGACCAGCTTTACCCATTCGTCATTTGTATGTTTTGTCTTTTCAGCGGCCTGTTTATGCACCGGGATGGCTTCGATTTCATCCTTATAACTGCGGGCTGCAAAGCTGCGCTCATTGGCATCAACCTGATCAAGGAAATGATACATCACGTCTCCATGGGCGATACTGCCATCATGGCGCCAGAAAACTGGATGGGGATTTCGCTGAGATTTTTCGCCCAGCCCGTTAATGGCACTGCCGGAAACTGGCTTACCTTCCTGCTTTGGCCAAGCATCAAGCACTGCTTGTGCTGGTTGCCATGGGGCTGCTGTTTTCTTAACGGGTTTCATGGAGGCCATGTTTCCCCTAATTCAGTTTATCGTCAAGGCTTTCTGGAAAAGAGAAGATTTATAGGTATCCAAACGGCGCAACCCTCAAAGAGACAGTTAAATAGAATAATTCTAATTTGACGCGTTCGATTAACTTAATATTAAGTCTATGAATCTAAAGCTTCATTAGGCGAAAAGGGCATTGTCCCTTGCATGAAGCACTTTCGCAATTCAGAGCCAATAGGCGATACTGAATGTTTATACTTCAAAAACTTGACGTATTAACCAGGCCGGACTCCCATTAATTGAGCGAGCCTGTGCTGCTTAGATTGCTGGCTGGAACCACAGTTCCATCTATTTTCTAGACCAATAGCGCGTCGGATTTTTGACTCATGAATTTATAAAGGGCGCTTGAGACTCCATACCAATATGATTTGCAAGACGTAACACAAGGGTCTCCTTGGGGCAGTCGGCCAGTTAATTGCGGTACTCAAATGCTTGACTACTAAATATGTACAGAGAGAAGCTTTATGAACGGCGGAAGCAATCATCAAATATCCGATCGAATGGATTTTATTGGTCTTGACGACGAGGCCTGTACACAAATTAAAAGCCTGAAACCTATAATCGAGCGAGAACTTCCGCAAGCTCTTGATGGTTTCTATGAAAAATTACGCAAAACTCCAGAAGTCAGAAAATTCTTTTCCGATGACGCTCAAATGGCGAGTGCAAAAAATGCACAACTCGGCCATTGGGAAGAGTTTAGCAGCGGTCGATTTGATTCAACCTATGTAAAAAATGTTCACAAAATCGGTGGCGTACATGCCCGTATTGGCCTTGAGCCAAAGTGGTATATCGGCGGCTATGCAATATTGGTTGAACACATTGTAAAAGAGGTGATCAAGGAATATTGGCCAAAACAAACAGGAATTTTTTCTAAAAAACCTAAGACTAACGCAGAAGAACTTGGTTCGAAGGTCACCAGTCTGCTGAAAGGTGTTTTCCTTGATATGGATCTCGCCATCTCTGTTTATATTGAGCAGGCAGAAGCAACCAGGAAGGAAGCGCAGGAAGAAGCAATTGTTTCCGAGCGTAAAATGGTTGTCGATAATTTCGGCGAAGCCATGCAGAAGATCGCTGAAAAAGATCTTTCCTTCCGAATGAGTTCAGAACTACCTGAAGTGTATTCTCAATTGCAGGCTAATTTCAATAATGCCATGGAGCAATTGGATAGCACAATTTCTACGATTGGCCGGTCCGCTACGGAAATTCATTCAGGTGCCAGTGAACTTCGCTCCCAATCGGATGATATGTCTAAACGGGCAGAGCAGCAGGCGGCCTCTGTTGAGGAAACTGCTGCTGCAGTTGAAGAGATTACAGCAACGGTCAGGACTTCTGCCGAAAGTGCGGAATCTGCGGGTACCCTGGTTTCCAAAACCAAAGCAAACGCCGAACAATCAGGTGAGATTGTTCGTCAGGCAGTTGATGCTATGGATCGTATCGAAAACTCTGCCAAGGAGATTGAAAATATCATTGGTGTGATCGATGAAATTTCATTCCAGACCAACCTTTTGGCGCTTAATGCGGGCGTTGAAGCGGCACGTGCAGGCGACGCAGGACGTGGATTTGCAGTGGTTGCGCAAGAAGTTCGTGAACTTGCACAGCGTTCAGCCGCTGCAGCCAAAGAAATCAAAAAACTGATTACCTCATCTGGTGAACAGGTCAAACACGGCGTCAAGCTGGTGAATGATACCGGCGTTGCCCTTTCTTCAATTGTTGAGGAAGTTCAACTGATTAACGACAATGTGACATCTATTGTTGATGCGGCACGTGAGCAATCAACCGGGCTTCAGGAAATCAACCAATCGGTCAATACGATTGATGAAGGGACGCAGCAAAATGCTGCAATGGCGGAAGAATCTACTGCTGCAAGCCATACTCTTGCTGAAGAAGTACAAAAAATTAACCATATGCTTGGAGAATTCAAAACAAGCGGTGGGGGGACACATTCTTCTGCAATTCGACAGAGTGTTGTTTTGTCTCCGGCGCGGGAATTGAACAGGAAAGTGGCCGAAGCATTTGGTGGCGGTTCAGCTGTCACGAATGAATCCTGGGAAGAATTCTAGGGTCACAAAATCAGTCTCGCCGGGTTAATTCCGACGGGGCAAAATGAAGAGATTATTTTAACAAGGTCTATGAAATGTTGGACGATATTACAAAACATGCGCTTCCTGAAATATCCGCAAGCGAACATGCTGATGAGTTAAGCCGCACGTTGCAGGAAATGCGCGGACAGCATCTCAACATAGATGCAAGCGGAGTTAATCGCATCGATACTCCATGTCTTCAAGTGCTGCTTGCTGCTGCAAAGCAGTGGATGAAAGACGGTGTTGCTTTAAAACTGGACGAGCCATCTGAGGCTTTTGAGGCCAGCATAGCAATGCTTGGATTATCGATCGAACAATTTGAAACAGAAGGTATGCCAAATGTCTAAGAGAATTCTAGCTGTTGATGACAGCCGTACAATGCGCGAAATGCTTCGCCACAGTTTGACCAGTGCTGGTTTTGAAGTGACGTTGGCCGAAGATGGAGCAGATGGGCTGGAAAAGTTGCATGAATGCGATCCTGACGTAGTGATTACAGACATTAATATGCCTGTGATGGACGGTTTTGAATTCATCGAGAATGTGCGTGAACTCCCGGAACTTAACCGAGTTCCAATTCTGGTTCTAAGCACGGAAAGCCATCCAGAGAAGAAGCGACGTGCACAACAAGCGGGCGCTACGGGTTGGATTGTAAAGCCATTCGACCCTGAAAAGCTCGTTGCTGCTGTCAACCGGGTTGCCTCATAAAATAGATTTAAGATACGGATTTAACAAAATGAATCTCGACGAAATCAAAGTTACCTTTTTTATTGAATGTGCCGATCAAATGGTCGAGCTGGAAGCCGGCTTGAACTCAATTGTTTCAGATGGCATCGATATCGATACAGTGAATTCTGTTTTTCGTGCGGTGCACTCTGTCAAAGGTGGAGCAGGTGCATTTGAGTTGACCGAACTGGTCAATTTCGCTCACATATTCGAAAACGCACTGGATATCATCCGATGTGATTTGGAACAGGCCTCGGATTCCAGGCTTAATTTATTGCTGCGTGCAGCTGATGTCCTTGCCGATATCGTGGTTGCAACGCGCGACGATGATGATCCGATAGATTGTGAAGCCATTACAGCTGAATTGGCTGAGGCCTTTGATTTGTCTGATGAGGATGAAGACGACGCAAATGACGCGTTGGCAAACTTTCAGGCTGTTCCGATTTCAATCATGGATCTTGACCTTAGTTCGGGTGATGGTGGCGATGATGCATTCGATTTGGGCGAAGACGCACCAACTGGTTTTCAGATTCGTTTTTCACCCAAGCCCGGCCTTTATTTGATCGGTAACGACCCACAAAAATTGTTCAGGGAGCTGAATGCGCTTGGCACCACCACAATTACTTGTGATACGGAGCAGGTGCCCCTCTTAGGAGTGATGAATCCCGAAGAAAATTATCTGGACTGGACTATTATCATTGCTGAAGACAAAGGTCTGGATGGCAATAGCGGCGAAGAAAAAATTCGTGAAATCTTTGAATGGGTTGAGGCTGAATGCAATCTTGAAGTTACCTATCTTAGTGCAAGTTCAAGTGCTGATTTAGGCGATAATTTTGACGATTTCATTGGCGAAGATATCAATATGGATATCGGTGACGATGATGAAAGCGAGGCAGATGCTGCCCCTGCAGAAATCGTTGAAGTGCCTGTTGTGGAAGTTGAAGCTGAGCCGGTTGAGAACGCCGAGGGAGAAGCTGCTGCAAATGTTGTGGAATTAGCTCCAAAAGTAGCAGCAGAAAAAGAAGAAACTTCAAAAAAGGCGGCAATAAAAAAACCCGCAAAAAAGATTAATCAGTCAATTCGCGTAGATAGTGAGCGTGTTGACAGGTTAATCAACTTGATGGGCGAACTGGTGATCAACGAAGCAATGCTTGCCGAGCGGATAGCCAATACCGGTATAGCCGTTGGATCTGACGTTGGCGTTGCAATGGCAGAATTGCAGAGCCTTACTCGCGAAATTCAAAATGGTGTTATGGCCATTCGGGCACAACCGGTAAAACCGGTTTTCATGCGGATGTCGCGTGTGGTGCGTGAAGTTTGTTCTGCGACGAAAAAGAATGCCATATTGGTATTTGATGGTGAAAACACTGAGGTGGATACCACCGTTATTGAAGGACTGAGCGATCCGCTTACTCATATGATCCGCAATGCGGTCGATCACGGGATTGAATCGCCGGAAGTAAGACTGGCGGCAGGAAAGCCGGAACAAGGCACTATTGAACTGGCTGCCATGCATAGTTCCGGGCGCATCCTGATTGAAATTCGCGATGATGGCGCTGGCATTAATCGTGAGCGGGTACTTCAAATTGGTATCGAAAAAGGCATTGTTTCTCCGGATGCAAACCTTAGCGATAATGAAATCGATAACTTGATTTTTGCAGCTGGTTTCTCCACCGCTGAAACGGTTACGGATGTTTCGGGTCGTGGTGTTGGTATGGATGTGGTTCGCCAGTCCGTACAGAGCCTCGGCGGCAGGGTAAGCATTAATTCCACTCCAGGAAAAGGCTCTGTTTTCTCTATGAGCTTGCCACTTACCCTGGCGATCCTTGACGGGATGATTGTTAAGGAAGCCAAGCAGACACTGGTTATTCCGGTTAGCTCCGTGATTGAAACTCTCAGTCTGCGTGAAGGTGATGTGACAACACTTGGAAATGACGACAAGGTTATGCAATTGCGCGACAAGCTGATCCCCATCGTTGATGTGGGATATGAACTTGGATTCGCACAAAAGCGAACAGACTACACCGGCGGAACTGTGCTGGTAGTCGAAGGTGAAAAAGACTGTATTGGTGCGTTTGTTGTCGATTCAATTATGGAACAACAACAGGTTGTTATCAAAAGTCTTGAAAGCAACTACCAAAGAATTCCCGGTATCGCTGCGGCCACTATCCTTGGCAATGGCAATATAGCCCTCATTTTGGATGCGGCAGATATCCTGTCGCTTCATGACGGGGATGAGAATACCAATTTAGCAAGGACTGGATAATAATATGACCGATAACACAACAATAGCGGCAGCTACTGAAGAGTACATTACTTTTCGAATTCGCGACCAGGAATTTTGCGTGGAAATCACATCCACGCGGGACGGTCTAATGGACGTTCTACCATTAGGATATTCCAGTCAAAATCAATGCCTGATTTTTCGGCGGGAGAACCAAAACCAATCATATCAACGATAGTTTTGTCATCCTCAAAGCGTAATTCTAAACCAGTACTCAATAATCGATCTGCACCTGTGATCGCATCTTCAGAAAAAGGGAGTTGTACAATCTTGGTTTGGAATGCACCGTCTAACGTTTCACCTTCAACACGTAAACGCACTTGACTACCGTTTGGTAATTCAGCAAGTACTTGCTCGATATGTTGTGGGCCTAGCTCTTCAATTGGCGGATAAACCATATCCCACCAGAAACCAGGACGGAACAATGTGAACGTAATTAATAATAATCCGATCGTTTCATACCATTTTGATTTCGTGAACCAGTATCCCTGCGTTGCGGCTGAGAATACTAACATCGCTGTTGTCGCAGAGAAGATAGTCAGTAATAAATGCCACCAAGAATCAACACCAATTAATAATAGCTGCGTATTAAAGATAAACATGAACGGTAAGATAGCCGTACGAATATCGTAAGTAAAACCTTGGATACCCGTTTTAATTGGGTCGGCTTTAGCAATGGCCGCAGCTGCAAATGCGGCGAGACCTACGGGGGGGGTATCATCGGCGAGAATACCAAAGTAGAACACAAATAAATGCACTGCAATTAACGGTACAATCAAGCCATTTTGAGCACCAATTTCAACAATAACAGGTGCCATTAAGGTTGATACAACGATGTAGTTAGCCGTTGTCGGTAAACCCATGCCTAAGATCAAGCTGATCAAAGCAGTGAATACTAACATTAGCATGATATTACCGCCGGAGATAAACTCAACAAACTCGGTCATCACTAAACCGATACCCGTTAAGGTTACTGTACCTACAACAATACCTGCCGCCGCTGTCGCCACGCCGATCCCGATCATATTGCGTGAACCCGTGATCATACCGTCAAAAAGTTCGATAAAACCGGTTTTAACCGCGCCTGATACTGATTTATTTTGTTTGAAGTATGCTTGTAATGGACGTTGTGTTACGACAATGAAAATCATAAACATCGTTGCCCAAAACGCGGACAGACCAGGTGAGAAACGTTCAACGGTTAAGCACCATACTAGTACCACGATCGGTAATAGGAAGTATAAACCTGCTTTCGCTGTGGGACCTGGTTCCGGTAATATCAGCAATGGACTATCTGGATCATCAATTTCCAGTTCAGGGAAATTAGTGGAGTATTTTACTAAGCCAATATAAATAGCAATGGTAATAATACCAAGCACCCAAGTTGCATTACTGCCAAATACATCTTTCGTCCAGCCGATACCGTAGTAAACAGCAAGACTTAAGACGAGGATTATCATCGCAACAGTCATAAACGAGAACAAGCTTTCTGCCATCGTTGGATTATGACGGCGCGGTAAACCTTCCATACCCGCTTTACATGCTTCTAAATGCACGATGTAGATCAGGGCAATATAAGAAATAAGCGCAGGTAAAATAGCGGCTTTAATTACTTCGATGTATGGGATGCCAACGTATTCAACCATCAAGAATGCAGCTGCACCCATAATCGGTGGTGTTAACTGACCATTCGTTGATGCTGCAACTTCTACTGCGCCCGCTTTCGTTGCGGAGAAGCCAACTCGTTTCATTAGTGGGATCGTGAATGTACCTGTTGTCACCACGTTCGCAATGGATGAACCAGACACTAAGCCACTTAAACCTGATGCAACCACCGCTGCTTTTGCAGGACCGCCACGCATGTGACCAAGTAGCGAGAATGCAACTTTAATGAAGTAGTTACCAGCACCTGCTTTATCTAATAGCGAACCGAATAGTACAAATAAGAATACAAATGATGTTGATACACCAACCGCAACACCAAATACACCTTCGGTTGTTAACCACTGGTGAGACATTGTTTTCGTTAAACTTGCCCCTTTGTGGGCAATAATGTCTGGCATGTGAGGACCGGCAAAGGTATAAGTCAAAAATACCAGTGCCACGATCATCAGCGGTGGACCTAATGAACGACGTGTTGCTTCAAGTAGCATCAACATACCCGTTACTGCAACCGCAGTATCAAAGGTAGTTGGTGCGCCTGAACGACCAGCCAATTCATTATAAAATAGGAATAGATAACCAGCACTGAATGCACCTACGAATGCAAAAATCCAATCGGTCAACGGTACATGGTCACGCGGTGACGATTTCATTGCAGGGTAAGCAGTAAATGCTAAAAATATAGCAAATGCTAAATGAATAGAACGAGCTTCAGTATCGTTAATAATACCAAAATTTAACACGAACGGCAGAGGAGAGGCATACCATAATTGAAATAGCGCCCAAATAAATGGCACAATTAACAATACTTTTTTAGCAAAACCTTGGGGATCGCGCGCACCAGTATCTGATTGTGCAAGCATTTCCTGCAGTTCAGCATCCATGCTAGTGGTTTGATTTTCTGTTTTAGACATTTGTCCTCCATCATTCTGCGACATTTTTATCACAAGAAGTGGCTCGGTTATTCGTTAGTAGAGTCATTAATAATTACTGAACTCTTAATTTCAGAAAGAGTACTGCTTATTGCTTCACTAATCCGTAGTGTAAGAATAGTCAGTAACTTGAGTAAGAGTAGTAAAAATTAAATAATGAATTATACCCAAGTTACTTCAGGATGCTGATTGTGCATCTTGAAGTAGCTTGGGTATATATAGGTAATATAATTTTATTGAAAAATTAAGGGGACAATGTCCCCTTAATTTTTTTTAATGAAAAGTCGACTTATCTTAGGCCAGCTTCTTTGTAGTATTTTAGTGCGCCAGGGTGAACAGGTGCACTAAGTGCTGCATTCGCCATATCTTCTTTCGTTAGCGATGCAAATGATGGATGTAGACGCTTAAATGTATTGAAGTTTTCGAATACAGCTTTCGTTACTTCATACACGATTTCATTAGACAATGATTTTGGTGTAACGATTGTTGCACGTGCACCAAATGTTACAGTGTCTTTTGGTGTACCAGTGTAAGTGCCACCTGGGATCACAACTTGGCTGTAGTAAGGGTTATCAGCAACGAGCTTTTGAATTGTTGCATCGTTCACCGTTACAATAACAGCGTCACACGTTGTTGTTGCTTCTTTGATCGAACCGTTAGGGAAACCAGAGAAGAATACAAATGCGTCGATTTTGTTATCACAAAGTGCTTGAGATTGTTCGTTCGCTTTTAGTTCTGATGTAAGTGAGAACGCACTGTTATCCCAGTTGTAAGCTTTCATTACAACGTCCATTGTGCTGCGTTGACCTGAACCTGGGTTACCCACGTTCACACGCATACCTTTAAGATCTTTAAAGTCTTTAATGCCTGAATCTTTACGAGCAACAATTGTTAGTGCTTCAGCGTGTAGTGAGAATACTGCGCGTAGGTCAGTGTAAGCACCTTGATTTTTGTATTGGTTTAAACCGTTGTAAGCATAATACTGTTGATCAGATTGTGCTACACCGAAATCAAGTTCACCAGAACGCATCGTGTTGATGTTATAAGCTGAACCACCAGTACTTTCTACTGAACAACGAATGTTGTGCTCTTTACGGTTGCGGTTTACAAATTTACAAATTGCACCACCGGCAGGGTAGTAAACACCGGTAACACCACCTGTACCGATTGTAATAAAGTCACTTGTTTTTGCTGTTGCGATACTTGGCGCAGCAGCTGCTAGTGTTAAACTTGCTACAGCAAGTGATTTTGCAATTGTTTTTGTAATAGACATCTTGTGTTCCTTTTTATTAGTCATTAGTCGCTTGTTTTACTTCAGGGCATTCAATGGCCATGAAATTGAATCCGTAAATTCAAGTGGGTGTATTTAATCAGCAAAAATAAATAATGCAATACTTATGATACAGTAAAATAACCCATCGTTATCTGTTTTGACCATACTTTGTGACACTCAATTAACAATAAACAAACATAATCTAATTTTATGAGAAATTAAGCTAAATTCTAGTACAGACTGGGCTCTTAGATAGATTTTTTTGTATAAAAATACAATTTTGTAAATTTGAACGGCTAATTTTTTGACTGATATTATATTTTGTTAAATGTTCATAACATACCGTAATTATTTCGATTGATATTGTATAACGTGATCGCTGTCACTGAATTGATTGTCTGTTTTATGTACGTTTCGATAAATATTGTAGTGTTTAAATCTATTTAGACACGATTATAGATTGAAAAAATGCATGAACGCTTGTGTTTTATACCGTGAAACAGCCGGATTATCGAGTTTAAAAGTGATATCAGAGCCTTGTTGTCGTTGTGATAATTTACTGCAATCTAGAACAGAAATAACGCCCGCCTTAGGGTAGCCACCAATTGTTTGCCTGTCTTGAAGTAAGATGATCGGCTGTCCATCCGCTGGAAGCTGTACACTACCTAAAGCAATTCCTTCTGACGTCAATGTTGTCGGTAAATTGGCAATCATTTCACCTGTTAATCGATAACCCATGCGGTCGGCTTGTGCACTTATTTGATATTTAGTCGTTAACAGTTGTTGCTGCTGCTGCAAGGTTAATTGTTGCCATTGGTAGCAAGGCAATAAGCCTAATATTAATGTTGTTGAATAATTTGGAATATAATGTCGAGGAACACGAGTACATGTGGGTGATTCTGCTGTTAGCTGTTTTACACTTTGGCGGGTTATCGGTAATATTTGCGTCTTGCATAATGGTGACCTTGTTGATTCGCTGAGTTCATCACGTATTACGGTACTGCGGCTATGGTAGATCTGCTCTGTCTGTAAGCCACCTAAAATAGCGAGATATCCACACTTTCCTGTTTTAGCGCCACCATACTGAATAAT
This sequence comes from Rhizobiaceae bacterium, assembly GCA_016763155.1. Taxonomy (GTDB): domain Bacteria; phylum Pseudomonadota; class Alphaproteobacteria; order Rhizobiales; family Rhizobiaceae. The sequence continues at coordinate 14,949 of JAESUH010000111.1, forward strand.
GTCACCCGCCTTAACGTTATGCGTTTGCCAATTTAAAGCGGGTCTATTATTAATATTAACCCCAAACTCGGCACCACAAATCGCAATTCTGGTATCTGTTAATACACGTAATGTCATTAATCCATAATGTATTTCAATACTCGCCATATTGCTGTTATTACTGAGTATCTTATTTGCCCATAGATAAGAATGCAGATCTGCAGGACCGCCTGGAGTGATCCCTAAATGCTGATAACCAAAGCGACCAAGATCTTGAATTAAGCTATGAATACCCGGCTTGATAATTTCTAATGCTGGAATTGTTGTCATTATGCGTCAGCCTCTTGGTGGTAGTGATTAAACTCATCAAGTGAAATCTGGCTAAATTTAACTTGGCAGCCAACAGAAAGGCTATGCAGTGCCGCCGGACTTTGACCTATTATTTGCCAGCCTCCAGGACTCGCCTTAGGATAAATGGCTGTTTGGTTATCAGCAATCCCGACACTACCTGCTGCAACTTGTGTTTGTGGTTTTGCGTGTCTCGGTATTTGTATCCGTTTATCTACATCACCTAAGTAGGCAAAGTTAGGCATAAAGCCAATGGCATAACAACTATATATAGTAGAAGAATGAATGTTGATGATCTCATCAATAGGCAATGATGCATGTAATGACAAGGACTCGAGATCAGGTGCGAGGCTTTTATGGTAACAAACGGGTAGTGTGAGCAACTCAGCGCTCACAGGTAACGTATAACGAGGCGCTTGGGATTGGGGCATTAAAATTTGCTTAATGTGAGCGTGAATTTTTGTGACTAATTGATGGGGTTCAATGGTTAGTATGTTGAAGCTGACGAGTAACGTTTGGTATGAGGGAATGACATCAATAATAACAGCGTCTAAATCAGCGGCATTTGTTAGCTGCCGATTTAAGGTGTAGATCACAGGTAATAGTTGGGCGTTATCGGCATCGGTAAAGCGAATCAGAATTGCATCATAACCGATCATATCGAGATGGTACCGCATATCTCATTCCTTATTTGTTGTCAGTGCTAACTTTATCTGTGCGATGGCTTCGATGGATTGGGCGTTATCACCATGGACACAAAGCGTATCAGCTTTTAACTTAATGAGATTGCCGTTATTACTGGTCACATTTCCGTGTTGCGCGAGCTGTATTGCTTGGTTAATTATTTGGTTGTGTTCGGTAAATACCGCCCCTGGTAGATTTCTCGGTTGTAATAATCCATCATCGGTATAACAACGATCTGCAAATGCTTCGAATAATAGTGGCACACTAAATTGTGCTGCTAGGGTTTCACTGCGACTGTTGTCTGCTTGTGCCATTAGCATTAAGGGTAAACCGGGGCTAAAAGCAGCCACTCCTTTTAAAATAGCAATGAGAATGGCTTCATCTTGCATCATGTCGTTATAAAGTGCACCGTGAGGTTTAACATAACTTAAGGGAATATGTTGCTGCTTGCAGAA
>JAESUH010000112.1 GCA_016763155.1 Rhizobiaceae bacterium
CGATTCTTAACGGAAGTTGCGTGTCATTGGCCAGGTGATGTTGATAAGCAACGCGCTTTATCCATTATCGAAGAAGGCGATGACCCACAAGTACGCATGGCTTACCTCGCCATTGTGGGTAGCTTCTCGGTTAATGGTGTGGCGGCATTACATACCCAGTTGTTAAGCGCTGGTTTATTCAATGACTTCTATCAGTTGACGCCAAACAAATTTAACAACAAAACCAATGGTGTAACGCCTCGTCGTTGGTTAGCACATTGCAATCCAAAACTGAGTGAACTAATTAGCGATAAAATTGGTAATAATTGGACGCGTGATCTAAGTGAAGTAAGCAAGCTGCGTCGCTATTACGACAACACCAAATTCCATGCTAAATGGCAAGACGTTAAGCAGCAAAACAAACAGCAACTTGCCGACTTAGTAAAACAAGCATGTGGTGTTGAATTCGATACCAACATGATGTTTGACGTACAAGTTAAGCGTATGCACGAATACAAACGTCAATTACTTAATATTCTGCATGTTATCCATCTTTATGATCGCATCCGTCGCGGTGATACCGAAGGTATGACACCACGTTGTGTATTAATTGGTGGTAAAGCTGCGCCGGGTTACTTCATTGCTAAGTTAACAATCAAATTAATCAACAACGTTGCAGCAACAATTAATGCCGATCCGCTAGCACAGCCTTGGTTACGTGTGGCCTTCTTGCCAAATTACAACGTCACTGCAATGGAAACAATCTGCGCAGCAACGGATTTATCAGAACAGATATCAACGGCAGGTAAAGAAGCATCGGGTACAGGCAACATGAAGTTCATGATGAATGGCGCTGCCACTATCGGGACGTTAGACGGTGCCAATGTCGAGATCAGAGATGCCGTAGGTGCTGATAATTTCTTCTTATTTGGCGCTCGCAGCGAGCAAGTAGCAGATATCCGTGCACACTATGATCCTGCACACATCATTGCTAATGACAGCAAGCTAAATAACGTAATGAAATTACTTCGCAGCGGACATTTCAACTTGTTTGAGGGTGGGCTATTCCAACCGTTAATCGACGCTATTTTGAATCCATATGATCAATGGTTAGTTGCACACGATTTCACGAGCTATTGCGAAGCACAACAAGTCGCAGCCCTCACCTATCAAGATAAAGAAGCTTGGACACGATTAAGTATTTTGAATACCGCAGCAAGTGGCTCGTTCTCAAGTGACCGAACAATTAATGAATACAATCAAGATATTTGGAAGCTAATGCCACTTAATGCTTGATGCTGTTATTTATAACAGAGTATTTATCACAAAGTGTTTGTAAGACAGATGTTTTATAAAAATAATGTTAACCATTTATTTAGGCCCTTGATTACGCTTACTTGCTGATAAAGCATTAATTCATTTCAAGGGTAAATAATTAAACCGAATTTCGACAAAAGCTTATGGAGAAGTAATATGTCAAAAGGTACACATCGTTATATTAGTAACTTAACTAAAGATACTTATGCCCTGATTCTTGCAGGTGGCAGAGGTAGTCGTTTACATGAGTTAACTGATTGGCGCGCAAAACCAGCTGTATTTTTCGGTGGTAAATTCCGCATTATCGATTTCCCATTATCTAATTGCATTAACTCTGGGATCCGCCGCGTGGGTATTGCAACGCAGTACAAATCACATTCACTAATTCGTCACGTAAACCGTGGTTGGGGACACTTCAAGAAAGAATTGTCTGAGTCTGTCGAGATCTTACCGGCATCACAACGTTACGGTAACGATTGGTATTCAGGTACGGCAGATGCAGTATTCCAAAACATCGATATCATCCGTGCGGAAATGCCAAAATACGTGATGATCTTGTCTGGTGATCACGTATATCGTATGGATTACGGTGATCTGCTTGCTAAACACGTAGAAAATGGTGCTGACATGACGGTATGTTGTATCGAAGTGCCGACAGAAGAAGCGGCTGGTCAGTTTGGGGTAATGACAGTAGACCAAGATAACCGTGTTAAACGTTTCGACGAAAAACCAGCACAACCAAATGAGATCCCAGGTAAACCAGGACAGTGTTTAGCATCAATGGGCAACTATGTATTTAATACTGAGTTCTTATTTGATCAACTAGAAAAAGATGCGACACGTACCACATCAGACCGTGATTTTGGTAATGACATCATTCCTGCCATCATTGAAGATCATCAAGTATTTGCATTCCCATTCAGCGATCCAGATAGTGATCAACAACCGTACTGGCGCGATGTAGGTACGCTGGATTCATTCTGGGAAGCGAATATGGAATTAGTGACACCAGAACCACAGCTTAACCTTTATGATTCAAACTGGCCGATTTGGACATACCAAGAGCAACTACCACCCGCTAAATTTGTTTTTGACAATGATGAACGTCGCGGCATGGCTGTTGACTCGACAGTTTCTGGTGGTTGTATTATTTCTGGTTCTACAATCCGTAAATCGCTGCTATTTTCGAACGTACATGTTCATTCATACTCAACAATTGAAGAGTCGGTAATATTACCGGGTGCCGATATCGGTGAACATTGTCAATTACGTCGTACTATCGTTGACAGCAAATGTGTAATCCCAGCTGGTTTAATCGTCGGTCACGATAAAGCACAAGATCTAGCCAATGGTTTCCGAGTTTCGCCAAAAGGTATCACCTTGGTAACATCGGATATGCTGAAGAGAATGGCAGAAAAAGACGCAAAATCAGCACTTGAAAAAGCCGCTAAGCAAACTGTAGAACTTGTTTAAGCGTTAACTGTAGAACTTGTTTAAGCGTTAACTGATAAACTGTGATCTATCAATAATAATCTAAAGCAATAAGTCACTTAACTAAGTGACTTATTGCTGTTTTTGTTTTATAACTTTAATTTCACAAAGGTTTGTCGCTCGGGAAGTGATAGGGGATGACTTGTAAATGCAACTTTAGTGCAGTCCGATTAGATGTTACTAATAGTTCGAATGGCTGCAATTTTGCTTCAGCCAGTGAACAATAAAATATATTGAGAATGGGATTTATTTAAAATGGCAGACATTAAAGTTGCAATCGTAACGGGTGCAGGTTCGGGTATTGGTAAAGCGAGCGCTATTGCATTGCTTAACGCTGGGTGGACCACGGTATTTGTTGGACGGCGCGCGGAAAAACTTGAAGAGGCAATTGCAGAAGCTGGTGATGTGGGTGCCAATGCAATGGCTGCACCTTGTGATGTGACCAAGCCAGATCAGGTTGATGCGCTTTATGAAAGTGTTGTTCAAAAATATGGCCGGGTCGATATGTTGTTCAATAATGCTGGCATGGGTCATGCGGGCGCGACGATTGATGAGATCGATGTGGACACATGGTTGAATGTGGTTGCGGTTAATCTCACCGGTTCTTTCTTGATGGCGCGTGGAGCATTTCGCACCATGAGGCATCAAAAACCGATGGGTGGACGCATTATCAACAATGGTTCGATTTCTGCCCATGTGCCGCGCCCTGGTACAATTGGTTATACATCAACGAAACATGCAATTACCGGCCTGACCAAAACGCTTGCGTTGGATGGGCGACCTTATGATATTGCTGCGGGGCAAATCGATATTGGCAATGCCCTAACCGATATGGCTGAACGCATGACGAAAGGCGTTTTACAGGCCAATGGCAATATTGAAATTGAACCGGTGATGGACGTTCAACATGTAGCAGATTCTATTGTTCATATGGCTGGATTGCCGCTGGAATCAAATATTCCTTTCATGACTGTGATGGCAACGAAAATGCCATTCTTTGGTCGTGGGTAAAAGCAGAATATAAGATTGACCGCTCTGATGCGTTGTTCTTTGAGGTGTTGGAGAGTGACGTAAAGAGAGGGCAATTCCAATATTTCTATTCGTAAAATTTTGAGCCGGCCAGCACTGCATGGCCGGTTTATTTATGGTTTGCTTGACGTGATACGATTTGATAGCATATCTTATCGTTCGTATCAAAATTCCATTGGAACATCATGCCAGACAAAATACAGCAAGCTGCAATCAATCTATTTCGCGATGCGGGCAGCGACTTTACTCTCGACCAATTGGCAAGCCTTGCCGAAATATCACGGGCCACCCTTTACAGGCGTATTGGCAGCAAGGAGAGCTTGCTAAAACAATTGGCCAATGACGGTTTGATAGAAATTGATCCTGAGGGGGATGTTAAGAACCGGGCCATCCGGGCGACCAGAAAAGTGGTCGCGGATACGGGATTTATCGCTTGTACTATGGAGCAGATTGCCAGCGAAGCCGGACTTGGGGTTGCGACACTCTACCGGCATTTCGGAGATAAGGAAAATTTGCTTTCAAGCTTCATCGCCCAGATGAAGCCGCGCTTGGATATCAAATCTATTTTGAGCGCGAAGGAAATTTCACTTGAGCAGGATTTGAGGAAAGTTCTGAATATTGCATTGGAATTTTTTGGTGCCAATCCGGACTTGTTGAAAATTCTTTATTCCATGCAAACGGCAGATCAAACTTATCTCCGCAGGCTGCGGAAAAATTCTGATTCTACAATTATTCACATTGCACGATATCTGGCGCGGCATCAAAAACTGGGTGCGTTACGAAAAGATGTGTCAGCCGAAGATTTGGCTCAGATCTTACACGGGCTTTTGGTGCAGTTTTCTGTAATTGCGCCGACCCATTCCGCGCGCAAGCTCAATGTGAAGAAGGATGCTGAGACAATATTAAAAGTATTTCTAAAGGGCGCAGCTGCCTGAGGAGAGGGAATTTCATGAGCAAATTTATCCGATATTTTTCGTCCATCTCAGCAGGCGATATCAATGTTGTTGGCGGTAAGGGAGCGAACCTTGGTGTGATGACGCAGGCTGGTTTCAATGTGCCGCCCGGATTTTGCGTCACTACCCAAGCCTATGAAGCATTCATTCTGCCAAAGGAAAAACAGCTTTATGCAATTTTGGAAAACCTCGCTGTTGATGATCTGGATAAGGTCAGGAAAGTAGGGAAAAAGGCACGTGAATTATTGGGCAAGCTTTCTTTGCCAAGCGAGCTGATAGAACCCTTGCGTATGGCGTGGGAAAAAAATGATCCCACCAATGCCTATGCGGTACGCTCATCGGCCACCGCCGAAGATTTGCCTCAGGCATCCTTTGCCGGGCAGCAGGATACCTATCTGAATATTATTGGCAGGGAAGCATTGATGCTGTCGGTGAAGGATTGCTTCATATCGCTCTTCACTGACCGGGCAATTTTATACCGGATTCAAAACGATTTTGCCCATGAGGATGTGGCTCTTAGCGTCGTGGTTCAAAAAATGATTTTGCCTGAGGCGTCCGGCATCATGTTCACGGCTGATCCGGTGAGTGGTAAGAGAAGCAACATCTCGATTGATGCCAGTTTTGGTATTGGCGAAGCGCTGGTTTCTGGTCTGGTTTCAGCCGATCTTTATCAGGTGGAAAAACAATCTGATACAATCCTTAAAAAGCAAATGGGCGATAAGAAAATTGCAATATTACCAGTTGAAGGTGGCGGAACAAAAACGATTGATCTGGATGAAGCTCAGCGCAGTGCCTCAGCGTTAAACGATGATCAAATCATTGAGCTTGCAAATCTGGGTGCGGATATTGAAGCCCTTTACGGAAAGCCGCAGGATATTGAATGGGCTCTCGCTGACGGCAAGTTCTTTATCACCCAGTCACGGCCAATCACTTCATTATATCCGTTGCCGGAATTACCGGCAAATCCTCAGAAAATCTATATCAGTTTTAACCATTTTCAGGTGATGACGGATGCGATGCCGCCACTTTCCATGTCGGTATTTCGCTCAATCATTCCTGTTGGTCGCGATGAAATTACTCATGAAACACGGTTTGTGGTTCCGGTTGGTGGCAGGCTCTATGGGGAGGTTTCCAATATCTTGAACCATCCTGTTGGGAAAAGAGTGTTCCCAAAACTGGTTGATCGTGCCGATCACCTTGTGGGGAAAGTATTAAAATCCTGGGTGGCAAGCAACACCCATAAGGGGCAAAAATCCCAAATCACCGCCCTTGGGTTTCTTCGCATCGCCTTACCAGTGATTTGGCGAGCAAAATCATGTTTGCTGTTTAAAAAGTATAATGATTTTCCGCAGAAAATGTCGCGCTACATCGATGATTATGTGGCGCAGGTAAGAGACAAAATCAACAGCACTGATGATGTGGCAGAACAATTGGATATGTGTTCCAGCGAACTAGCCAATTTGATCAATACAATTGCACCATGGCGGGAGCATTTACTTGCCAGCATGCTGGCAATGAAGCTGTTGCATATCAGTATGGAAAAGCGGGTTGATTCAGCCACTCTAGAAGCATTAATGCGGGGCCTGGAGGGGAATGTAACCACAGAGATGGATCTAGAGGTTGGCGATCTAGCAGATGTTGCTCGCGGTAATCAAGAGTTGATTGAATGCCTGAGTGATAGCCAAATTGGCTGGAAAGAACGTTTGATCAATGGGGTAAAGCAATCCGGCGGCAAAGAGTTTTTGAAACAGTGGAATAGTTTTATAAAAAAATATGGCTCGCGGGGGCCATCGGAAATTGATCTTTACAGGCCACGTTGGCGCGAGGATGCAAGTTCGCTTTTGACCATGATAGTTGGCATGCTCCGTTCCGGCGAAAAAGGATCACACCGTGTTCACTATGAAAGACTGGTGAAAGAAAACCACGAGGCATATGAAAAGATTGGGGCCACGGCTGGCAACGGATTTTGGGGCTTTGTGCGAGAACCATTTGTGTCGCGCATGGCTTACGTCATCCGGGAGTTGTTCCCGCTTCGCGAACATCACAAATTTTTGCTAATCCGTTTGATGGATTTAACCAAACCGGTGTTTGAACGGGCTGGGCGGCAGTTAAAATCCCAAGGTAAAATTGATGATGCAGATGACGTCTGGTTTTTCACTTTGTATGAATTGTCAAGCTGTCTTGCCAAGGGTGAGTCTCTCTCTAGGGACGAGATATTCAAGCGGCGACAGGATTTTAAACACTATCAAAAATTGACGCCACCACGGGTTATTACCGGTGAGGGTGAAATTCTGAATGCTACCTATGATGATGCTCATGCACCTGAGGGGGCTTTGTTGGGCGCGCCAGTTTCAGCGGGAACCGTGGAAGGAATTGCAAGGGTAATCCTGGACCCTTCCAAGGAAATACTACACCCCGGCGAGATATTGATTGCACCTTTTACTGATCCAGGATGGACGCCGCTTTTTGTCCATGCCGCAGGACTAGTGACCGAGGTGGGAGGCTTGATGACCCATGGGTCAGTCATCGCGCGGGAGTACGGTATTCCTGCCGTTGTCGGAGTAATTGATGCCACAAAAATTATTCAGACCGGTCAGAAAATCCGGGTGAATGGGGAGGCTGGTTATGTGGAAATTCTAGATCAGGATAGCGAGGAACCATCATGAAATTACCTATCATAATGCTTGCCAGTTTGCTGTTTGCCATCATGGCCTATGCGTGGGTGCAAGGGCCGGAAGTGTTCTCTCCTGCTTTGAAAAATAGCGGTAGCCAGCTCCTTCGGTTTGCGCCAATCATGGTGATTGCTGTTTTGCTTTCTGGGTTTGCTGAAGCCGTCATTCCAAAACAGTTCATTGAAACCTGGTTGTCGGATGCATCTGGGTGGCGGGGAATTTTTATAGCCTGGATTGCGGGCATCGTTACGCCGGTGGCGGGAGTGTTCGGAATGCCGTTGGCTGCTTCACTTTATAAGGCGGGTGCTGGTCTTGCGGTGATTATGACCTTCCTCACCTCGCTTGCAACGCTTTCACTGGTGAAAATGCCGATAGAGGTTGGGTTTTATGGTTGGAGGTTGACCATGGTTCGCTTCGGGGTTTCCCTAATTTTGCCGCTCATTGCAGGAGGATTGACGCAAATGTTTTTGGCGTCGAGCCAAATAAAATAGTACCCTCGCACGGCTCAGAGCTCGTGCTGTTGACGCGGGGAAAACCATGTGGCACCACTTTTTAACAAGTGCCAAGCGGGGAATGTTTCCTTTTCAGCGTGCAGTAACGAGGAAGAATAATGGAAAAACGTCAGTTGGGAAAAAACGGGCCAATGGTTTCTGCCATAGGCTATGGTTGCATGAGTTTTGCCGGATTTTACGGGAAAACGAATGAGGCAGAAAGTCATGAAGCGCTGGCCGCAGCAATCGATATGGGTATCGATTTTTTGGACACCGCAAATATTTATGGCAATGGAGTTTCTGAAAAAACGATTGGTTCGTTTTTAAAGCAGAACCCTCATGAATTTACCATTGCTACGAAGGCCGGAATTCACAGGGACCCTGAAACCAATATTCGTGGTTTCAATAATTCACCTGAACACTTGCGATCAGCTCTCGAAAAATCATTGACGGATCTGGGTGTTGAGCATGTGGCGCTTTATTATATTCACCGGCGTGATCATAATTATCCAATTGAAGATGTGATGGAAACGCTGATCCGTTTCAAGGATGAAGGCAAGATTGGCGGTATTGGGTTTTCTGAAATATCTCCTGCCTCCCTGCGCCGCGCGCATGCTGTGCATCCGGTGATGGCTGTTCAAAACGAATATTCATTATGGACCCGTTTGCCGGAGCTTGGCCTGATCCAGGCTTGCAAGGAATTGGGAGTGGCATTTGTTCCGTTCTCACCGCTTGGGCGCGGCATGTTTGCCAATAAAACGCCTGATATCGCTAAATTCTCCGATGTGGATTTCCGCAAGAATACACCGCGATTTGTAGAGCCGAACTTTAGCGCCAATGTTAAGGCGCTTGAACCGTTCAAGAAACTTGCCGCCGATATGGGAACGACAACTGCCACATTGGCAATGGCGTGGGTTCTGGCTCAGGGCGATCATTTGATACCAATTCCTGGTTCTCGTTCGGCAAAGCATTTCCGCGAAGATGTGGATAGTGCAGCCCTTAAATTGAGTGCTGATAATCTGGCCAAGATTGATAAAATTCTGCCAGTGGGCTGGGCTCATGGGGATCGCTATTCAGATATTCAGCAAATTGGTGCCGAACGTTATTGTTAGTTCTCGTAGCTGATACGGTAAATTACATTGGCGTGATTATCTGATACCAGCAGTGAACCATCTGGGAGTTCTTCCAGATCGACGGGGCGGCCAATTGGTTCCCCGTCCACTAGCCAACCATCGGCGAAAACTTCTTTACCGTTGGCATTCCCCGCCGCATCGAAACGAACTCGCATAATGCGGTAGCCGACGGGCGTTGAACGATTCCATGAACCGTGCTGGGCGACAAACGCGTCGTTTTTATACTCCGCCGGGAACATGTCACCATTATAAAATTCGATGCCAAGATTGGCGGTGTGCGCCTGAAATTCTATCTCGGCTGGAGTAATTTTCATGGGTGGGTTTTTGTTTTCATAGCCGGCTAATTTTGTTGTTTTGCCGCCTAAGTAAGGAAAGCCGAAGTGCTGCCCGGCTTTGGTGACCCGGTTTAACTCATCGGGTGGTGTATCGTCACCCATGCGATCTGCACCATTGTCTGTAAACCACAATTCGCCGGTTATAGGATGCCAGTCGAAGCCAACAGAGTTTCGCACGCCATCGGCAACCACTTGCCAGTTGGTCCCATCTTCGTCCATTCGAATGATTTTACCGGTATTGGCCGTCAGCTCGCAAATATTGCAGGGCGCGCCTAGGGTGACATAAAGTTTGTTGTCCGGGCCGAAATTGATAAACCGCCATCCGTGCCAACCATTATCATGCAAATCTGCGTTGATTGTTTTGAGGGCCTGAATGGGGCGTTTGGAATTGGGGTCAATCTTTTCGGACCATAGGGCAATTCTATCCTGCAGCCCCACATAGAGCGTTGAATTCTTTACCGCCACACCGTTGGGAACATTCAGGCCATTGGCGAGCATAGTCTTCTCATCAGAGATGCCATCTTTGTTTTTATCTTGCAGGGAGACGATGTGGCCGTGACGTGAACCGATGAATATGATGCCGCTTGCCGCATCATATTCAATTTGGCGCGGCGCAGTTACTTCAGCAAAGATCGAAATTTTAAATCCTGGAGGCAGGTTTATCGCGTCCAGCAAGGCGCTGCGATCTTGCGCGATTGCAGGCGTCATCAGAGCAATGGAAAAAGCGCAGAACAGTTTTCCAAACATAGGCTCGTTTCCTTTTCAGGCGATGATTTAAGAACCTGTGATCTAGACCCAGCCGCCGTCAACGATAAAATTTTGTCCGCTACACATAGCAGATGCATCTGATGCAAGGAACAGTGCCATTTGTGCAAGGTCATCCGGCATGACACGACCGGGCAGGAACTGGCTTTCGTCGATCAGTGCGTTGGCTTCGTCATCAATCCACAAACGGATTTGTTTTTCAGTCATCACCCAGCCTGGCACGAGCGTATTTACGCGGATGCGGTCTTTGCCCAAATCTCTGGCAAGCGCGCGGGTCAGGCCGTGGGTCCCGGCCTTGCAGGCCTGATAGACCACAAGCGTCGGCACCGCCATCATCCAGCTAATGGATCCGAAATTGATGATGGAGCCACCACCGGCTTTTTTCATCATGGGAGCAATAGTCTGGGCTGCAAACATGGCGTGCTTCAGATTTATTGCAATGAACTGATCGAACTTTTCGCTATCCACTTCTTCTAGAGAATGACGCAGATCATTGGCGGCGTTATTTACTAGCGTGGTGAACGGGCCGAAACTATTGGCGGCTTCTTCAATGACATTTTGGTAGGTCGGAATGTCCGTAATATCGCATTCATTGAAGCGGACCTTTTGGCCTTTAGCGTTCAATTCTGCTTCAAGAGCTTCGCCGGCAGCTTTATCAATATCGACAAACGCGGTGCTGGCTCCTTGTGCCGCAAAGCCTCGCACCAGCGCTTCGCCAATGCCAGATGCACCACCGGAAATGAATACGCTGCGTCCTTTTAGACCAGGGTAAATTGCGGGAAGGGATTTTTCCATTCGGGCCTCATGCTTGATTTGGATTTGTGAAACTAATTTGATTTGTTTTTATTATACACATCAAAAATCACAGCGGCCAAGAGTACCAGCCCCTTAATGACTTGTTGCCAATCTATGCCGACGCCAACAATGGACATGCCATTATTCATCACGCCCATGATGAATGCACCAACGACCGCGCCGATGATTTTTCCAACGCCACCAGACATGGATGCCCCGCCGATGAAGACAGCGGCAATCACGTCCAGCTCAAATGCCACTCCGGCTTTCGGGGTGGCGGTGTTTAGGCGTGCTGCAAAAATCAGACCAGCAAGTGCAGCCAACATGCCCATATTGGCAAAGGTCAGGAAGGTTAGCCGTTTGGTTTTGATGCCTGAAAGTTGGGCCGCCTTCTCATTGCCGCCAAGGGCATAAATCCTGCGGCCGACGGTGGTGGAGTTGGTGATGAATGTATAAATCGAAGTCAGCACCGCCATGGTGATCAACACATTTGGCAAGCCCCGGTAGGTGGCCAGTAAAAATGTGATGTAGATAATTGCAAAGGCAATCAGACCATTTTTGGCGAGGAAGAACGCGAAGGGTTCGTCATTCATACCGAATTTTGCCTGTCGCGCGCGGTTGCGTGCTGCAAGGGCAACAATGGTTGCCGCACCCGAAGTGCCGATCAGTAAGGCGGTCATGTTGAAACGTTCAAAACCGAAATCAAATATATCCTTCACAAACCCGGTGCTGAGGAGCTGAAAAGTTTTGGGAAAAGGACCGACGGACTGGCCTTCCAGCAGCCACAATGTGAGGCCGCGAAAGACCAACATGCCTGCCAGTGTCACGATGAAAGAGGGAATACGCCAATAGGCGATCCAATAGCCTTGGGCGGCACCAATGATGGTTCCTGCCAAAAGGCATATGGGAACCGCAATATAGATCGACATTTCCCATTGTACCATCATTATCGCTGCCAGCGCTCCGATGAAGCCTGATACGGAACCCACAGAAAGATCAATATGGCCGGCAACAATTACCAACAACATGCCCAGAGCCATGATGATGATATAGCTGTTTTGCAGGAATAAATTGGTCAGGTTAACCGGACGCATCAGAGTGCCTTCGGTCATATATTGGAAGAAGACCATGATGACCACCAGCGCCAGCAACATGCCGTATTCGCGCAAATGGGTTTTCATATAAGAGCCGATTGAGGCCGTCGAGGTTTGATTTGCCATGTTCTTATCCATTTGTATTACGCACAATTTATCCGAAAACCGGTTCCCACTTTTCGGATTGTGCTTTAGCCCTTCACGATCATCGACATGATTTGTTCCTGATCGGATTTTGATGCAACAACTTCGCCTGCAAATGCGCCTTCATTCATCACGTAAATGCGGTCACACATGCCAAGCAGCTCCGGCATTTCTGATGAAATCAGGATGATGCCTTTGCCCTCATGGGCCAGCTGGTTGATGATGGTGTAAATTTCAAATTTTGCGCCAATATCAATGCCCCTGGTTGGTTCATCCAGGATCAGCAATTGTGGGTTGGCAAACAACCATTTGCTCAACACAACTTTTTGCTGGTTGCCGCCGGACAAATTGACCACTTTCTGAAAAACGCTGGGCGTTCGGATGTTCAGGGTTTCGCGGTAATCTTCTGCAATGCGTCGCTCAGAAGTGTCATCGATCACCCCATTGGAGGAAACTCCGGGCAGGTTGGAAAGAGTAATGTTGCGTACGATATTTTCTTCCAGCACCAGGCCCAGTTCCTTACGGTCCTCGGTGACATAACATATGCCATTTTTGATTGCCGAGGGGACGGTTGATGCATCGATTTCCTTGCCGTTCATGAATACTTTGCCGGAAATATTCTGACCGTAGGATTTGCCAAAAATGCTCATGGCCAATTCTGTTCGGCCCGACCCCATCAGACCGGCAATGCCAACTACTTCACCGCATGAAACACTGAGATTGATATTCTTGATCATCTGGCGGTCGGAGTGTTCGGGATGCCAAACGTTCCAGTTTGAAATTTCAAACAGCTTTTCTCTGATATTAGGCGTGCGCTCAGGGTAGCGGTGGGCCATATCGCGCCCAACCATATCGCGAATGATATGTTCTTCGCTAATTTTATCAGCATGACAATCAAGCGTTGAAACAGTTGCGCCATCGCGCAAAACGGTAATGGTATCTGCCACCTGACTGACTTCATTCAACTTGTGAGAGATCAAAATAGAAGCGATGCCCTGCTTTTTGAATTCTAGTAACAGGTCTAAAAGTTTCTGACTGTCATTTTCCTGAAGGGAAGATGTGGGTTCATCCAATATGAGCAGTTTTACTTTTTTGGACAGGGCTTTGGCGATTTCCACCAATTGCTGTTTGCCAACCCCAATGGCGTCAATCAATGTGGATGGCTTTTCGTCGAGGCCGACTTTTTTTAATAACTCAACGGAACGAGCAAAAGTCTCGGGCCAGCTGATGACGCCATTCGTTTGGATTTCATTGCCAAGAAAAATGTTTTCTGCAATCGACAGAAGTGGCACCAGAGCCAGCTCCTGGTGGATAATAATGATGCCTTTATTTTCGCTGTCGGTGATGCTGCCAAAGGCTACAGTCTCGCCTTCAAAAACAATCTCGCCGTCATAACTGCCATGGGGATAAACACCGCTTAGCACCTTCATCAGGGTTGATTTGCCAGCGCCATTTTCGCCAACGAGAGCGTGAATTTCTCCGCTCTTTACTTTGAGATTTACATCATCAAGCGCCTTCACCCCAGGAAAACTCTTGGTGATGCCGCGCATCTCCAAAATTGTATTCATCACAAAATTTCCATAATCAAAGGCCCGCCAGTAGACCAGCGGGCCCAAAGCATTTTTCGGTGCTTACTTAATCTGATCCATTTTGTAATAGCCAGAGCCAATCAGGACTTTTTCCCAATTGGAAATGTCAACGGATACCGGCTCCAACAGAAAAGACGGGATTACTTTCACGCCATTATTGTAAGTTTTGGTGTCGTTGATTTCAGGTGTGCCGCCACCGATCAAAGCTTCAACCATGCCAACGGTTACACGTGCAAGTTCGCGTGTATCCTTGAAGACAGTTGAATATTGTTCGCCTGCAAGCAGGGCTTTAACGGAGGGAACTTCTGCATCCTGACCAGATACCAGAGGCATTTTCTCGTCGCCAGAACCATAGCCCACGCCTTTCAGCGATGAGATAATGCCGATGGAAAGGCCGTCATAAGGAGACAGGACTGCATCCACTTTTGCATCAGTGTAATAGGCTGAAAGGAGGTTATCCATCCGTGACTGCGCTACCGCGCCGTCCCAGCGCAAAGTGCCTACTTTATCCATGCCCATCTGGCCAGATTTAACAACCATTTTTCCGGAATCGATCAATGGCTGAAGGACGGACATCGCACCATTATAAAAGAAGAATGCGTTGTTATCATCGGGTGAACCGCCGAACAGTTCGATGTTGAACGGGCCGTCGCCTTTTAGGCCGTTTACCAAGGATGTTGCCTGTTGAACGCCCACTTTGAAGTTGTCGAATGTGGCATAGTAATCCACATTGCCGCTATCGCGGATCAAGCGGTCATAGGCGATTACCTTGATGCCTGAAGCAGCGGCATTTTCCAAAGCGTTGGAAAGGGTGGTGCCATCGATTGCCGCAATAACCAGAACATTCACGCCTTTAACGATCATGTTTTCGATTTGAGCAAGCTGGTTTGGAATGTCATCTTCAGCGTATTGCAGATCAGTTTTGTAACCGGCTGCTGCGAACTGCTCGACCATGGAATTTCCATCGGAAATCCAGCGGGCAGATGATTTTGTCGGCATTGCAATACCCACATAGCCTTTATCCTGCGCATAGGCCGCTGCAGATGAAAGTATTACGGCTCCCATGGCAAAGGTGGCGATAAGTGATTTAACTAATTTCATTGTTTCCTCCAATTTTTTTGACCTACCGGTTGGTTTTGAACGTCCGGCTTTGATCTTAAACAGTGTTTAGTCTGTGATTTAACGAACCAGTTTTATGCTATTTGGCATCAACATACCAGTCAAATTACTTTATAGTTTGATTGCATACCAAAATTAGTATATCGGTGTTTTTTATGACCAGCACCAAGACAAAGAACCTGAAACTTAATCAGTTGAGATTGATCTCTGCTATCGCGGAACATGGGCAGCTTTCTATCGCTGCAAATTCCCTCTCCATCACCCAGCCTGCTGCGTCGCGAACGCTGGCGGAGATCGAACAGATACTTGGGACAAAACTATTTGAGCGTCGTGCAAAAGGTATGGAGCTGTCACTGATTGGTAAGGTGATGGCGGAGAGGGCCAATAAGGTCTTGATTGAAATGCGGGAAATTTCCCGCGAGGTGGAAGAGTTAAAACTTGGCATTGGCGGGGTGGCCCGAGTTGGGGCGGTTACCGGAGCTGCCGTGACCTATGTGGTGCCAGCGCTTCAACAGTTGAAAAAGACCTCCCCCTATGCGGAGATCCACGTTGATGTTGGTTCAAGCGATGTGCTGGTGCGAGACCTCATGGCGGGGGTTCATGATTTTGTGCTTGGCCGTATACCAACGATTATTGACAGTCGAAATTTTGATGTGACACGCGCCCAAACGGAAACTGTGGACCTGATTGTTCGCAGTGGCCATGAACTTACTGATAGGGGGATTTTGTCTTTGCGTGATTTGGAATCCTATGAATGGATCATTCAATCAGTGGGTGCGCCAATTCGAGGTGCGATTGAAACCAGTTTTCTGGATACTGGTGCAACCATGCCGCGCCAGATTATCAATACGACTTCACTATTGGTAATGATTGCGATGTTGGCGAGTTCTGATGGGATTGTGGCAATGTCGCGTGAAATGTCTGAACTTCTGATTGATTCAAAAGTTGGCGGTAATTTGGTTGCCTTGCCGCTAGAGGAAAAAATTGTGGTTGCACCCTATTATTTGATTGAGGTGAAAGGCCGAAAATTATCGCCGGTATCAGATCGCCTGAAAACTCTGGTTATGCAACAGCTTGAAAGTTGAGAATATGGATTTGGTTCGAGCTAATTGGATAGCTGTTGACTGGGGCACGACGAATATGCGCGCCTGGGCAATGGGTGGTGGTGATAAAATTCTTGCCCGTGTAAATTCCGACCGGGGTATGGGAACTTTGAACCAGGCTGAGTTTGAGCCTGCTCTGCTGGAATTGATCGCGCCTTGGCTGCACGAAACTGATGTGACCGATGTGGTTGCATGTGGCATGGTGGGGGCACGTCAGGGATGGGTGGAGGCACCTTATGGCGTAGTGCCTTGTGAACCGTTTTCCGGGGAAAGTATTATCAGTTTTTCACCGTGGGATCAGCGTTTGCGTATGCATATTATTGCGGGTCTCAGTCAGGCGGAACCTGCCGATGTGATGCGTGGAGAAGAGACGCAGATTGCCGGATTGTTGGCTGGTGATCAGGGTTTCAAAGGTGTCATTTGCTTGCCTGGAACCCACACGAAATGGGCATGGGTCGAAGGTGAAAAAATTACGAAATTTTCCACCCATATGACAGGGGAATTATTTTCTCTATTGGCTGAAAAATCCGTGTTGCGCCACACGATTGCAAGTGAAGGTTGGGATGATGCTGAATTTTCCAAATCCTTTAACTCAGCGCTTGAGAACCCGGTTGAAATCACCGCTCATTTATTTTCGTTGAGGGCGGAAGCGTTGATTGGGGATCTTTTGCCGGAGGTGGCCAGGGCACGTTTATCTGCATTGCTGCTTGGTCTTGAATTTGCTGCCATGAGGACCAATTGGCAGGGGCAGAAGATCGCAATTATCGGGTCAGATAGAATTGCTAAAATTTATCAGCAGGCTTTCTTACTGCAAAATGAGCAACCAATTATGTTTGACGCAGAAGCGTTGACCCTTGGCGGGCTGATAAATGCTCATAGCCAATTACAATTGAAGGAATTGAAATGAGCCGAAAACTAATTGCCATATTACGTGGGCTGGAACCTGTAGAAGCGCTAGCCATTGGTGAGGCGTTGATTGAGGCTGGTATCAACCAAATTGAAGTGCCGCTAAATTCGCCTCAACCGCTTAAAAGCATTGAGATGCTGGTGGATAGGTTTGGCGATGTTGCCCGCTTTGGTGCGGGGACTGTTTTAACCGTGCAGCAGGTAAAGGAAGTGGCTGCAACCGGTGCAAATCTTATCGTTTCACCCAATTGCGACCCGGAAATCATTGAAGCAACCAAAGAATTGGGATTAACTTCTTACCCCGGCTGTTTGACGCCGAGTGAATGTTTTTCTGCCCTTAAACATGGGGCTGATGGATTGAAAATCTTTCCAGCATTCCAAATGGGGCAGGATGGGTTGATGGCGCTGCGTGCTGTCTTGCCCAAACAAACCCAGGTTTTCATGGTTGGCGGGGTTGGCGCCAAGAATTTTCGTGACTGGTTTAATTCTGGTGCCAATGGGTTTGGCCTTGGTTCAAGCCTCTATAAACCCGGAAGCAGCCCCCAAGAAGTGGCCGAATTGGCAAAGATTATCGTTTCTGCCTATGATGAAGCCAAATCAGGCGATTGATTGCCGTGTTTGGTTCATAATTCTCCCATGTTTGCTTGTTAGGCATATTATAATTAGTTTGTGCCTGAACTATATATGAAATTGTAGCCATTCGATGGTGCAAAACTATTATGAGGATATCAGTTCTGACCACCAGGAATGACCAGTTTGAGTTTTTGAGAAAAGCGGGGCGTCTTACTGCCCTGTCTGTTCTGCTATTGGCTGGATTCGGGCTGGCTTCATGCACGAATTTGACCGGTGACAGTTTTTCTTCCTCAAGCCTTAAAAGTTCATGGGTCAAGCCTGATGATCCTCAGGAAAAGATGGGCGCAAAAGAACATCCGCTGGTATTGGCAAAATATGGCGGTGAATATTCTGATTCAAATGCTGAAAAACTGATCGCTCTGGTTGTGGGTCGATTGGTTTCTGTTTCGCTGGACCCTGCACGGGTTTATAAAATAACGCTGCTTAATTCTCCCAAGGTAAATGCATTTGCATTGCCGGGGGGGTATTTATACGTCACCCGTGGCCTGCTGGCCCTGGCAAATGATTCCTCCGAACTTGCCGCTGTGATTGCCCATGAAATGGCCCATGTGTCATCCAACCACGCAATATTGCGGCAGGAAAAAATCTCATCCATAGCGATTGGCAAAGAGGTGGTGGATGATGTGCTTGGAGGTAATCTGGCAGGTAAGGTTGCGCTGGCCGCCAATAAAATTCGCCTTTCCAATTTCTCTAAAGATCAAGAATTGCAGGCAGATGCAGTAAGCATCCGAATGATTGGGCGGGCAGGCTTTGACCCGTTCGCCTCTGCTCGTTTTCTCAAGACGATGAGCAAATTCAGGCAGTTGAATTCGCGAAAGAGCAGTAAGATCACCAATGGTAGTTTTCTTTCCAGCCATCCCACCACGCCTGAACGCGTTGAATTAGCCAAACGTCACGCCCGCTTTTTTGGAGCACCGGGATTTGGAGAGCGTGAGAGAGAGCGGTATCTGAAAGGGATTTCAGGGCTGTTATATGGTAATACAACCGAAGAAGGTTTTGTGCGGGGACAAACGTTCACCCATGCAGGCCTTGGTATTCGCTTTGTGGCGCCAAAAGGTTTTGCAATCCATAATCAACCCCATGCTGTGACCCTGACCGGACCATCGGATATTGCCACAAGATTTGATGCAGCCGTCCTTTCCAAAAGGAAGAGCCTGGCAGGGTATTTGAAGAGCGGATGGATAAACGGGTTGATCAATGAGACCATTCGCGAAGAAACCGTGAATGGGCTTCCTGCTGCAACGGCGCTTGCTGCAGCAGATGGCTGGCGTTTTCGTATTCAAGTTATCCGAAATGGCGAACAGCTTTATCGTTTTATCACAGCCGCCCCACAATCCAATTTGCAGGTTTCTGCAGTATCGGAAAAAATCACAGGTAGTTTGCACGTCCTGAGTGAGCGGGAGATTGGTGCGCTTTCTCCATTGCGAATAAAAATAGTCACTGCTAGCAAGCGGGATACGCTGGGCAGTCTGGCTAAGCAAATGCGTGGGGTGGGGAACAGGGTCAAGCTGTTTAAGGTATTGAATTCATTGAGTGCTGGTGCAAAGGTGCAAGCAGGTCAACAATATAAAATTGTTACTGACCTGGGGTCCTGATTCTAATTTGAAGCACGCCACTTTTTGAGTGGGCATGGAAAAATTTTAAATGAATAATGTGATTGTTTTGAGAGTGGTCGTTGCACTTGTGGGTGCGGCCATTGTTTTTCTCGGGCTGAATATTGGCCTTGGTGGGATGCGAACCCTTGGCTGGCAAATGTCGCCTGATTTTATTTCCATCACAAATGAAGCGGCTTTCCGTGTGCAGGATAGCCATATTCGGTTTATTGGTGGTGTCTGGTTTGGGGTAGGGGCGACGTTTTTGATCGGGGCTTTTGCATTTGCCAAGCTACGTCCGGTGCTGGTTGTGCTTTGCCTTATTATTGTATTTGCGGGCTTTTTTCGAGCCAGTGCGGTGGATATTAGCGTGATTTTCAGCGCTGATATTGCGCCTTCTCTATTGCTTGAACTTGTAGGCTTCCCGCTATTGGCATGGTGGCTGATAAGAGCCGGGCAAACAAAATAAAACCCGGTGAAAACTCACCGGGTTTTGCAATTCTTGATTTAGCAGTGAAGCTTAGGCAGCTGCTTCTTTTTTGTTGTCTGTTGCTGCAGCTGTTGTTGTCGCTGCTGCATCTGTCGTCGTTTCTTCAGTTTTTGGTCCGCGCTTTGGTCCCAAAGCGAGATTTTTCACGATTAGGGCAACGGCCTCGGTTGAAGAAATTTTATTAACAACGGAAATCTCGCGAGCCATGCGATCCAGAGAAGCCTCATAGAGTTGGCGCTCGCTGTAAGATTGTTCAGGCTGGTTTTCCGAGCGGAACAAATCCCGCACAACTTCAGCAATCTGAATTAGATCTCCGGAATTGATTTTGGCTTCATATTCCTGGGCGCGTCTGCTCCACATGGTGCGTTTTACGCGGGCACGGCCCTGAACAGTTCTCAGGGATTTATCGATGCGAGTGCTGTCTGAAAGCTTGCGCATGTTTGCTGATTCAACTTTTGCGAGTGGCACACGCAAGGTCAACTTATCCTGGGCAAAATCGATTACAAATAGTTCAAGCGAGTAGCCTGCTACTTCCTGCTCTTCAATAGCGGTAATTTGACCAACGCCATGGGCTGGATAAATGATGTACTCGCCGATTTTAAAACCTTGACGCTGGGTTGCTTTTTTACTTGTTGCCATATTGCTTGTTACTCCCTGGATTCCTCTTAGTGAGGATTTTCAGTACAAATTTTACATTTTTGATATAACCAATTTGACAATTGTATCAGTCTCCGGCTTCTCCAAGACGACAAAAACCACCAGCCCAATTTGTAAATATTAGGTCAGGTGTTGTGAATTGTTGTTAGAGAATGGCGGATTGCCGATTATAATTTCGCTGAAATGAAGGGATCATCGAATGCCAATTGGTTAATCGTAATAACGCAAGTTAGCACAATTTTTGCCAAAAATCAACTTTATCTCGCAGTTGCGAAGAGTTGCGGGTGGCTTTCCTAACAAATGGTTAATGCGTCGAAGGATATCGAGGCATTTGACGAGGTTCCTGATCACCTTGGTGTTATGATGGCCAAGGTGATTGTTTGGCCCCTAATCGCCTTCGCCAGGTTTTTCCGAGAAGTACTTTTCGAACTTACCTTCTTCACCATCAAATTTCTTGGCATCTTCGGGGGCATCTTTTTTGATGGTGATATTTGGCCATACTGCGGCGTATTCAGCGTTCACCTTTAGCCATTGTTCAAGGCCAGGTTCTGTATCGGGCTTGATTGCCTCGACGGGACATTCTGGTTCGCATACGCCGCAATCGATGCATTCATCGGGATCAATGACCAGCATGTTTTCGCCTTCATAGAAGCAATCCACGGGGCATACTTCCACACAATCGGTGTGTTTGCACTTTATGCATTTATCGTCGACAATATATGTCATCAATATTCCTATTGGGATATCTCGTGAAAATTCGATGCATTGGTATCCCGTTTAAATGCCGGTGACAAGGCAAAGTCTTTGCCAATGGAGCGACGTTTTGAAACATCCATTTCTCCAATTTGGCTTGCTTTAGAATGAAGGCTGCTGGTTAGAGCATATTTTCCTGCTTGAGGGCCTGCAATTGTCGTCTCTGTCTTTTGTCGGGGCGGCCTTCAGTGGCGATTGTGCCATCCATAAATGCCTTATCATCCTTCACGACGGGGTCTATTTTAGGACTAAGGTCGCTATAAAGCAATTGTGCCTGGATATACGGGCCGCGGCTGGTGCCCAATTCCACGATTTCATAAATCAGAATTTGGCGCTCCAGAGTGATTGTCAGCACCTGCCCACAACTGATAAGAGAGCTGGCGCTGGAAATCTTGTTGCTATCCACCCTAATCTTACCGTTGGTTACCAGTTTTTTGGCAAGAGTTCGGGTTTTGGCGACGCGGGCAAACCACAGCCATTTATCGATTCGCAGTTTTTGCTCTGCTGCATTCGGCATTATTTGGATTTCATCGATTCTTTAAGTGCTGCCAATTTAGCAAAAGGAGAATCCGGATCCATGGGTTTTTCCGCAGGTTTTTGACGTTTATTGTTGTTGCGGTTGGGTTTTCCATTCCCCGAATGCTTTTTGAAGCTTTTCGATGAATTGGGCTTGCCACCATTTGGGTTCTGGTTTCTGCGTTTGTTTGAATTTTGCTGTCGATTGCGGTTTTGTCCGCCATAGCGCCATACCATGATGGTTTTTGGTTCTGAGGCTTCGCTTTTGTCCGCCGTAGCGCCATCCTCTGCATCACCATCCGTCTTGTTCTCGGTTGAAGGTGCTGGCGTATCTGTGGGCTTGTCTGAAGGTTCTACAGATGCGCTATCAGCGGCGCTTTGAACATTTTCAGGTTCAGCTTCGACAGGAATGATGTCTGCGTGAAGTTTGGATTCTCCGCGATAGCCCAGACCTTTGAGGATTTGCTCCATATCTTCGTGAGTTGCGCCCAAAATAGACATCATGGCCGGGGTTACATAGAAACTGCGTCCATCAATTGCCCCTTCTGGCTTTTGAGGAGCTTTAGGAGCTGGCGTTTCGCTTGATTGGGTGCTTTCGCCTTCCGCCTGTTCTTTTGGTGCTGTTTCGGCAGATTTTTTTGGTTCAGCGTTATTTTTCCAACTTGTGGCCGGGCGAATCAGATCCGCCAGACGTTCAAGTATGTCGATGCGAACGGCTTTCTTGCCAAGAATCCTGAAACCACAAAGGGGATAGATATCGCGATTGAAAGTTTCGTCTACCGGCAATGAAGTTCTGCCTGCAGCAGATGCCTGAGGAATTTCTACAAGACCTTCGGCTTCTATCTGGTCATTTTTCAATGCCCACAAAAAGCAAATGAGTGATGTGGGCGCAGGTTTCAACATGGCTGGCATGAAGATATGGTAGGCGCCGAAGCGGACACCAAATTTGCGCAATGCGCCACGCATATCCTGATTGAGGCCGCGGATTTCTTCCAAAACGTCTTTTCGATCCAGAATGCCGAGGTTTTCAGCCAGTCTAAAAGCGATACCCTTGGCCATGGCAGCCAGGGTTTCATCCATGGATAAATCAATGATGGGTTTCAATAAGGTATTGATATGATTGGCAATCCATCGTTCCAGCCGAGCTTGCACCTTATCACGAGGCAGGCCGCTTAACTGTTCGTCCGCAAGCAATAATATACGAGGCTTGAGAGTTTCGTCGCCTGCCATAACTTTGGCGATGACTTCACCCAACCAGCGTAGGGAACCGTCATTTGCCAAGCTAATGTCACTATTAGGCGAGGCGGCCAGCCTTTCTGCCCGTTTCTCAATCTCCGTAGCGAGCGCTTTCATTGCGGCGGCGTTGGCTGCTTTTGCCTCCGGCCCCTCTGCGGATTTGTCGGAAATAAATCGAAATCCAAATAGTTGCCCCACGTGGTGGCCTTCCACCGATACATTTCCGTCTGAGGCTATTTCTGCTTCCAGCATTGCGTTTTCTCTTAATCGTTTCATTAAAACGCTTGTTCTTCGGTCAATAAAGCGTTTCGTAAGGTTTTCATGTAACTCATCTGACAACCGATTTTCAACTTCTCTTGTTCTTTCTTGCCAAAGAGTTGGGTTTTGTAGCCAATTTTCCCGGTTTGAAAGGTAAGTCCAGGTTCTTATTTGGGAAATACGAGCCGATAAGGCATCGATTCCCCCTCCTTTTTTATCTGCATGTGAGATCTGCTGCGCAAACCAGTTCTCATCAATATTACCAGACTCGACAATATCCAAATAGATTGACTTCAATATGTCAGAGTGCGCAGCAGGTGAAATACCACGATAATCAGGAATTCGGCAAACATCCCATAAAAGCTTGGTCAGTTCTTCACTGTTGCAAATATCGCTCAGGTGACGATCCCGGGCAAGAGCCTCCAGCGCGATTAAATCGGATGTGGGCGGGGATTTCATCAATTGTCTTGTGCCGGAGCCGAGCGCAAGGCTGGCCTTCAACGAGTTGATATTTGAAAAATCCAGCTGGCGATTGCGCCAGGTCAAAACTTTCAAGGGCGCAAATTCGTGTGTTTCCAGCGCTTCAACCAATTCATCGGCAAAAGGTTCGACACGTGAAGTCACCCCAAATGTGCCGTCACTGGTATGGCGTCCGGCGCGCCCAGCGATCTGGGCCAGTTCGGCTGCAGTTAATTTGCGAAACTGAAATCCGTCAAATTTTTGATCCTGAGCGAAGGCTACATGGTCCACATCCAGGTTTAGGCCCATTCCAATTGCATCGGTTGCAACAATGAAATCAACTTCGCCGGATTGATAAAGAGCTACTTGAGCGTTGCGTGTTCTGGGGCTCAGTGAGCCCATAACCACTGCGGCACCACCGCGTTGGCGTTTGATGAGTTCGGCAATGGCATAAACTTCATCGGCCGAAAATGCGACAATTGCCGAGCGCGGCGGCAGGCGGGTGATTTTCTTTTGGCCGGCATAGGTGAGCATCGACATGCGCGGTCTGGTAACAACTTCCAGGCCGGGCAATAGGTCGCTCAAGGTTTTTTGAACCGTATCAGCGCCAAGCAACATGGTTTCATGGGTGCCGCGCAGGTTTAATATCCGGTCGGTGAAGACGTGGCCGCGTTCTAGATCAGTTGCAAGCTGCACCTCATCTATGGCAACGAACTCTGCATCTGTTGTCATTGGCATGGCTTCAACGGTGCACACTTGGAAACGTGCATCAGGCGGGGTGATTTTTTCCTCACCCGTAATGAGTGCAACTTTGGAAGTGCCAACTTTGGCGCAGACCCTGCTATAAACCTCACGCGCCAATAGCCGCAACGGTAGCCCAATGACGCCGCTAGGGTAGGCTGTCATGCGCTCAATGGCCAAATGGGTCTTGCCAGTATTGGTTGGACCAAGAACGGCTGTGACGCCACGTCCGCTGGCTTTTGGGACGGCACTATTGTGAGTTAGGAAGTCTGACATCGTTCCGGAAAGTTGGGCTCGCAATAGGTTGAAATAAAATAATTCGCTGCCGTTTGGGCAACCTCATACCATTCTATAGTTCCCTCATGACGGGTGCCAGTGTTTTTTGCTTGAAAAGGGATATATTTTTACTGTGTTGCCGTTAAGCCAAAATATTTTGGTACGACGGAAACTTTGCCGAACTGAGTGCCGATATCGATGCGAATGGGAGTGAAAATATTGGTGCCGGAAATGGGTGCCAGCCAAAAGTCCATACGTTTGTTTTTGCGCATGAACTCCACGTTTTTATGGCCCTTTTTGTAGCCGGCAACGGGGGAATACCTCACCTTGCAGACATGAGCGTAGCCTTTATAGCCTTCGGTTTTTATCGGCTTCGTCGCTTTGTATCTTAAGGTGAGCGTGTAGCGGGCTTGCCCGTCGAATATTTCAAGGTTTCTATCACAGACTTTATGAGGGTCTGAAGCATCCTCATAGGCAATTGGTATTAACAGGCTGCTGGCAGGGTCAATGACATCAAGCATGTGGCCCGAATTGACGGGAACCCATTTTTTGGACTTTCGGTAACCGGGGCGCTTATCCGGCACCATTTTTATGTCGGCCACTTTTTTATCTGCAAATGTCATTTCTAAAGTGGCGTCTTTTTTGCGCTCATGCAGAAAAGCTGTGTGAGTGCTGGCAAAGATCGTATTTTTCTTGATATTGCCCTTGCTGTCGAAATTGCCGTGGCCCGAAGAAAACAGTTTGGCCAGACCAGCGGTTTTGCCACTGCCAATCATTTGATAATTGGCACCATTGAGCAGCACATCAAATTTAACAGTGCCCACGGTAATGCCGCCAAATTTAACCGAAAACTGGGTCTGATGATGAACATCCTGGCCGTAAGCAGCATTCAAATTGATAAATATCATTGCTAAAATGGCAATTGGCAGGCCAAAAATGCCAAAACCTGAAATGTGGGTGGTGCTGCAATTTTTCATTTGAAAAATAATCATAGCTTTCTCGTTACAAATTCGGGTCCAGATTGGCGAATTATTCGAGATTCAGAATTAGCCTCCAATTAAGGCACATTTGCGAATTGCCTGATCATTTATGTTTGATCGGAAATATCGACAAAAATATGCCAATGGGGAGCGGGCTTGTGGCAAGTTTTGCTTGACGCATTCATCGAAGGCCCCTATGAACAGTCAACTTTCCCGAAGGCTTGGAGTGTCTTTGGGCTGTCACTTTGGTGACCGCCCGCAAAAAGCATTTGCAGCAATCATATATTTGATATGGTCGGGTCGAAATTAACCAAGGATAAGAGAATGTCCAGACGCTGTGAACTGACCGGCAAAGCCGTCATGACAGGAAATAATGTGAGCCACGCGAAAAACCGTTCGCGCCGCCGTTTTCTGCCAAACCTTTGCAATGTAACTTTGATGAGTGATGTGCTGAACCAGCGCATTCGTCTGCGCATTTGTGCTCAGGCTCTGCGCACAGTTGAGCATCGTGGTGGCCTTGATGCATTTTTTGCAAAATCGAAGGACAGCGAACTTTCGCAGAAAGCACGTTTGCTTAAGCGTCAGATTCAAAAGAAACTGGCTGAAGCGCCAGTTGCTGCTGCTGTCACTGCTTAGTTTCTGACTAGCTGGCAATTTCTTGAAATTTATGTAATTTGGATGAGTGGGTAATTTTGCCCGCTTATTTTCGTTCAACTGGTGGCATCACCCAGGATAAAAAAATGCTGAACAGCAAAAGCGTATACCCGTTTGTGGTCGCCATGGCCTTTGTCGTGGTTCTTTCTAATATTTTAGTGCAATTTCCGGTCGGCTATTCGCTGGCAGGCGTCAATTTGGGTGATGTTCTCACCTGGGGCACATTCACCTATCCAGTTGCCTTTCTGGTCACCGATCTCACCAATCGCCTGTTTGGGGCGGAGCGTGCCCGAAGGGTGGTAATGGTCGGCTTTGTGATTGCCGTTATCTGTTCAATCCTTGTGCCGAAGATATTATTCTCATACGGGCTATTTCCCTTTGAACTATCCCCCTCACGCATTGCGCGGGTGGCGATGGCTTCGGGAACGGCGTTTTTGGTGGCGCAATTGTTGGATATCTCTATTTTTTCCAAATTGCGTCGGGGCGTTTGGTGGCGGGCACCGTTGATTTCATCCTTTATGGGATCGCTGGTGGATACTTGCCTGTTTTTCGGGTTGGCCTTTGCCGCAAGTTTTGCCTTTCTGGGCGAGAATGATGGCTTTGCATTGGAAAACGCGCCAATGCTTGCGGTGTTTGCAACTGAAATTCCACGCTGGATTTCATGGGCAGCCGGTGACTTCATGGTCAAAATACTAGCTGGCCTCCTCATGCTTGCGCCTTATGGTTTGCTGATCAGGTTTCTGGCACCAGCAAAAAAAGCAAAACTGGTTTCAGACTAGGCCTCACTCCAGATGGCACGAACAATCGAACAAATGCGGAATTTGGGTGCGGCATCCGCTCGAATGCTTGCAGAAATTGGTGTACACGATGAAGATGATTTGCGCGAATTAGGCGCGGTCACTGCCTATACGCGGGTGAAATTTCAGCTGCCCGGAAATGCCTCAATCTTATTGCTTTATGCCATGGAGGCGGCATTGCGTGACTGCGATTGGCGAACATTGGATGAAAAAACCAAAGCTGAACTAAAATCACAAATTGGCATTTAACAATGCCTAATCCAGCAGCTTGAACTCCAGTAATATTGTTCGCTGCAAAATAGAGTGATTATCGTCTGATATTAAAGTGAGAATGGTGTCGCCATTTTCAGCCTTTGTAATATCAAGACCTTCCATATTATCGATCTGGGCAGACATGCCGGCAAACATCAAAGTTTCCCCGATGAGGCGGGCTCCGGCTTTTATTGTTCCCGGTTTGAAACGACGAAGGCGCATTGCTGCTCCGGTTGCCGGGCTAAACCGCCGTTCAAGCAGAATGAGATCGCCATTATCGGTAAATTTTGCATCGGTGATATCAAACTTGCCGGGGCGGGTTACGGAAAATTCCTCCAGCTTGCCCTGATCAAGAATGAAGGCGCGAATATCTTTGTTCTTGTTGAGCGTCCGTTCGCTGAACAAAATCAACTTGCCCTCTAAGGGGCTACCTGCGGGCGGACTGGCGATGGCTTCAAGCCCCTTATTACCGCGCAGACCAAGCTTGCCAATTTTGTTTGTAAGCTGCTTTGATGTTCCTCTGAGAGTGGAAAAATCTAAGTCGTGAATTTCAACGCGATGCTTGCGTTCAAAAGCCAGATAAATCTGGTCACCGACAATCTCCAGCGCCTCTGCATCGGAATTAGATTTACCCAGCATGATGTTGCCATCGCTATCGCGCATGGGGGCGATATGGGCATTCTTGATTGCTACCGGAAGGCCATCTTTTCGCTCAATGGTGCCGCCCATCCAAAACCCCATATCGGAAATCGAAATGAAGTCGGTACGACCGTTGTAAAACCTAAAACCGGAATAACCGCCAAAATGGTCATTGTCGGAATAAAGCTCGATGCCACCAAGGTATTCCAGCTTGTCGAAAACCGTGCGGTCCGGTTCCGACGGACTGAAATTAGGAATGATACGAGACTGTATCTCAATGTTGAGGCGCAGGGCATTTTCTGCATTCGCAGGAAGAGTAAGTGCCAAAAGAAACAATGCAATGATTTGCATTTTTTTCATTTAACCGGCCCTTGCTTTCCGCCTGGTTGGGCGGGTGCGTTTGCCAATGCCTTCATTGGGGTCAGTCTCGCCAAACAATTCAGCAAGTTGGTCAGTCATGGCGCCCGCCAGCTCTTCGGCGTCCACAATGGTCACCGCATGTTCATAATAGCGGGTCACATCATGGCCAATGCCGATAGCCAGCAATTCGATTGGAGAATTTTGCTCGATATCTTCAATCACATGACGCAAATGGCGTTCTAGATAATTGCCCGGATTGACCGAAAGGGTCGAATCATCCACTGGAGCACCATCGGAAATCATCATCAAAATGCGACGATGCTCATTGCGCCCCATTAGGCGGTTATGAGCCCATAGCAGAGCTTCACCATCGATATTTTCCTTCAGCAAGCCTTCCCGCATCATCAGGCCAAGATTGCGTTTGGAACGACGCCAAGGGGAATCCGCAGATTTATAGATGATATGACGCAAGTCATTGAGACGGCCAGGTGTTGGCGGTTTATCGCGTTTTAGCCACGCTTCGCGGGACTGGCCACCTTTCCACGCTTTGGTGGTAAAGCCCAAAATTTCAACTTTTACTCCGCAACGTTCCAGTGTGCGGGCCAAAATATCGGCACACGATGCGGCAACTGTAATTGGACGACCACGCATGGAGCCGGAATTATCAATCAGAAGGGTAACGACCGTATCGCGGAAAATCGCATCACGCTCCATCTTGAAAGACAAAGGTGTCATTGGATCCATGACAATTCTGGTTAGGCGAGAGGTATCCAGGACACCCTCTTCCAGATCGAAATCCCAACCACGGTTTTGCTGTGCCATCAATCGGCGTTGCAACCTGTTAGCGAGTCTTCCGACCACGCCTTGCAGATGGTCCAGTTGTTTGTCGAGAAAGGCTCTGAGCCGGTCAAGCTCGGTCTCGTCGCAAAGTTCTTCAGCGGTTACTTCTTCATCGAAATCGGTGGAGAAAACCTTGTAATCAAAATCAGCTGGCAGGTTCGTAAATGGCAGATCCGGGCGATGGGTTTCGCTTGGGGTTTCAGAATCCTCGTCATCGGAATCCTCCCCATCAGCATCTGATGCATCCATCTCGCCGGTCATTTCTTCTTCGCCGTCCTGCTCCATCTCGTCAGGCTGGCCCTCGGCACCATCATCGCTTTCTTGATCGTTGCTTTGACCTTCTTCGCTTTCGTCGCCGGTCTCCGCGTCGTTTTCCTCGGTGTCGTCCTGCTGGTCGAGATTGTCGTCGCCTAGTTCGTCGGCCATATCAAGCGAGACGATTAAATCACGGACGGCCCGAGCAAAGGCCGTTTGGTCGGAAAGGTCGCCATCAAGGGCGTCCAGACTGTCTCCAGCCTTGGCTTCGATCCAATCACGCCAGACATTGACGAAATTTTCGGCACTTTTTGGAGGGGCTTTGCCAGTGAGTTTTTCACGTACAACTAAAGCAACCGCTTCTTCCAAAGGCACTTCTTCACGGTTGGTTGCGTGGGTGTAATTGGCTCTGGAATATTTATCTTCGAGCATATGACCAAGGTTGCTTGCAACCCCGTCCATCTGGCGTGCACCAATCGCTTCAACCCGTGCCTGTTCGACAGCGTCAAACACAGCTTTGGCATTGGGGCCTTCGGGAGATAATCTGGTGTGGATTTTGGTATCATGGCAGGCGTGGCGAAGCGCCATGCTGTCGGCCGTGCCACGGGTGATAGCCAATTGCTCAGCCGTCAGCTTTTTACCAAAATCAGGTAGCCGAACCTGTTGATCGACCATGGAAGGACGGTCGGGAGAAAAGGTTATTTCCAACTCCCTATCGTCTGCCATGGCGCGCATGCAATTGCTGAGCGCCTGTTTTAGGGGCTCGAAATCAGGCAGGCTGGAGCCTTGTCGTTTGTTATCACCCGGACTAGCCATCGCTTCAACTCAACCTTATGCCAAAACCAAATTATCAGTGACTTCGGAAATTTCTTCACCAAAGGCGCGCTGGTAGAATTCAGCAACGGTTGGCCGCTCCAACTCGTCGCATTTGTTCAAGAAAGTCACTTTGAAGGAATATGCCAAATCCTGGAATATCTCCTGATTAGTGGCCCAGGTCATCACGGTTCTGGGGCTCATAACGGTAGATAAATCGCCATTGATGAAGGCAGCTCTGGTCATATCGGCGATGCGCACCATTTTTGAAACCGTCTCGCGGCCTTCTTTGGTGTTAAAGGACTTAGCCTTGGCCAGTACGATTGAAACTTCCATATCATGGGGCAGATAATTGAGTGTTGCTACCAGTGACCAACGATCCATCTGGGCCTGGTTGATCTGCTGCGTGCCACGATAAAGGCCAGTGGTATCACCAAGGCCGATGGTGTTGGCTGTAGCAAACAAGCGGAAGGCCGGGTGGGGTGTGATAACACGGCTTTGATCAAGCAATGTCAGACGACCAGAAGTTTCCAGCACACGCTGGATAACGAACATTACATCCGGGCGACCTGCATCATATTCATCGAATACGAGCGCAACGTTGTTTTGGTAGGCCCAGGGCAGAATACCATCGCGGAATTCGGTGACCTGCATGCCGTCTTTTACCACAATGGCATCTTTACCAATTAGATCGAGGCGGCTCACATGACTATCGAGATTGATCCGCACACAAGGCCAGTTCAAACGGGCCGCGACCTGTTCAATATGGGTTGATTTGCCGGTGCCGTGATAGCCTGAAATCAACACCCGGGCATTGTGGGCAAAACCAGCCAGAATGGCCAGTGTTGTGTTTTTATCAAAAATATAATCCGGGTCCAGTTCGGGCACATGCTCGCTGGTTTCAGAATATGCGGGAACTACCCAATCACTATCAATATGGAAGGTGTCCCGAACCGAAATCTCGGTATCCGGTAGGCCGTTGGTCATTCTAACAATTCTCCAAGGGGTGTTTTTTTAAAAAGGCGGTTAGCAGAAGCCTGCTTGTTTTAAGTGTTTATAGGACTGAATAATTTCCCGTAGTCGTTCCTCGGTGCTGCGGTCACCACCATTTGCGTCTGGGTGATGGCGTTTTACCATTTCCTTATAGCGGGTTTTAATGTTTTCCGGGCTGGCATTATGAGGCAGACCCAAATCTTCCAAAGATTTCTTTTCAAGGGTTTTGAGCTTGCGGACTCTTGGGCTGTCGATGGAGCCCATGCCAGCTCTTGCGCGAGCACGTGCACTCACGCGTGCAGCCGCCGCCGCCCTTGGGTCGTGATTGCTGAGCGGTGGTTCATTGCTCAATTTGTTGACGCCCATGGTCCATGTAGGCCTGCCGCCGGTTAGGGCGTCCTTGCGCAATTTTGCCACGTCGTCGTCGCCGAGGCCGGAAAAATAATTATAGGATTTATTATATTCGCGCACATGTTCGATACAAAGATTGAGATATTTTCCTTCATGATCACGACCCACCGGTGCCTTGTGGCTGCCTGGATTTTCGCATCCGTCCCACTGGCATTGATTTGCAGTCGCCTTGGCTTTCGCTTTTGCTTTAGCCTTGGCTCCTTTTTTAATGCGGATAGAATCGAAATATTTTGAAGTTTTATCCATGGTCGATATTTAATGCCAATCGGTGGTATCGGTTGAGTTTGAAATAGTCACAAATGATGTGCTAAGAGCTTCATGCCGCTAATGGGGTACGGGTCCGAATTATAATCTATTCGGAACTGAAATCCAAGCGATTTACAAACGGGATTATCGGGAACAGATATAGACATGGAACAGGTCAGTATTCAAGCAATTATGGAAGAAAAGCTCCGCGACGAATTCGCACCTATCGCGCTTGAGTTGATCAATGAGAGCCATTTGCACGCGGGTCATCAGGAAAGTTTCGATGGTAAGGGCGAAACTCATTTTAGAATAAAAATTGTGTCTTCCAAGTTTTCAGGCATGAACCTTGTGGCGCGCCACCGGGGAATTAATGCTCTGATCGAGGATTTAATGGAAACCCGTGGCTTGCATGCAATTGCAATCGAGGCCAGGGCTCCAGAGGAAGTTGGATGAGATTTCTGATGTGTCTTAGGGCAACTGGGTTTGTTTGTTCTCACGGCGTATCCTCACTATCGTTCGGGCCTCCGCATGGGCGGCGCATTAGCGCCGGGTGCCCACGCTCGCCTGCGAAGCTCGCATGCTTTTTCCAAGTAAAAATCTTTCAGTATCATTCCCTCGCACAATTCTCTCCGTAGCAATTCGCTGCAAGCGGGAGTGAAGAGCGACCGGCGCTTATGCGCCGCGCTTTCGGAGGCCTGAGGCATTAGCCGAAGATACGCCGTGAGAACGAACAAAGGCAGTTGCGTATCTGCGATCAAAGATCGCGAATACGCAGCTGTGCAATACGGTTTCTCTCGCGTTTGGTTACGACGAAGCGTTTTTTGTAGAATGTAAAAGTCTGCTTTTCTTCGGGGATCATTTGTGCCTCGTGGATAACGAGACCTGCAACCGTGGTTGCTTCATCTTCTGGCAGTTCCCAGTCCAAAGCGCGGTTGATGTCCCTAACGGGCACGCTTCCATCAACTAGATACGAGCCGTCTGGTTGCGATACGACACCGGCCACTTCCACATCGTGTTCATCAGCGATTTCGCCAACAATCTCTTCCAGAATATCTTCCAGCGTTACAAGGCCTTCTACTTCTCCATATTCGTCAACGACCAAAGCAATATGCGCTTTATTGCGCAGGAAGGCGTTTAATTGTGCCTGCAATGATGTGGTTTCTGGTACGAACCATGGTTTGGTGGCGATTTTCATGATGTCGAGGTTTTTTGCCGTGCGTTTGCCGCTGGCAATGCTTCTGAGCACGTCTTTCGCGTGCACAATTCCGATGATATTTTCCGGCTCGTCCCGCCAAATTGGCAGGCGTGTATAAGGGCTTTGAAGAATTTGTTTGACCGCTTTTTCGGAAGAATCTGCAGCATTGATGCTTTCCATGGCGGTTCTGTGGATCATCACATCGCCTACATCAAGTTCGTGCAGGTCTAAAATCGCATCCAGTCGATCCTTGTCATCCTTTACCATCGACCCTTCCTTATGCAGGATTTCCATGGCTCCACGTAATTCATCATGGGCTGACAGCAAGGACTGTTCACTACCAATTTGAATACCAAAAATGCGTAGTACTGCGCGCACGAAGGCAGCCAGAACAAATGTAAGGGGTGAAAACAGAATTACGAGGATGCGCACTATTGGGGCAACACTGGTTGCGAATTTATCTGCATTGGCGATGGCCCACGATTTGGGCATGACCTCGGCAAAAATTACCACAACAACCGTCATGACAATTGTGGCAATCAGGATTCCAGAATCGCCATAAAACCGTAGGAAAAAACTGGTAGCCAGAGCAGATGCTAGAATATTGACGAGGTTATTTCCAATCAACAAAGCGCCGATCAACCGGTCACGCTTTTCAATGAGTTTGATGACCAAGTGCGCACGGGGGTCGCCATTCTTGGCCAGTTGATGCATGCGTGCACGCGATACAGCCGTCAGGGCAGTCTCAGAACCTGAAAAGAAAGCTGAAAGAATAATCAACACCAAGATTGCGCCAAAAACAGCCCAGTAAGTTTCAATCATAAAAGTTTTTCCTTCAGGAAAGATAACACTTCTGCAGGCGGCACATCATTTGCGATGAAAGACTGGCCGACCCCTTTTGTCAAAATGAAGGTGAGTGATCCTCGGACAACCTTTTTGTCCTGAACGATATATTCCATCAGGGCTTCCGCATCAGGCAGGCCGCCAGGAATTTCAGCAAGGGTGGTTGGCAATCCTACAGCCTTGAAATGGCGGATCACCCGGTCGGTACAATCATTGCTGCACAAGTTCATCCGGTTGGAAAACTGGTGAGCCAAAACCGTGCCGATGGCAACACCTTCGCCATGGACCAGTCGGGAACTATCATAATTTGTTGCCCCTTCAAGGGCATGGCCAAATGTGTGGCCAAGGTTAAGTAGGGCGCGGACGCCTCTTTCTTGCTCGTCGCTGGCCACAACATCAGCTTTTGCCTGACAAGAGATAGCAACAGCCTCAACCAGTGCATCGCCGAAGTTAAAAACCTGTTCGTGGTTTTTTTCCAGCCAACTGAAAAAATCAGGTCGGTCAATCAGCCCGTATTTTGCCACTTCTGCATAACCGGCCGTAAATTCTCGTGAAGGAAGCGTTTTCAAAATATCAGTATCTGCGATCACCAAAATGGGTTGGTGGAAAGCGCCAATCAGGTTTTTACCATGGGGTGAATTAATGCCGGTTTTGCCGCCAACGGAACTATCTACCTGGGATAAAAGACTGGTGGGAATTTGTACGAATTTCATGCCGCGACGCATGGATGCAGCCGCAAAGCCTGCGAGATCTCCCACCACTCCGCCGCCAAGTGCGATTAAAATGTCGCTGCGTTCCATGCGGTGAGTAAGTAGCTCTTCAATCACGCGACCATAGGTATCCATGCATTTGGAAGCCTCGCCGGGCGCTATTTCGATTGTGGTGTGGCCAATGCCTGCTTCATCCAGCTGCTGGCGCAAATTTTCGCCGTGGATTTTGTTTACATTGGTATCGGTAACAATGGCGCAGCGGGCACCGGGCGATAATTCACCCAGTTTTTCCGCCAATTGATTGATCAGGCCCGGCCCGATGAGGATATCATAAGAACGCGAACCGAGTTCGACACGAACAGTTTTCTTGCTGGAATCGGAAAGCATTTAAGAATTCCTGCCAGCTGAAAAATCATCACAAAAATATTCGTGCAAATGGCTGATTGTCATGTCTTTTGTTCTCGTTTTGGAAGTGTCAGCAGATTCGATTTTCAAATCGGCCAGTTGATAGATCGGGTTTCTGGTTTTGGACAGGTCATGCAAAATCTGCAAGCTGTCGCCGTTAGCCAATAAAGGACGCTTGCCCGGCTTGCGCATTACGCGGGAATGCAGCAATTCGACATCGGCGGCCAACCAGATAGATGTTGCGCGTTTCTCAATGATTGCCCGGGTTTCTTTCGACAAGAACGCACCACCCCCAAGGGCAAGCACAAGTGGGCCGCTGGCCAATAGACGTTCGATGACTTTTTGTTCACCCCTTCGGAACTCTTCCTCACCATAATGTTCAAATATTTCAGCCACACTCATATCGGCGGCTTTTTCGATTTCTGTATCGGAATCGTGAAATTCAAGACTTAGTGTCTTGGCTACAAGTCGACCGATTGCGGACTTGCCTGATCCCATCATGCCAACAAAAACCAGACATTTATTGCCAAGCTTTTCTTTAATTTCTGCTATCATTTGTTGGCTCGATGCACTCATGTGGTATGCATTCTCCAGAATCCAAGACCTAAATACTTATATTATACGTGAAACAAATCGATGCACACGTCTTGCCATTTGGTTGCATGTTTCTCATAAAGGGTAAAGTTTACGGGGACAATTTAAAACGGGACTGCAGTACAAATTATGCCAAGCCTTATTCGTTTTGTTGTTTTTATCGGAATCCTGGTAGGGATTGTTTATGGCGGAATGATAGCCCTTTCCATCTTTGTGGAGCCGCAGCCCCGGGAAATGACCGTAAAAATTCCAGCAAAGCGGCTAAACCCGCGCTAAAGCATGCCGCGTTCATTGGCATTCACCCAACATGCTTTATCTTATTGTTTTGCGTGCCTCTCACCCCAAAATCGGTGCCCACTTTTGGGAGACACGCTTTAGCGGAGTAAATTTTGCACAATTTCAAATACGGCCATCTGGTTGAGTCATTCCTTGAAATGATGAGTGCGGAACGTGGAGCCGCAGAAAACACCCTTGATTCCTATGAACGTGATCTTGAGCGATATGGTGCGCATTTGCTCCGGGTGAAATCAGATTTTATGAATTGTGATACTGAAAATGTGCGCTCATTCATGCTTGTCTTGAACGATAGTGGGTTGGCAGCCAGTTCCCAGGCCCGCCATCTCTCAACTGTCCGTCAGTTTCATAAGTTCCTATTTGCAGAAGGGCAGCGCAGTGACGACCCTTCAGCAGTGATTGAAAGTCCCAAACAAGCGCGGCCCTTGCCGAAAATATTGAGCATTGATGAGGTGGATGTTCTCATCCGTGCATCCGAAAATGCAGCGCTGGATAAATCCGGTTCACCCTCGCGTAACCTTCGGGCTTTGCGGCTAAATGCGTTGATTGAGGCGCTTTATGCGACGGGTTTGAGGGTTTCTGAACTGGTAAGCCTGCCAGTGATGGCTGCAAAAACTGATGCAGATTTTATCAATGTTGTTGGTAAGGGTAATAAGGAACGCCTAGTGCCCCTGTCGCGAAAGTCTCGTGAAGCTATGGCGCTTTATTTAAAGATGCGGGATGGGTCTAAAAAATGGGATGACAGCCAATGGTTGTTTCCTGCCGGCTCCAAGAGCGGCCACTTTACCAGACAGGCTTTTGCCCGAGACCTCAAAGCTTTGGCGATCACAGCAGGCATTGACCCTGAAAAGGTATCTCCCCACGTCATACGCCACGCTTTTGCCAGCCATTTATTGCAAAATGGAGCTGATTTACGCGCTGTGCAGCAATTGCTCGGGCATTCGGATATTTCGACTACGCAGATTTATACCCATGTGCTGGATGAGCGCTTGCGGCAATTGGTGGAAGAGCATCATCCTTTGGCGTCAATTTGAGCCTTAACCGAGAATCAATATAATTCGACGCAATTAGGTGCAAATCGTGGAAATTCTTGCAATAGCTATCTATTGGCATTAGGTAAAGAAGACGCTGAGCGGGGCTTAAACTCCGTCGGTGGAACCAATCAATCAGAGTGTGAGTTGTAGTTCTCCAAATGATGCAAAGTTACCTTGAATTTGAAAAACCTGTTGCCGATCTTCAGGGCAAAATCCGCGAACTAAAAAGTATGTCGGATGGGGATGATAGCGTAGATCTCAGCAGTGAGATTGAAAGGCTGGAAATACGTTCCAGCGATTTGTTGTCAGACCTCTACGACAAACTTTCCCCATGGCATAAAACCCAGATTGCGCGCCATCCGAACCGGCCGCATTTTGTTGACTATGTCAAAAGCCTGATTACAGAATTTACACCCTTGGCGGGTGATCGTTATTTTGGCGATGATGATGCTATTCAAGCTGGTTTTGGCCGTTTTGAAGGTAAGCCGGTTGCGATCATTGGTCAGGAAAAAGGCCATGATACTCAAAGCCGATTAAAGCACAATTTTGGAATGGCGAGGCCGGAAGGCTATCGCAAGGCCGTTCGAATAATGAAGCTGGCCGAACAATTCAATATGCCGATCATTACGCTTGTGGATACGGCAGGCGCTTATCCCGGCATTGGGGCTGAGGCCCGTGGGCAAGCGGAAGCGATTGCCCGTTCAGTTGAATTGTCGCTTAATTTGAAAATTCCGGTTATCTCGGTGGTGATTGGTGAGGGTGGCTCAGGTGGCGCTATCGCTATTGCCACGGCAAACCGTGTTTATATGCTTGAACATTCAATTTACAGCGTGATTTCACCGGAGGCAGGGGCATCCATTTTGTGGCGCGATGCGTCACGGGCCAAAGATGTTGCAACTGCAATGAAAATCACTGCTCAGGATCTGCTGGGATTTGGCATTATTGACGGGATTATTGAAGAACCCGTTGGTGGTGCGCACCGCGACCACACTGCAATTATTGCAGCGACCGGCAAACAAATTTCTCAAGGGTTAGAAGAACTTTCCGGATTGAGCGGCGAAGAATTGCAGAAGCAGAGGCGGGATAAATTCCTCGCAATTGGACGGGACTTTGAATGAAGGATCATTCGATCTGTATTATTCGGTTCCCAATGTTTCAGCCCTATCTAAAAATTAATCAGGTTGATTGTGTTTTCAAAATTTAAGCTCAGTGACAGAGCGAAGACGATGTTCATCCTGCATGCCATTCCGCTTTGTTTTGCAGCAAATGTGGTGATGGGCCGCGCGCTTCGTGATGCGGTTGATCCGGGGACTCTGGCGTTTTATCGTTGGGGTATTGCTTCTCTAATCCTGTTGTCTTTTTCCGGCCGTGCTCTTTGGCAATATCGTGCCAAACTTCTTCGTGTTCTTGATTTGCTGCTATGGCTCGGGTTTCTCGGGATGCTTATTTGTGGCGCGTTATTCTACGCTGGTCTGCAACAAACCAAGGCCGTTAATGGCGCACTGATATATATGGCCTCACCTGTAATAATTATATTACTGGAGGTGGCGTTTCGTAGCGTGCGCCTGAATGTGACCAGAATTGCCGGTATCATTGTGGCAATTGGGGGAGTGATGACGATTTTGCTGCTGAATAGCGGCGATGGTCTCAGCGGGTTTGAATGGCAGAGGGGAGATGTTTTCTGCATTATTGCAAGCATTAGCTGGGCATTATATTCCTTCACTCTCAAAACTGAGCGCCTGTCAGGATTTCCAACACTCGTACTATTTTGCGCCATTGCTCTCGCTGGTGTAGCAACGTTGTTGCCGTTTTATCTAT
Organism: Rhizobiaceae bacterium; assembly: GCA_016763155.1. GTDB lineage: Bacteria > Pseudomonadota > Alphaproteobacteria > Rhizobiales > Rhizobiaceae. The sequence continues at coordinate 38,660 of JAESUH010000112.1, forward strand.
GGGAGGGTGGGTTTGCAAAGAGTATGGAATTCCCTGCTGACACTTGGTTTGGAATCGGGATTGTTGCTGTAATACCATCGGTGTTTGCTTATGGGTTTTACCAAAAAGGTGTCGCCCTTGTGGGGGCAAGTACAACCAGCATGTATCTTTATTTGATGCCGGTATATGCAGTGTTGCTGGCTTATCTGTTTTTGAATGAATCCATTTCCTACATTCATGTAATTGGATTTGCTCTGGTTGTTTGCGGTCTGTATTTTGCCACACAAATACCTAAAAGTAGCGCGAGTTTAGAGAGAGGTTGATTGTTCTCAATTCTCGGTGAGGTGGCAGGTAACACCTTGTCAATCAGAATGGTTTATCTATACCCTAAACTATTAGCGTTTTCAGGATGATGTACATCACATGGTTCATGACCTAAGAAAATTTGCTGGGCATCTTTTATTGTTTTGCCTGCTTTTTACACTCAGTGCTTGCCAAGGGGGAATTGACGGAATTTTTCCCAAGGCCGAAAAGCCGTTACCATCGAAACTGTTGCGGAAAATTAAAGATAAAGGGATGGCCCTTTCTTCGCCGATCGTCTTGCGAATTTATAAAACTGAAAACAAGCTGGAAGTATGGAAAGCGAAAACCAATGGTCGCTATGCCCTGCTGAAAGATTACGAGATATGCCAGTGGTCTGGAAAATTAGGACCGAAATTTAAAGAGGGCGACCGGCAGGCACCGGAAGGGTTTTACGATGTGAGCCCTGGTCAGATGAACCCCAATTCCAGTTATCATCTTTCATTTAATATGGGATATCCCAACCGCTATGACCGCTCTCACGGGCGCACTGGCAAACATTTGATGGTTCATGGGGCCTGTTCGTCTGCTGGGTGCTATTCGATGACAGATGAGTATGTGGAAGAGATTTACGGGTTGGCACGCGAGGCCTTTAAGGGTGGTCAAAGAGCCATGCAGGTTCAGGCCTATCCGTTCAAAATGACTCCGAAAAACATGGCGGAGCATGTGAATAACCCGAACTTTGAGTTCTGGAAAATGTTAAAACAAGGCAGTGACCATTTCGAAGTTGCACAACGACCACCCAAGGTGGATGTGTGTGAAAAGCGCTATGTTTTTAACCAAGTGGCCGAAGAAGGCAAGTTTCGCTCTAATGCAAAATGCCCGGTAATGGCCACTCCGACCTCTCTGGCTTTGGCTTACAATAAAAAGCAGTCAGTGGACCAAAAAGCATTTGTTGCTTTGTTATCGCGAAAGGCCAGTAGCCCGTTTATTGAGGATACCCTTCGTGAAGCGGCCAAAAAACAAGTGTCTATCGAGCGCTTGGAAAAAGCACGCCTAAAAGAGCAAAGGGCAGCGCTTGCCGTGCGCCAGCAGAATGAGCTTTTATCAACCCGGCAGATTAAGGCCGAGAACGCAGCCAAAATCGCCGCTGAAAAAGCCGAAAGTGAACGGATCGCACTTGAAAAAGTATCCGCGTCACAAGCGCCTAATGGTCAGGTGATTGAAAATGCTAACAATGGTCAAAACACTAGCGGGCAAACGTCTGGCCAGAACATTGTGGTTATTCAAAAACCAGTTGGAGAAACAGAGCTTGTTACGCCAAGCATTCAGTTTGCCAAGCCGATCAAAAGGCCGAAGGGTTCCCTCAACAGCCTTTTGAAATAGCATTGGTTTAAAAGGCTATGATCTAGAGTGCTTTCACGATTATTTAAACCGTGAAAGCAATCTAGATTTTTGTTTTTAGCTCTAGACCAGTTTGCCGTGGCAATGTTTGTATTTTTTGCCACTGCCACAAGGACAGGCTTCGTTACGACCGACTTTACCCCAGGTTTCAGGATTATTTGGGTCGCGCTCATTGGGATCAGTGACGGTTGATATGCCCAGATTGACTTCGTAAGAGCTTTCTTCAATTTGCTCTGGTTCAGCTTCAGCTTCTGAGACAACTTCTACCCGTAGCATCTGGGCAGTTACGGATTCACGTAACTGGACCAACATGGTTTGAAAAAGTTCAAAACTCTCTGATTTGTATTCCTGCAATGGGTCGCGCTGGCCATAGCCACGGAAACCAACTACCGAGCGCAAATGATCCAGATTGACCAGATGTTCACGCCAGAGATGATCGAGGGTTTGCAACAGAATTGATTTTTCAACATAGCGCGATACTTCTGGTCCAAAACGTTCGCTACGATCGCTGGCAGACTTTGCTGCCGCCTCGTCCAGACGTTCTAGAATATCTTCGTCGGCAATGCCTTCTTCATC
>JAESUH010000113.1 GCA_016763155.1 Rhizobiaceae bacterium
GCAATCGCGGCGGAATAACAGGCGTGAAGTTGCTGGATGATGCGGCATCTAACTTCATGGGAATTAAGTGTTTCGTTGGCGATGCGGCCCAATGAAAGGCACATAGAGGTCAGCCTAATACGTTGTTTTTAAATACTAAAATCGAGTAATGGTGAAAGCTTTTGCTCTTTGGGGAGGCCATAACTTTGACTTTGATGGGGAGGCAGAGCGTGACCGGTAAGGCGGGTAAATTTGTTGATACAGAAAATTATATTTTATCACCCAATCGCTGAACACGGCGAAAATTTGGATGAGTGAATGGTACAAAAATTAGACAAGAATTTATTAGGAAATGCTCCCGACACCGTATCGGTACCATCTTATGACCGGGCCATGTTGAATGCTGGAATATTGCATATTGGCGTTGGTAATTTTCATCGTGCCCATCAAGCTATTTATCTGGATCGGTTGTTTAACCTGGGGCTTGATTTTGATTGGGCGATCCTTGGTGCAGGGGTGAAAAGTTATGATGAAACCATGCGCAACAATCTTGAGTCACAAGATTGGTTGAGCACGATTGTCGAGCTTGATCCTGATGGATTAACGGCACGAGTTTGTGGGGCAATGATTGATTTTGTTGACATTGATCCGACCGCGCTGATTGAGGCGCTTGCACGTCCAGAAATACGTATTGTTTCTCTGACGATTACAGAGGGCGGGTATTATGTGGATGCGATAGATGGTTGCTTCAATAATAACCATCCAGATATCGTTGGTGATATCAATCATCCAGATGACCCAAAATCGGTATTTGGGATATTGATTGCCGGCTTGATGAAGCGCCGTGCTGCTGGAATTCCGGCATTTACCGTCATGTCCTGCGATAATCTTCCGGGCAATGGGGAAGTTGCCCGGCAAGCCGTACTTGGTCTTGCAAAAGAAATTTCATCCGACGTATATGAATGGATCGAAGGGCACGTCGCCTTTCCCAATGGCATGGTCGATTGCATAACGCCAGCAACTGGAGACAGGGAGCGCCAGCTCGTTGCTGACCGATTTGGCATTGATGATGCCTCACCTGTAGTGTGCGAACCGTTTCGCCAGTGGGTTTTGGAAGATTGCTTTCCTGCAGGACGCCCAGCATTGGAAAAAGTCGGCGTAGAATTTGTAGAAGATGTTGCGCCCTACGAGTTGATGAAGTTGAGAATATTGAATGGCGGCCATGCGGCGATTGCCTATCCTGCCGCAATACTGGGCATTCATTACGTGCATGAAGCCATGGCAGATCCGGAAATTCGAGGCTTTTTACAAACTCTCGAAACCAACGAAATCATCCCAATTGTGCCCGAAGTGCCGGGGGTCGATTTTAAAAACTATCTTGCCAGCATTCAGGAACGATTTTCCAATGGCGAAGTAGGGGACACAATATCCAGGCTTTGCCTGGATGGTTCCAATCGGCAACCTAAATTCATTTTTCCATCTATTACCGATAGGTTGAAACTTGGTCTGTCAATTAAGGGATTGGCGCTTGAAGTGGCATTGTGGTGCCGGTTTTGCGCGGGCTCTGATGACAGTGGAAAACCGATCGATGTGCCTGACGAGAATGCCGAAAGGTTGAAAGAGCACGCCCTGCGGGCAAAGGATAAGCCCTGTAGTTTTCTGGAGATGGTCGATATATTTGGACCTCTTGCAAAAGAAACCGAATTCAAAGCTGAGTTTTCATCAGCTCTTCACTCATTATGGAACGAGGGGTGTAGAACGACCCTTGCGAACTACATAGAAAACCATGCCTCTTCTCCTGTTGAGAACTATCGTGCCGGTTAGTTGATCGAAAAACTTTCTCTCTTTTGAGACATGCAGATTGCCGCAAATGATGTTTTCCGATCTCTGGTACCGCAGGGTTGTGATCATGTTTTTCTTGCGTCCATAAATAACAGGCCGTAGATGCATGCCGCTACGATTGTGAATGTTATGATTTGGTAGATTTCAATTCCTTCGCCTAAAAGGAAAACGCTCAATACCATTGTTAAGGCGGGCCATGGAACAGTAATCGTGCTGGCCAGAGAAATGCTTATATAGCGAACCGCGTGGAACCACACGATGAGTTCAACGTAGTAAACCAGCCCCATTATCAATGCGAATTTCTGGAAGTCAAAACTGGCGCCACCTTCTATAAATCCACTTGTGCCATCCATAATGGCTAGAATAATTCCTAGAAACAGAGATGAAACCAAGACCCGGAAAAATGTTATCTGGGCTGGCGTGATCGGGGTTCGGTCCAGTACTTCTTTGATGATGACATGGGCAACGCTCCACAGAAATGGAATTCCCAGCGCAACCAAAAACCAGTAAGAGAAGCCGTCAATTCGCCAAGTTCCCTCGGTTGCTAGAAAATAGAGCGCCACAAGAATCATCAGTGTTAGAAATAGTTCAGGAGGCGTTTTCCGTTTCTTCAAAAATAGCGTTTCCCACAGGATTGCGAATAATGGATAGGCTTGCATCGCAATTGCCGCGCTCACCGCGCCAGCTTTTTCTACCGCCAATACATATAGATAGGTCGATGCACCAAATATCGCGCCTGTTACCAAAATGATCGTAATGGTTCTGCGTTTTAAAATTGGTGATAGGGCGGCAGAAAAAATTCCCTTGTTTTCAGATGCAAGCTCACGGATCAACAGAGGCAGAGAGAATACAAATTGCCAAACGGACAGGAAAAACGCGAAAGTCAACGCGTCAAATGTTGTTGGTCGGGCATTGGATATGATCGGCATCACACCTAAAAACAACAGGCAAACAAACGCCAGTGATACACCAATGCCAGAATTATTTTTTGTCATCACTACAGCCTGTTTCAATACTTTGTCATTGTGATAATTTGGAAACCTAACTTTTCTAGATGTACGGCCCCCAAATTCAAACAAAATTCGGATGCCATTGGCAAAAGTGTTGCGAGTGGACGTTTCGGGGGCGGTAGCAGGCTCCCACCGTAGCGTGAGCTGGCCTTTTAGTCCCTAAATTCCGTCACTCGTGCCTATGGTGATGCCACGGGCCGTGGTTATCTCACTGGTGAGGTTGGCCGGGGAACCTATGTGCTTGAACATGGTCCGATGGAAATAAGGTTACCTCGGGCAGCGCTTACGCGGCCAGTGGATGGTCCCATTGATTTTTCTCTGAATTTGCCATCGTCGAGCCATGCAGATCATGCATTGGCTCAAACCTTGAGTGAATTATCCAAATCTCAAAACCTTGCATCTTTTCTGGATTATCAGTTTACGGGTGATCATGACCACCACCTTGCGGCAGCTACGAATTGGCTTGGCAAAATCAGGTAGAATGCCCCTTCCCACACTTCATACGTGTTTCCATGTTTGGTTATCAATGCCAGAAAATTTGCATTGCGAAACTTTTTGTATGGAAGCTGAAAGGCGGGGGGAAAGATCCTGACCGGGCAGGTGTTCGCAATCAAATTATCTGACGCGTCCAACAAGGTCCGCCTAGGTCTTAGCCATGAAATTGATCATCGAAAGCTAGCCAAAACTGAAATGCAAATGAGGTCATCTGCTATTTTGTTAAGGTTGTACCTTTGAACATGGCAGGGTTGGTGACGCCCAGTCCTATTCGTCCTGCTGGCAAAAGCCCGAGTTTCTTGCATACGGAGAATGAAGCTTCATTTCCCTGTGTCACGCCGGTTACAAAACCACGCACTTGCAATTTTTTCCATAGTTGGACGATTGTGAGGGCGCCTAAAACGAGTGCAATTTTTTGGCCGCGCCGGTCTTCGCGGCAAGATAATCCGCCCCAAAATGCGTAGTCCGAGAATTCACTTTTTGGATGGTAACATTTATAACCCCAGGCACTCGCTATAACTGCTCCAGTCTGGTCAATGCCGGCAAGCGTTATACCCGGCACATCCAAGCCACGCATCACACGTCCGCACATGGCTAGAACACCGCAATCTGCAGCCATGGCTGCAAAATCTCTCACCCTGGAAGCATCCGTATCTACGCTCAAGCGCTCTACGACGATATCGGCGGGCAGTTCGTGCTGTTTTAGTATCTCTTTTGCTGCCTCATAGGCGGTTTCTCTAGCTTCGCAAAATTCCCAGATATTGGTGGCAAGGCCATCAGCTTCAATCTCGGTTTTGATGCTATCTGCCTTTTCTTTCGGCAGAAAATGGCAGGTGGCAGAGCCTTGAAGGCGCGCCAGAGAAGTTAGTATTTCGTTAGTTTTTGGGCCCTGATATCCAACTACAGTCATGATTCTGCCATTGTAGGAAAAACGTGGGTCATCTGGGCAAAGGTTCAATATATCGCGGGCATTTCTGGACACGGTTTGTTGTGCTTCAGAACCAAAAAACTCATCACTAAATTGCATAAGGGTCTCCGCAGAATGATGGACCGCACCGACCCAAAAAGTCTGGTTATGCTGTTCCGATTTGCGCTAGAGCACTTTTGCTTTTCGAGAAGTGCTTTAGATGAGCATCGTATGTTTGGATTGTTATCTGGTCAACAAGCGCTAATTAAACCTGCGAAACAATGAATACTCGTTTCGGGTTAAATGAGCCTTTGTCGACAAATCCAAGCGCCACCAAGTCGTCTCCACAGGCGGCATATGCTTCTTCTGCAAAGGTTGGTGCGTCGCGTCCGCGAAGAAGGACAGAATTACCTGAGCGGATGCGGTTGGCTTGCATATTATCAACGGCAATTTCCGGTAAATCCTCAAGCACCACGCCGGTGGCAAGAATTTCCGAATCAAGTGATTCAAGTTCGTCTTCAAGGTCTGCAAGTTCTGAAAGTGGGATTAAATCATCTTCAGCAAAAGGCCCCACACGGGTGCGGCGAAGTTCGCTAATATGGCCGAAGCAACCTAATTGCCGCCCCATATCGCGCGCCAATGAACGCACATAAGTGCCTTTGCCGCATTCCACTTCAAACACGGTTTTTGCATCTTCATGGGAAACAATTTTTAGACTGAATATCTCAACTATCCTTGGCGAAATTTCCACTTCCTCACCATCGCGAGCAAGCTTATAGGCACGCACGCCATCAATCTTAATCGCGGAATAGGCAGGAGGTATCTGTTCGACCTCGCCTAAATAATCAGGAATTAGTGCAGTTACGGCTTCTATATCCGGGCGCTCATCAGAGCGATTGGTGAACTCACCTTCCAGATCATCTGTATTGGTTTCCCCACCCCAGGAGACGGTGAACAGATAGGTTTTTTGCCCATCCATCACAAAGGGGACGGTTTTTGTCGCTTCCCCAAGGGCAATTGGCAACATGCCGGATGCCAGCGGATCAAGGGTTCCTGCATGGCCAGCTTTAGCGGCCTTATAGAGCCATTTTATTTTGGAGACACATTGGGTGGAGCCAATGCCAACGGGTTTATCAAGTACAATCCAGCCGGAAATCGGGCGGCCTTTTTTCTTGCGTTGGCGAGCCATTAACTATCACCTTCGCCATCAGCTTCATCGGAGGCTTCCAAATCGCGTTGAACTTCGGGAGATTTCAGAATGCCCTCAATGGTTGCGTAATTATCGAAACTTGTATCCAGTTGATACCGGATGGTTGGCATATGTTTCATCTGGCTCAAGGAGCGTGCTAACCGGCCACGGATAAATTTAGCATGGCTCGAAAGCGCCTTGATAACGGGCTGGCCATCTTTAAGTCCGAGCGGTGAAATATAGGCGGTGGCAATTCTCAGATCCGGTGACATTGCCACTTCGGATATTGATATCACTGTCGTTTCAAGCAGCGAGTCTTGTATTTCGCCACGTTGTAATATTAGCGTTAGTGCGTGACGCACCATTTCACCCACGCGCAATTGCCGTTGGGAGGGACCTTTGTCCCGTGATCCAAATCTACTCATTTTGTAAAACCATTTAGCTAACTGGCCGGGGTTGGACCGGCCAGAAGGTTGATATTTTAAATATTAAATTGCGAAGGTATTAAAGGCTGCGTTGAATTTCTTCCACTCTGAAGCACTCAATCACATCGCCTTTGCGCATATCTTGATAGTTCTCAAATGCCATGCCGCATTCTTGACCGCCACGCACTTCAGTGACTTCGTCTTTGAAGCGTTTCAGCGTAGAAAGCATGCCTTGGTGAATAACCACATTGTCGCGCAGCAAACGCACGCCAACACCACGTTCCACTTTGCCTTCGGTTACCAGACAACCAGCAACTCTGCCGATTTTGGAAACGTTGAAGACTTCCAGAATTTCTGCGTAGCCAATAAAGGTTTCGCGGCGTTCCGGGCTGAGCATACCAGACAACACGCTCTTAATATCACCCACCAGATCGTAGATGATTGAATAATAGCGTATCTCGATGCCTTCTCTCGCAGCCATATCGCGCGCCTGAGTATTGGCACGAACATTAAAGGCCAGAATTGGTGCATTGGATGCGACAGCAAGTGCCACATCTGATTCTGTGATCGCACCAACTGCTGAATGAACCACTTTCGCCCGCACTTCGTCGGTACCCAGTTTATCCAGCGCTTGAACAATCGCTTCCAAAGAACCCTGAACATCGGTTTTCAAAACCACTGCCGCTTCGCTCACTTCTGAGGTTTGCAACAGGCTCATCATCTGTTCCAGCGAACCGCGAGAACCTGCCGCACGTGCAACAGCTTTTTCACGAGAGAGCCTCTGACGATATTCAGAAATTTCGCGAGCACGGGCTTCACTTTCAACTACACCAATGCGGTCTCCCGCTGAAGGCGTGCCATTCAGGCCCAAAACTTCAACTGGCATGGAAGGCGGTGCGCCTTCAAGTCTGTTATGTTTGTCATCGACAAGCGCGCGGATTTTACCCCATTCATCGCCTGCGATTACAATATCACCTGGACGCAATGTTCCCCGTTTTACGAGTACGGTTGCAACAGGACCACGGCCCTTATCAAGCTGCGCTTCAATCACAATGCCCTCACCTGGGCGATTCGGATCGGCTTTCAGATCAAGCAATTCAGCCTGCAGGACAATTGCCTCAAGCAATTTATCAAGGTTGGTTTTGGCAAGAGCTGAAACTTCAACTTCCAGAACTTCACCACCCATGCTTTCCACGAAAACTTCATGTTGAAGCAGTTCGGTTTTTACACGGTTGGGATCGGCAGCTGGCAAATCAATTTTGTTGATAGCAACAATGATTGGAACGCCGGCAGCTTTTGCATGATTGATAGATTCAATCGTTTGCGGCATCACGCCATCATCAGCAGCAACCACCAGAATTGCGATATCAGTCGCCTGGGCGCCA
>JAESUH010000114.1 GCA_016763155.1 Rhizobiaceae bacterium
CGGCGGCGAAGTGTCTGATTACAAAGGCTTTGACATCATCTACGACGCTGATACTCTTGGTGCCAAGGTTCTCATCGCAGACAAAGGATACAATTCAAACCATATCCGCGATACTGTTGCTCAAAGCGGTGGTACTGCAGCCATTCCATCGCGCTCAAAACGCAAAAATCCAGACCCGATTGTTGGCTATATCTATGCTTTGCGCAATCAGGTCGAAAGATGTTTCAATAAGCTCAAGTGCTCACGAAGATTGGCAACGCGTTACGATAAAACTGCCGCAAGCTATCTCAGCTTCATTCATATCGCGTCAACACGAATATGGTTCAGGAGTTTGTCAACGTGAACTAGACTGAAATTGGAGAATTTTTAAAGGAATGATTAACCCATTTGTGAAAAAAGGGGGGGCGTATGAAACAATTTTTAACGATGAAACTTGTTCGGAGAAATGGAACATTGTTTTAATCGGTCGCGGTTTTTAGAATTTGGCGACATGACGTCCCGCAATCCGAACCAAAACTACTATTGGTAACAAACTGGGGAACATTCATGTTAAAAATAAAATCCGATGCGAAATGTGTTTTAGAAGCACTTGGTCGCTCACTTGCAATCATTGAGTTTGATACAACAGGTAACATTCTTACAGCCAATGAAAATTTCTGTGGCGCGCTGGGGTATGATTTATCGGAAATCAAAGGGAAGCATCACAGTTTATTTGTTGATCCAAGTTATGCTTCAAGCATCGAGTATAAAGAATTTTGGGCCCAATTAGCTCGTGGGGAATTTGATTCAAAGGAATATAAGCGGCTCGGCAAGGGGGGAAAAGAGATTTGGATTCAGGCAACTTATAACCCCGTTAGAAATGGCTCAGGAAAAGTCTACAAAGTTGTCAAACTTGCAACTGATATCACAGAAATGAAGTTAAAAACTGCTGAATATGTCGGCAAGCTGGACGCGATAGGTCGTGCGCAAGCTGTGATCGAGTTCAATTTGGACGGCACGATTATCGATGCCAATGAGAATTTTCTCGGTGCTGTTGGATACCAACTGGACGAAATCGTTGGTAAACATCACGGCATTTTTGTTGAGGCGTCTTATCGCGAATCCAGTGAGTATCGCAATTTCTGGTCACGTTTGAATAATGGTGAGTTCATCGCTGAGGAATTCATGCGCATTACGAAAACGGGTGATGAAATTTGGATTCAGGCATCCTACAATCCAATATTTGATATGAATGGCAAGATATTGAAGGTTGTCAAATTTGCAACGGATGTCACCAGACGTGTTGTTGCTGTGAGCCAATTGGCGGGTGCCTTGGAAAGCTTATCCAATGGTGATGTCAGTCAACGGCTTGAGGAAGAATTTCCGCCTGAGCTTGAGCGTGTACGGGTTGATTTCAACAAATCAGTTGAGAAACTGCAAGACACAATGCGCCAGGTTGGTGAAAATGCGCAGTCTATTCAGGAAGGGGCGGTTGAGATCAGTGCCTCATCGGATGATTTGTCTAAAAGAACAGAAACTCAGGCAGCCTCGGTTGAAGAAACTGCCGCAGCTGTCGAACAGATTTCTGCAAATGTAACTGCTTCCACAAAACGTGCCGAGGACGCGGGTCGTCTCGTTGCAAAAACGAGAGAAAACGCGACGCACTCTGGCGAAATTGTAAAACGTGCAGTGGTTGCAATGGAGGCAATACAAGATTCGTCTCGTCAAGTTGGTAATATCATCGGTGTGATCGACGAAATTGCCTTCCAAACAAACCTACTTGCTCTAAACGCCGGTGTGGAAGCTGCTCGAGCAGGCGACGCAGGAAGAGGCTTTGCTGTTGTTGCTCAGGAGGTCCGTGAATTGGCCCATCGTTCGGCATCCGCTGCAAAAGAGATCAAGGGTCTAATTGATCAGTCAAGTGAGCAGGTGAAGACCGGTGTAAGTCTTGTTGATGAAACAGGCACAGCGCTTGAGGCAATTGTGGAAGAAGTTATCGCGATCGATGAAAACGTCAACGCAATTGTGGATGGTGCCCGCGAACAGTCTTCAGGACTGCAGGAAATCAACCAATCGGTCAATACTATCGATGAAGGCACGCAGCAAAATGCAGCTATGGTCGAAGAATCAACGGCTGCAAGCCACACTTTGAAGTTACAATCTGAAGCACTCTTGCAACTTATCGAGTTTTTCAAGATTGACGATACCTCACGGCCGTCATCTCAAGGGTATCGCATGGCCAGTTAGTGACTGCAGAATATGTAAGAATTGTATCGACGGAGCCCCGAGTGCTAAAAAGCGCTAAGGGGCTCATGATACACCAGTTGTTATGGCGGTATAAGGTTTAATTCTGTCTGACGTTAGCGCTCATGGAACCAAATACGGCAATTTGATAAGGTAGAGTTTCTGGTTTGCGACATGAGCCGAACGCGCAATAAGTGCCAATTTCTACCGTTATGCATAGGCGTTTTTAACAGTATAGGACTGAAAGCTCGCTGGACACAATCACCCATCGATGTGATTTAGCCATTAAATAGACTCATGATAGATTACTACAGATTAGATCAGGATTGTGAATTTTCTCTAAAAATAGAACTTTGTATACGCATGTTTTATTTGGATTTTCGGATGTTTGGCTTCCGGTCTCCAAAACCATAGGTCGAGGGTTCGAACCCTTCTGCCCCTGCCATTAAAATCAATCGCTTAGGTTGGTTTAATGATTTAATGTAGAATTTAGTCTCATTTACCCCTCAGGAATTACTGCGAAACCTCAAATTCTTCGGCTTTATCAGCAAGCAACTGAATCGCTCTCATCAAAACGGGGTGGGATTGCGAAGTGGGTTCAAATCTTTGGCTGCCTTAACGACCACATCAAACCTTTTAGTTTCAAAAGCTCTTTCGATAGTCAATTTTAAAGCCTTCTGACGCTCACCTTGGTTCCAGAACTTCTCTGTAATCTGATACATGATTTCAGCCTCCGAAACTCCAATATCAATGTCATCATGGCTGTGTGTTAATAAGGAGTTCACAATCCAGAGGCTCGCTAACATCATCACGGGAAAAATCAGCACGGATATGGGCAATATCTGTTGCTTTCCATCCGCCTTCATTAATGCCGGTTACAATCAGCTTTCCATCACTGTTTTCCATGGCTTGGCTATCCATTTGAACGTGCAGCAATGGATCGAAGAAGTTGAACTCTTACCCTTCCGGCAGAATAACTTTCCAGAATTTCACTCCATGCAACGTGTATTTGGGATTGAGTTGGGTTTTCCTCAAGCACTTCTTCAATTGTTCTTTCGCCCATTGAGGAGATGGTGAAGGTCTGGTCGGACTTATCTACCAATATTGAAACGCCGCCTCTTCGCGCTTTCAATTGCAAGCCTTCCCTTCGATGAATTTGATCCATTTCGCCAAAAGGCCAAAGGAAGGTCAATAATTTTCGACCAACGCCACTTGGGAAGGACCGGAAGATCGGATCTTCATTTCCATAAGAAACATCCATTCCTGATCCTTTAGGGAATATGTTGCACCGAAAAGCCATTATCAGTCCGCGCAAAAAATACACAAAAACAAACGCTAAAACCACAAGCAAGAGACACGGAATTAATCCTTGCCAGACAAATGGGAAATCAATATTGAGATTGATTTTCTGGGTCGTGACCTTACCCGACAATGGATGTTTCCATTCGATATCAATCACTTGTTCTCCCTTACTGAAATTCAAAAGGCACGCGCACCATAGATTTGCCTGAGTTTCCAGAGTGATGGTTCTGCCATCAAAAGACGGATCCAAAGTAAGCCCCATTGGAACACCCTTGATTAAAAGTTCCCCATCTTCTGCGTTCCCTAAAATATTCAGCACCTGCAAAATGATCTTGCCTTTCTGATTGTATATCTGGTCGAGATCAACACTCAGGGAATTACCATCATCATCACTACTGGTTGTTTCAACTGCCAGTTCAGGCACCGGAACAACCAATTTAATGACACCGGTAATCTCTGCTTTTCCAATCAATGGTGCCAACCCGGAGACCCTGGCGATAAAAGGAATTTCGGGAGATTTTAGGCTGTATAATTCCGAGATTTTCTTTTTGAGAATGATCTCAAACTCCACCTGCCCAGGTGATCCTGTATCTATGTGCTGGAGAATAATTGGAACTTCGGTGCCATCTGGTGTTCTCAAACCAATGAGGTCACTTTCTGTCTCAAAATCCAATGAATACTGACCGTCAACCTTGGCACTAGATGAGATAATCAACTTGCCCAAAACAGGACGATCATCATCAAGCTTGAGCGTTTTTTGCACTTCGTTTTCGGTGCAATCGTTACAGGTTTCGCTGCCTTGCAGATCGATTGTAAATTCTGCCCGACTATCAATGACACGGTAGCGTAACGGCGAAGCATAGGCCGTAAGACCGGCCACGGCCATTTCTGCCAGAATGTTTCCACTGCTCAGCTCCACCGGCTTAAACGAAGAAATCAGCATGATCTCTTGTTGATCGGGCTCCGAACCAAGTTCTGATTCGCCGATTAAATCATTTTTGTTGCGCAGCTTTAATTCATAATCGCCCGCCAGATCTTTGATAGGTATTTGGACAATTGAACCATCGCGTTCATCACGTATTTCAATGCCAATATTCGTGGTAAATCCGCGAGGAATTACATAAACGCCGTCAGCAGGCTGTGCCACTTCCTTTCCTTGTTTGTCGAGCAACATCAAACGCAATTTTGCTCTTGTTTCAAACAGCAGCATCATATCCCCGACATCCCTATCGAAGGTCAATGCAATTTCGCCTGGCTCCAATGGCTTGGGGAAAATAATCTGGTCGGTACGGCCAATTTTCCTTGGGATCTTGAATTTTTCTTCAGTGTCAGGATGCTGCATGCCACTGGACAAGGATTTCGCTTCCCCGTTCTGGGGGGAGGTGGACAACAGTTTAGGCAGTGTATCATCGTGGTTTGTAGTCGCAACTGTGACTATCCTGTGAATAGAAAGTGGCGAATTTATTGTCAGTGTTTTTCCCGACCGGCTAATCTTTTTTTCCATGGCCGTCCGATCAATCGATGATGCACTGGCGACAATATCTTTGATGGCTTCCAACATGTCTCCGGCATTTTCAACGTCCCTACGGCCCTTGGAGGCATCACCGTTAAAAACAGATAACAGGGCTCGACGAATGCCTTGTTCTTCTACAATTTCGCCAACGGTTTTTGGCTTTCGGTCCGAAATAGTAGTTTCTGACCCAGGGCCAATAAGTAGATATTCCACATTGAGCGGCCCCTTAAGGCGGTTTTTTATCTGGCTGTACCATTCCCTTGCAACATTGCCGGGTGGGTTACCACCACTGAAGTCACCATCTGAAAAAATGATTAAATGTGCCTCTTCTCCGGGAAGCTGCATGCTCTCAATGCGTGCTAGTAAAAGTTCAATTTGGATATAGGGGGTGGTTTTTCCCTGGCGTTCCGGCCATCTCTTTTTGATTGTTGTTAGAAACCGTTTTTGATCTTCCTTTCGCTCAAAGGATATTGTTTCAACGGCATCGAACCTGTCATGATTTGACATCCTCGAAACCAAAAACCGGTCATCACTTCTACCGGTCTGAAAGGTGGAAAAGAGTAACTGAACCCCGAATGCCGGGAGCTGTATTTTTCTACGCATACTGCCTGAATCATCAAACAGAATAGCAACAATGCGGGCCTGCGCACTATTTGGCGTCAGCACTCCGCTTGCTGGCAGCAGCATCATGCTCAGGAGAGCCAGCCGAAGCATCGGTTGAATTATTGAGAAACTCCATTGCAAATTTGGCGTCAAACAAACCATTGTTATTCCAATCATCTTCCTTGCTGGCCCAATCCAGAAAATCGATCCAATGTCGAATAATTGCATCATGTTCGGAGAAGCAACGGCGTGATACTCCAAGGTCTTCATCTGCATCTTCAATCACCGCAAGCGTGATACAGTTCTCATCAATTTGGAACATTTCTGTATTTTCAGCTTTTTCAAGCTGATAACACCGCTTCATTACCTCAACGATATCTGCACCCTCCAGATTGCCCTTGGGATAGAGGTAGTAGGCCAACCTGTGGGCGTCTTCGGCTTGCAGGTTTTCATTTGCAGCCTCCAAGGGGAAAACTGCAATTCTCCTTCGCTGTCGAGGGAACGCCAAACCGAGTACCGTTTGCAGACTTGCTGCTAATGTTCTTCCAAGTTTTGGCAGATCTGCAATTGCATCCATGTGGTCAAAGACCAGAAGCATGGTGCTTCTGAAAGGGCGAATAAATTCATGTGCAGGAAGGCACTGATTATGGTCCACAGCCAGCAGATTGGTTTGATCAGACTCAATTGAACAACTCGTCCAATCCGTAGACAGCCTTTTGACCTTGGTGTGAATTTGAACAATCTGGAAACGATAATTTATCCGGGTTGATGGACTTGCAGCATTCTCGGTTACGAAGGTAAATACCAGCTCGTCATCCAACTCCTCTTTAACCACCAGACTGTATTTTCGGTGGAAAATATATTCAGGAAGATGACCGGTTTCATCCAATCCGGCCCCTCCCTGGGCACGGACGGATATAGTTGAACGCTCCCGGTCAATGCTTTCTATCTTGGTATTTCTAGCGCCGACTGCGATATCAGATCCAACATCAAAAAGAAGTCCCTGGTCGGCAATCAACAAAGTTACATTTTCCCGCTTGCTACCATCCTCGGTAACAATCGCATAGCGAACGCCACTCAAACTTTCCCGGTCATGATCATGGAAAACGCTGTTTTGCCTGTTGTCCTGTGTTTCAACTACATTCGTATTGTGAGCGTGGCCCAACAGGGAAAATAACTTGTTCAGCCCACGGCGTGTCGACCCAACTCCAATAGAATCAAATAGCTTGCCCGATGCCATGCTGATTAGTCTTTCGGCTTCCTTCTCATTCAAGCCGTTTTTTTGCTTCATCAGACTGAGCAGGCGATTTGCCACTTCTGCAATTCCCGTACCTGGCAGCGGAGCAAACGGTGCAGTTTTCGGTTCTTTCAAAAGAGACTCAGCGAGTTCCTTCTTTGTTTTGTTCAGATTTGACAAAAGATACTCACGCCCCGGATAGCCATAGCTAACAACAATGGAACAAAAATCCGGAGTGGCGGGATCAAACGTCGAGTCTATAGCAAGCGAATCATACAAATGACCTCGGTCTTCGAGAACAAGAACTTGCTTTTTATCGCTACTAACCAGACTTGCTCCTCTTATGGTATCAGCGTGAAATTCTATATTCTTATTACTGACCTTACTCATTTCTTTTTTGAAGCTTTCAGAGTCTGATTGGTCTAACGCGTCCTGTTCAAGAAACACGCCCAGGGCGCGATGTTTACTGGATGGGATTAATTCGGGAGTGCTAAGAGAAAAGAAATTCTCTAACTGAAAATTACTGAATGCTTCAACTGGCGTGTCATCAATCAGCTTGGATATGGGAGCCAGCATCGCACTTTTAAATTCGCTCGACGGCTTTACCACCATCTCCCATTTTTTGGAGTGTCTGGAGATATCGCAATTAGCATCTATCTCCAGATTTGGATTACCGGAAAAATCATCATGGCCAGATAAAATGGTGCTTTTCAACGCGTCGACTGGCTGGCGTTTTAACCCCTGCATTAACACGCCGCATTTTTTCAGGCGGCCAACATTTCCCATAAAGAGAAATGTTGTTCGCAGTCTTGAAGGGTTTAAATTATGAAGATCAAGGAAAACAAGCAGACCGAGGCGGTCCAGTGTGTTAACCTGAAATCCCTCTTCATCAATGCCATGGGACGCGATTAGCTGGTTATGAAATGCATGTTCCCCGGCAATAATCAGATCGTGCACGGTCAAAGTGTCAAACTGTGCGTTTCCATCTCCTGATTTCAAGACAACCGTTCGTCGAACATTTGATGCCAGATCGTCAACGCCAATGGATTTGAGTTTCTTGTCTATATTGCTGGCGTGATGGTTTGGGCAAACGATGATGCTCACCTGCCCCCTATCCTGACAAGCGCTGATTGCTTCAGTTACCAATCGCAAAACCTCATAGTTGAGGGATTGCTCGAAATTGATAATTTTCCCTTTAAGCAACATCTCCAGATTGGTTTCATGTGCTTTTTCATAGGCTTCCCGCCAGGTATCATCTAACGGTGGCACACTTCCTTCATCTACTTTGCCTTCAGGATATGCGAGAGCAGAAGCCTCCATCGCCCGTTCATGAATCTTTTTGAAATACTTGAAGGATGACCCCATTGGCTTAGAAGCACTTAATGCCCCAAGGCGTACTTCCTCGCTCTCTTCAGGTTCCGTGCGATGGGCCAGATAAGATAGATAAATGAGGGGAGCCACAACCATTGGCCAGGGGAAATTGGCCAAAAAATCTCCATCCACCGGTTCGGCTGATTTTACAAAATAGTAAGTGCGGAAAAAAACTACACCACAGGTGAATATTGCCGTTGTCAGCCCCAGAGCGTAACTGACTGTATGGTTGTTTAGCGCAGGGATAAAATGACGTGTAAGGTTATGTTTTTCGTTTTCTTCAGATTTCCTTGTAATAAGAGATATCACCGAAGCAATTACCCCTGCCAAAACAGATGTAAACACTGCAAAGAATACCAAAATTATGATGTTGAGTAGCGCTTCATCTGCGCTCCATAATGACTTTATGTTTCCCCCGGCCGCACGTCCAAAAATATCATCGATCAGTATTTCAATTTCGGGACCAAACATGTTGTTTGCTATATCTGGCAAGAAATAAGTCTTCAACAAATGGATGATGTCGTCACCGGAAACTATGTAAACTGAAGCACCTACCGTGACAAAAATTAAGGCAAACAGATGTGCTGTCATTGGCAGCTTGCGAGTGACCAGCCATGTATAGAGACAGGCAATTATCAAAAAAAAGTACAACATCCCGACGAAAAACCACTGTCCCAACGGCCCAAATAATTGAACCGAGATTAGACTGAAGAGACCGAAAACTAAAAACAACAAGCTTAAGCGCCCTGGTCTGAGATTGGTATAAATACTGGAGGCGTCATCTTTGTTCATCAACCAAAATCCTATTTTCTTGCCGTGCGCGAATTAACTTTCCAGACAAGCGGTACCAGATGCACTTCCTGTGCGTTTTTGGATAAAAGTGTCGGCACGGCGACGGTCTTTTTTTCCTCAATCGCACCAGTCATAATTTTAATTCCGGTCGGAACGGATTTGGGTGGTCGCTTGAAAAGGTTCCATTTTCCCGTATCCCTGTTTTCGGTCAGGATCGATTGGATAAGAGCAGCAAACGCACCGTGAAAGTCAGCTTCAGTCTCGAAAGAAATAGGTTTGGCGAGCGTGTCATCGCTCCCCAAGTCCAAGCCACCGATTTGCTCAAACAGCTCTATTTGCTGGCGACGAAGGGATTCCCCCAAATTGTTCTTAAGCAGATCGTCAGTTTTCGAAACATAGTTGGATAACATCCGGGCAGATCGCGTCTTGAGCGAATAGTCCCGGGCCTCTGAGACCATTTCCACAAGGCCCTTTTGAAACTCCACCGCAGAATTATTGACATCGGAAACTCTTAATCTCTGCTGTTTCCGAAATGCCCCCAAACTATAAAGTGTAATCACAACAGGCAGGATGAACACGATTGCAATCAGAGAACCCCACTCCAGTGGGCCTAAATTTTTTAGGAGGCTAAACCAATTTTCCATGTCATCTTTTAGCCATCCATGAAGAACTAAATTTGACAGTAATAGCCCAGCCGGAATTAGGGCGGTGGAGAGCGTCAGAATGAGCCTTGTTGGCAGGGTTTTTACATTGTAGCCAGCAATCTCGTAAGCATCCCGGACAGGTTTCTCTCTCGACAAATTACCTCGTGATACGAATTTCTTCCGACTTCTATGGCTGGAATTATCGAGCAGCCCCACAGTCTGGTTTTTTTTGTTGCTACGTAATTGGGCGGCGTATTCCTCCCACTCTTCACTCTTTTTCTCAAGTGTAGCAATTGCGACTTCAACTTTGTTCCGCCCCCTTTTCATCATTCCCCCCGCAGGAATTGGAATTCGGTTACCGCTAATTTTTTCCTGCGTGGGTTTATCCAAATTATCCTGATCATCCAGAAACTGAATAATGTTGCTTGTGACGGTTTGGTGAAGGCCTTGGCTGAAAGCTTCAAATTCGCCCTTAAATTTCCTCAATATATCATTGCATTTTTTCTGAACTGCAAAATTTGTGTCTGCGCTCGGTGGCGTCCTGATAGTTTCGTCATCATAATCCAGCTCGGCATCCTTGGCTCCGTTTGAGGGTGCAACTATTTCCAAAATGGATTTTGTAACAGCCTCAACATTTTTCTCATCGCTTTCCTGTGATTTTTTCGTCAGGTTTTCAAATGTCCTGGCAATGCCTGCCAGAGCTCTGTTTGATTCACTGCAATTAATTGATTTGGGCGTTGCAAAATAGATTAGTCTCGCTGCTGTATCATTTGCGGTACCTATGGCTTGCGCTGCAATTGATACGTTGCTGGAAGGGTGCAACCATTTCCAAGCGCTATCGTCATTATCTCCGTCCTGACATGCTGCATCAAGGATCACACGCATTTGGCTTTTAGCGGACGCGCTGAAACTGGCAGTGGCGGTACTGGGAGCACCTAAACAGAAAATGGTTTTCCAATCGAAACCTCCATTTTGCAGCAACTCTTGGAAAGCTTGTTTTTGATAAGTCGGCCCGGTTAAAACGACACCAATCGTCCAGATGCGCTGATCCTGCAAATACTCCGGTGCCAATTGATCCGCCAGCAGTTGGAATACTTTCGATTTGACCAAAGTCTCCGGTTTACTGCCGACAAAAATCAAACTGAGTAATTTATCATTTTCTAAACTGTCCTTGATTGCATCAATCAGGGTGTCCACAATCTCCTGCTCAGAATGAAAAACTTTGGGCCACTGACCAACCAGCAAGTCATATTTATTCTCATGATTTTGAGAACCTGATTTATCCAAGCTAAATATTCTTGTTCGAGGTTCGTCTAACGGTTGATCAATTGGCGGCAGATGATCAACCGCAGTTGCTCGACAAAAATTGGCGAACTCCGATTGCCCCACATCCACGGATACCAAATATACTGAATTTCGGCTCACCTTCTTTTCTCCCCTTAATGAGCCTGATTTTCATCTTGCCGGGAACGCCACTGTTCCATTCCACGTGCAAAACGATCCTGGCAAATTTCTATGTTCTCAGCCAGAACACCTGCCTTCTCAAGCCATTCAACGGCCAGGGGCAACAAGTCACGTAACTTAGCATCCACATCTCGAAACCTGATTTCAGCCGGAAGTTCTCTTCTCGTCACCTCAACAAATTCTGATAGCAGGATTGCATATCCCTCAACCAGTTCGCTCACCCGTTGATCACGCCTGATTGCATTAGTTCGTTGTCCTGCAATGCTCAAAATTCTTCCAAGTATTTCAGCATTTGCAACGGTTTCAAAATTCGGTTTTTCGGTTCCGTTTTTTATGCTTAGGCGTTTTTCCACCCAAAAATGGTGACTGGCCTGAACCGCTTCCGGGTGCAATTCGAAAGCCAATAAATTATCATACAGCTCATGGCTTTCACCCAGACTGATGCTGACACCACCCTTTATAACGCGACCGGTGGTGCGAATTTCTGAAACCCGCTCGCCGTGACGCTCTTTCAATTGCAGAAGGTCGAATGCCATTGCGATAGCAAATGACTTGCTGAGGCCAGCGATATGGCGGTGGGTTTCTGCAGTTGATATTTCCGGCAAAATTCCCGGTTTGTGCCAATCCCTATGAATATGGGGCGTCAGAGTTCTGGCAACCCGCTCTTCCCTTGCTGCATCTACCAGTTCGGTTACCATTTCGCTGTAAGCGGAATAATACCGACCAGCACGATCAGAAGAGACTGAATTGGAGGATTCGCGTTTTGGTGAAAGCTTTGCCAAATATTCCATTTGAAGGTTTACGAGCAATGTCACGCTCACCATTTCGCGCGAACTGAATTCTTCAGCCTCCACACTCTGAGTTCCATCCTGCGCTAAAGGGTTGAGCAATTTATCTGGATCGGTAATCTGACTGATTTCCTGCCTCGTATCAGGCGACAAGGCCCAATACTGAATCATCTGGCCATCGGATTCCCGTTTTGTCGTCAGCAGGGCTCGCGATTGCTGGACGGCAAGCGTCGTAATTCGCCGCAATTCTTCTTCTGCGTCAATTTCCTTGATCTCCGCCTCTTTGCGAACAGCCGCGACCACACTCATGTCGTATACGGAAGAAAATTCTGTGTTTATGCGTGCTGCTGCAAATTCATTCACCACGACGGTTTCAAAAATATCGCGCAGCTCCCGCAGATCGCCATGCTTCATTTCCACACGGTTAGTGCGAGCAATCTGGACCAGATTTTCAGTCAAACGAGAATTTGATTGTGTCTCAAGACGTTGACCAGCCATGCCTTTTTCAACTTCCTGCCACAATGCCTTCTTGCATGTGGAATCTGCGCAAACATATAAATTGTTGTCGCGTGCGTGCACGCCGATATTGTGCCTTTCCTCCTCCTTCTTCACAGCTTCCTGCAAACGCTCTTTGGTTTTTTCAATCTCTGAAAACAGGCCATGTTGCACCCGGATCATTTCCTCCACTTCCTCAAGAAGAACCGAATATGCCTTGGCGCGTAAACCATTACGAGCATAAGTTCTCAACTGAGATATGGACCCGTTGAAATAGCTTACATATGTTTCAACGAACTCGTCCTTACCGCCTTTGAACAACCGTTTAACAATCCCGCGTTCAGAGACTTCTCTTGCTGTGTGGATGATTTTTGAGCTTCCTCTTTCGTCGGGGTCGTTGCCGCGCTCAGGATCGAGGATATTGGCTGTTGCAAACAGACGCTTGCGGTCTTCTTTGGGAGAAAGGGAGCCAAGTCGGGTTTTTAATTCCAATTGCAACGCATACAAAAAGGCTCTCGACTGGACCAGATGAGGGCCATCCTTGATGAGGTATTTCTGCAGGTGATAGTCACGCAGTTCGCCCTCGGAAAAATCATCTGCCGTAGAAAACAAGTTTATGACGATGTCATTTGGCCGATTGATCAGCTCAGCCTCAATTGCGGCAAGATCCCGATCCAGCCGACCCTCGGATTTGCGCACCTCTTCAATGATTGCTTCTCTTGCATCAAACCGGTCTATATCCAGTTGAGCTCTTTCACGCGCATCATCCAGCACAGTGGCGGACCAAAAAGTGCGTTCAACATGGTCGCCAAAATGATCCAAAAAAGTGTTGTGCCGGGGCACGGTTTCCGAGCCACGTTTTGGATCAACTAATATCGGATAGAGGTTGTCGTAGATTTCGCGGAAGAATGGCAATTGTTCATCAGACAATTGCTTCAAATCTCGCAGATAAGAGCTAGCGCGTTCAGGCTCTTTTGCTGTCATATTGCCCGATGCGCGCAGCTGCTTAAAACGTTGAACGCGGTTATAATATTGATTATCCAGACGTAACCAATCACCCGCAATGGATGCAAGACCAATTTGATTGGTGAGATAACGCTTTATCGACTCATAGGGATACTCAATGGCAGATAACCCAAGGCCTGCGACCCGGTTGTGGGTGCCATCGGCTGCCGCACCAACCGTATCGCGAATATCATTGACAGTCGTTGAATCACGTTTACCACCCACCGGGGTAAACAAAAGCATATAGGCTGCTTTCTCAGTTAATAACCGATATGTTTCGATTGATCGGCCAAGATTTGCCCCCTTCATATCCTCATAATCAATGAGCGTAAGGGAATCGAACGGAATATCCCCTGCCCCCAAAGAGAGGCCTGGGGCATATTCAAAATCAAATTCCATGCGCCCCTCACGCTCCGCTGCTTTCAGGGTTACGGCATGAAATTCTTTCAATGAGGCATAGCCATTGGCCAAGACATTGGGAATTTGTCCTGCGGGCATTTCACCTGAGCGGGCATAGACATCGGGCAGAAGAAACAACCCATAAATATTGACTGCAATATTGGACTGTTTGGCAATGTATTGCGCCAAGGCCGCTATTTGCAGGAAGGCTCCAGAACCCGTGGCACCGGCCAGGGACCCTACCAAAGTGACATTGACTATTCCCTCAAAGCCACCCTTATTATTGTGCTCGGCCAGCCCACGCAACGCTGCGCCGACCACCCGCTCTATCTCCCCCCTACCGGCGGCATCATGCAGGGCAAGCCGCGACAACATTCGCACCTGTCCTGCACCGTCGAGCAGGGTCATGCGCCTAATTTCCATTGGCAATTCCGAGCGAGGTTGAACAAACCAGTTCTGTTCTACCTCGGGGTAA
>JAESUH010000115.1 GCA_016763155.1 Rhizobiaceae bacterium
GGAATAAGACCAAATTTCTGCAAATCTTCAGGCTCTACCTTGCGAAGCAATTCGCCGGTTTTGCGATCTTCCGGATTATCAACATGGGCAGCAAAACCAATTGAAGTTTTGCGACCACGATCAGAAATAATATTCTCAAGACCAGAAAACGCACCGCCACATACAAACAGCATGTTGGTGGTATCGACCTGCAAGAATTCCTGTTGAGGGTGTTTGCGTCCGCCTTGAGGAGGAACAGATGCAACTGTGCCTTCCATAATTTTCAGCAAGGCCTGCTGCACGCCCTCACCCGAGACATCACGCGTGATGGACGGATTATCGGATTTACGCGAAATTTTATCGACCTCATCGATATAGACGATGCCGCGCTGGGCGCGTTCAACGTTATAATCGGCAGATTGAAGCAATTTCAAAATGATGTTTTCAACATCTTCACCAACATAACCAGCTTCAGTCAAAGTGGTCGCGTCAGCCATAGTGAAAGGCACATCAAGAATACGGGCCAAAGTCTGGGCGAGCAAAGTTTTGCCGCAACCAGTTGGGCCAATTAGCATGATATTGGATTTTGCCAATTCCACATCTTCACCATCTTTAGAAGCGTGGTTGAGACGTTTGTAGTGGTTGTGAACAGCCACGGACAATACGCGTTTGGCATGTTCCTGACCGATTACATAATCGTTCAGGACATCCATGATTTCTTGAGGTGTTGGAATACCTTCACCGGATTTCACCATGGAGGATTTGTTTTCCTCACGGATAATATCCATGCAAAGCTCTACACATTCATCACAAATGAAAACAGTAGGACCGGCAATCAGTTTACGTACTTCATGCTGGCTTTTTCCACAAAAAGAACAATAGAGGGTGTTCTTTGAATTTCCACCATCGTCACCGCTTGTGTTTGAAATTTTACTCATTCAAAAATCCTGGGTTTGAAATTGCCGACCCTTTCATAGACCGGACATTCAATTCATTACGCTCGCACTATCATATGAGAGCCAACAAAACTGGTTACAACCATTAAGTACGCCAATCAGGCGCATTGATGGCAACCAATTTCACAATAACATTACACTAACAGCTATTGTATGTGCAAAAAACTCTATATTAGCTTAACGGGCTTACCGGAAACTGGCCTAAACCGACAATATCTGGCCAGTATTCCGCTTTTTGTGGCAAAAACCGGAGTTTTAGCCTTCAGCGCCTTCTTCTTGGCGCTCTTCAATCACTTTATCAACAATGCCAAAATCCTTGGCTTCGTCTGCTGTCATGAAGTGATCGCGATCAAGAGTTGATTCAATTAAATCATATTCCTGACCTGTATGTTTCACATAGATCTCGTTCAAACGACGTTTCATTTTCATGATGTCTTCGGCATGGCGCTGAATGTCAGAAGCCTGCCCCTGGAAACCACCGGATGGCTGATGCACCATGATACGGGCATTTGGCAGGGAAAAGCGCAAGTCTTTTGCGCCTGCACAAAGCAGAAGCGAGCCCATGGATGCGGCCTGACCGATACAAAGGGTCGAAACAGGAGGCTTGATGAATTGCATAGTATCATAAATGCCCATGCCGGATGTCACCACACCGCCAGGTGAATTGATGTAAATGCTGATTTCCTTTTTCGGATTTTCAGCTTCAAGGAACAACAATTGGGCGCAAATAATGGAAGCCATTCCATCTTCTACCGGGCCGGTAAGGAAGATGACACGCTCTTTCAAAAGTCGCGAAAAAATATCATAGGACCGCTCACCCCGGTTAGTTTGTTCAACAACCATGGGAACAAGGTTCATATAGGTTTCTACTGGATCTCTCATTGTTCACGTCGCCTTTGCACGGATTATTCGAATCAATTCATTTTTCTAAAGATAGGGAATGGCACATGAAACTTAAAGGGCGAGTTAATAGCGGGGGTTTTGGTCTGTATTTGCGACAGAGACAAAATCACCATTCTCCGCGCTTCTTCTTCCAGCGGCGCTCCAACGCAGCAATCGCACCGCGCAGGGCATGAATTTCCGGTGTTTTCAATTTTGCATGGGTGAAAGTGTTTCGAAGATTCAACCGCATACGTTCGCGTTTTGCCGGAGGATGGAAATACCGGGCATCATCGAGCGCACTTTCCAGATGTTCAAACAGTCCAACCATATCTTCTTTGCTGGCCGTTTCACTATCAATCGCACCGAACACAGGTTTTTCTGGTTCAGCCATGGTGGCATTCATCCATTCATAGCTCATCAAAAGCACCGCTTGGGCGATATTCAAAGAGGCGAAAGCAGGATTGACTGGAAAAGTCACGATTTCGTCTGAAAGGGCAATTTCCTCATTGTTGAGGCCCCAGCGCTCGCGGCCAAACAAAATGCCGGTTTTCTCGCCCGATTTGAATTTGGTCATCAGGGTCGATACGGCTTCTCGTGGCGAGCGTACGGGTTTCAACATGTCGCGGTGGCGCGCGGTGGTTGCATAGGTGAAGTGCAAATCGGCAATGGCGTCTTCGATGCGATCAAAAACCTTCACCGCATCAATCACATGATCCGCATTGCTTGCCGCTCTTCTGGCTTTATCGCTGGGCCAACCTATCCATTAAATCTGGCTCACTCCTGAAGCGACTCAGTACGAAGTCGAGGTACTCTTTTCTTTCTTCACAATAAGCTCTTATATGCCACCTAATACCATCATACACTAGGCTATGGGGGGCGATTATTCGCCCTCTGATTTCGGGTGTCGAAAGCGACACGTAGTCAATATCTACACGAAGGTTTGCCCTTGCGGCTGCAATTAAACCGCGCACGATTTTCGGAGAAACAACCCTGTCAGGGACACTTAATACTGTCGATTGAGCTTCTCCCCAACTGAAAAATTCAAATGTTTCATCGTTGTTATGTTGCTGATGAAGCATTGTCAGGTATTCGTGTGCAGTACCTTGAGTGAAAAAAGGTTTAAAATCATCGGCTGGTTTATAGCCCTTAATCGTCCTATCTAGTACCAGTTGTTCTCGGTCAGTAAGGCTTATGTATTTATTGATATCCCTCGAGGCTTGTTGACGCCCTATACGAAAAGCTTCACACAGGTGCTTTGTAGTTAGGCGTCCTTCCCACTGAGCAATAATTTCGATTAGTCGAAATCTCACTTGTTGATCCCACTTAATGTCTTTCTGTTTCATACTGATGCTCAAAAATGCTACATGTTAATGTATACAGTATATGCATGTATATAAAAAGTACATATATTAAATGTGGACATTAAATGAGCAGTTTTGTTCGTCGAAGCATTGGTACGATATAGCTATGTAAATTTTTACAGAGAGTTATTCAATTGAGTTTGTAAGAGGGAAGGGCTCCGATTCCATTAAAGGCATTTAATTATTCCAGTAAAAATCTAACCAAAATATCTATATAATTGGAGACAAACACAATGATGTATGCAGGATTAAGAAAAATCATCATAATCAATTCATACCAAAAGAAGAAAC